>NZ_JAQPOK010000085.1 GCF_030068445.1 Roseofilum halophilum BLCC-M91 | reverse complement strand
CGATCGATTTTCAAAACCCGCCCCCACCCCATCGATAACTGGACTCGATCTTGACTCATTGTTAAGCTATAGCAAATCCAGTATAGGGACGAATCGAGGGTTGTTTGTATCCCAAGACAATTTTATCTTTGGGAATTCCCGCCTCCATTAAATCGATCGCGATACCGTATTCTGTACCATCCCTTTGAATCCAAATTTTGCCATTAATGATCTCAAGATCCATCAAACAGCCATGGATACGAGAACCGTTCTTGTTCCAGCCATCAGACATGACAACATAGTGGTCTTGAGTGGCATCAAATACGGTTTTGTTCTGAAGCTCTAAGATATCAGGATTAGCATATTGACGGGTGGTGAATTCCGATAGTAAGGTCTTGATGACCGTCCGATATTGCTCTAGCTCATCCATGATATGATTACCTCCTGCTCTGAGTTGAAAACAAGTAACTGAAATCGACGATTTTCTAAGAGAACTTGACCGATTGACATTGAGTCTTCAAATAGATCGCTAAATACAACATCTCGGATGGCTAAGAAAAGTTTTCTTTCTGGTTCAATTCTAGCCAGTAAGTCTTGGTAAAGGATAAATTGACCTAGAGCATTTTTCAGATCTTGAATATCGGATAATCCCACAAAGCTTTTAACTTCAATGGCAATGCGGCGATCGCCTTTTTCTGCTCCCAGAAATTTTTCTGCTCCTAAATCAATAAATAAGTCTTTTTTTCCCCAGCGCATAGGATAAGGATCGTGGGTGATTTTCCAGCCATCTTTAATCAATGCTTGTTTGCAGTTGTCGTGATAAAGATCTTTGGCAGGCATAGTGAAGTTATTCTCGCTGAAATCTATGATAATATATGAAGAATCAGGATTTTTCTAGAAAGAAGATGGCTACCTATCAAGAGATTTGCCAACAAGTCCAGACTCTAGACTGTAACTATGATCGTGGTTATTTCTTCTGGTTGATCTCACTGGGTTCCGACAGGTATGGTGAGTGCCCTACCGTAAGGAGGGTTGGCTACAGTGTTCTAATATCAATTCGGCGGTTTTTTGCGGTTGCTCTAAATGGGGAGTATGGCCAGACTGCTCGATCCAAATCAGTTTAGCGTGGGGGATGGCCTGCTGAAATTTGGCCGCATCAGCAGTGCCGAGAATGCGATCGCCCTCTCCCCATAAAATAAGCGTTGGATGGGTCACTTTTTCAACCTTGTCCGCCATATTATTGTAGCCGCCACTGAGGGTAAAACTAACCATGGCTTCTGTCCAATAGGGCATCTTTAAATGCAGCGCTCCACAGAGTCGGGCATCCACGGAAGCCCACTTAGGATCGTAATAAGCTCGCACAGCGACAGACTGTCTCACCCAAGATTGACGTAAAAAATTGGCTGCACCATAGACCAGGGGTTTTAACCATTTTGCGGTGATGGCTTGACCGTTGGCAAATCCGGCACTATCAATTAAGACTAACTGTTCTACGGCTTCGGGATAGGTGAGGCTAAAGTCGATCGCCGTTCCCCCGCCCATGGAAACGCCCACTAAAATCACCGGTTTTTGAATCAGAGTTTGCCAAACGGAGTGTAAATGAACCTTAATCGCTTCTGGACTCACGGGTAAATCAGGCCGTCGTTCGGTGAAGCCAAACCCGAATAAATCGATCGCCCAAGTCTCCTGATGTTGGGCTAACAGAGGCAATAACCGCCGAAACTCTAATAGGGAACTATCAAACCCCGGCAATAACACAATCGGAGTCCCTCCATTGCCCTGATGCACATAGGAAGTGATAATCGGTTCAGGACTTAAGGGAGTGGCGATCGCCTCTTCTTGGATCGCTTGGATCATGCCGATAGAAGTCTCTTCTGTAAAGGTGTTTAGCTCAGAAGCAAAAATAGGATTCATGGACATCATAGCGCTTCGCTCTAGGTAATAGGCAATAGGGTTTGATGTAGGGGCGGGTTTGAAACCCGCCCCTACATCAAATTAGTTGATTAAAGGGAAAGTCCCGAATCGGGGTATAATAACTTAAGCTAACCTAAAATGGCTCTTCCAGAACTGGTTCTGAATTGTTTATCTGATTCCTTATGAGTACCCCGATTACGATTACTGACTCTCAATTTGAATCTGAAGTCCTCAAAGCCTCTAAACCTGTCCTGGTATACTTTTGGGCAGCTTGGTGTGGCCCCTGTCGCTTGGTGAGTCCTTCGATCGATCAAATTGCGAGGGAATATGGCGATCGCCTAAAAGTGGTGAAAATGGAAGTAGACCCCAATCCAGAATCCGTGAAAAAATACGCTGTAGAAGGAGTTCCCGGATTGCGCCTGTTCAAATCAGGAGAACTCACCGCTTCTGCTGAAGGGGCACTCACCAAACCCAAATTAGTAGAACTGATCGAACCCCACCTATAACCCATCTCCCCATTCCCTGTCCCATGATTCGTTTTGCCGATCGCCTCAAATCCTTTGAACATAATGTCTTTGCTGACATGGATCGCGGCAAAGGCAAAGCCAAATCTGCTGGTTTAGAAGTAATCGATTTATCCTTGGGATCGTCCGATCAACCCACTGCACCCCACATTATAGAGGCGATCGCCAAAACTCTCCCCGATACCCGCACCCATGGCTATCAACTCTTCAGCAGTACCCTCCCCTTCCGGCAAGCCTGCGCTCAATGGTACACCAATAAATACAATATTCCCGTCGATCCCGAAACCGAAGTCCTCGCCCTTATTGGCTCTCAAGAAGGAACCGCTCATCTCCCCCTAGCGCTCCTCAACCCTGGCGATATTGCCATTTTGCTCGATCCGGGCTATCCCTCCCACTATGGTGGGGTTTACTTTGCTGGAGGCGAACTCTACACCCTCCCCTTGCGCCAAGAAAACGGATTTTTACCCAACTTTAGGGATATTCCCCCCTCCGTCTTAGACAAAGCGCGGATGATGGTTCTCAACTATCCCCATAATCCCACCTCCGCCACTGCGCCCCTCTCCTTCTTTAAAGAAGCCGTAGATCTCTGCTTGCGCCACAATATCGCCCTGATTCATGATGCTCCCTATGCCGAATTCGTCTTTGATGGTAAACCCCCGTCCCCTTCCGTGCTGCAAGCTGACCCCGATAAAGCCATCTCCATCGAATTCTTTTCTCTGTCCAAAACCTACAGTATGGGCGGGTTTCGCGTCGGTTATGCCATTGGAAATCCGGAACTGATCGCCGGACTGCGGCAAGTCAAGGCAGTGGTAGACTTTAATCAATATCAAGGCATCTTTAATGGGGCGATCGCCGCCCTCCAAGGCTCCCAAACCCATATCCAGACCACCATTAACCGCTTCCAACAGCGTCGAGATGCCTTTATCCGCACCATGGACGACATCGGCTGGACTATTTCTCCCTCCGCCGCCACCCTGTTTGTCTGGGCGAAACTACCGAAAAAATGGGAAAAACACTCAGTTGAATTCTGCACTAAACTCGTGGAAACCACAGGGGTTGCTGCATCCCCAGGAGCCGGTTTTGGCCCCAATGGTGAGGGTTTCGTTCGTTTTGCCCTCGTCCATGACCCCCACATTCTCCAACAGGCAGCCACTCGGATCGGTGAGTTTCTGCGATCGTAAAAATACGGAAAACTAGATCTGAATCCTCTGGAAAACTTTATAGAAACTTGATTGAATCTTTATCGTAACTTCACCACAGGGCAAGGGTTTCAGGCTATGATAAGAACAAGTTGAACGGAAACAACTTTCCCCAACTCATCTATCCCAAGCTCTAGGAAGAAAAGGGTTTTTTCAAAGAATAACAATCACGTTACTCTAGTGAACTCGGTCACATCCCTTCCCCAAACAGCAGCTTAATATGGGACTCAGTTGAGAGGAAAGCCACTTCCCAACAACTTATTGAAGATCACACGCCAAACTGACACACTTAAAAAATTCTAGGAGAGAGATTATGTTTAACACTATGAAAAAAATCGCTATGGGTGCTTCCGTCGTCGCTGGTGTCAGCGTCCTCGGCGCTCCCGCCTTCGCCGGTACTCTAACCGGAGTCAGCACAACTGGAGATGTTCGCGTATTTGAAGAACTTGGTGGTGGACAAGTTGGACTCTCTGGTAGCAACGGTAGCGCAGCTATTATCGATGCTCTAGGAAGTGCAGGTAGCGTTGAACTAGACGACAATATCGACTACGGCTGGGGCAATGAAACCCCCTCGACCTTAACCGCTAACTTCACCGACGGCAGCATCATGTTTGGTTCCGTGGGTCAAGCCGACTGGTTAGGTGGCTTGGGCACTCAATGGACTAACGGAATTTATAGCGCTTACACCCCTCAGTTAGGTGGATTAGGTATTGGCTCTGGCGCTCAACTTTTCGGTGCTATCCAAACAACTCTCTCTAGCTACAATGTCTTCCAACGCCTGAGCGACCCCAACATCCAATCCGTCAGCAGTAACAACGGCGAATACTCCTTTGAATTAGCTGGTCATGACACCTTTGCTAGTGGTCTACAACTTAATGTAAGTGACCCACTCTATCCTGTATTATCCACAATGATGGCTAGTGAAGTCGTTAAATACAGCTTAGATGGCGGTACAAGCTGGGATTATGCCTACAGCTTTGGAGAAAATTCCTATGCCTCTGGTGTGGTTGATGCCGGTGATAACTTCTCCTTCACCCGCAACTACCAATTCACCGTCGGCACTCCCAACCCCGTTGATGTTCCTGAACCTTCTGCTCTCCTCGGTTTAGCTGCCATTGGTGGTCTGGTGACTGCTGCCAAGCGCCGCAAGAATGCCTAGGTCAAGCGCTGGTGAAGCTGGTATGCACAGGGTAAAGGAGTCAGATTTCCTCCGAATTGAACGATAGAACAAATCAGGGAGCCATAAGGCTCCCTTTTTCTGATCTTCTTGGAAATTCAAGCTAGACATTTAGATTAGTCTCTGCTACAATAGGAGATTGTGACACCTAATTATGCGGATGTGGCGGAATTGGTAGACGCGCTAGATTTAGGTTCTAGTGTCCTCGCGACGTGAAGGTTCAAGTCCTTTCATCCGCATTGACTAAAACTCATATTTTGCCGATCCCCCTCCACTGCCTTCAGTTTGCCCAAACTGAACAAAATAGGCAGATTTTAGCCGGTTTTCGCTTTTTCGGCTTCAGACCTGGAGGGGGCGATCGGAAATCGCGGTGAGTTTCTGTGTTTGTTTATAGTATGTAAGGACTTAGGGCTGAAAGTCCCACGGCATATAGCATCCTGATTAATAGGTGACCAGGGACTCGAACCCTGAACCAAGAGATTAAGAGTCTCCTGCTCTACCGTTGAGCTAGTCACCTACATGCTGTGAGTCTCAACTTACAATTATAGGCGATCGCCAAAATTCAGGCAACCTTAAGGTAACTCCACTGAGGTCGGTTTGGCAATATGAGGCAATCCCCAGCCTAATTTTTCTCGGAGAATGCGAAAGAACTCCGTAGACTGTAAGCGAACAAACCGGGCACGATAGGGGGCTTTTTCAATCACCACCTCATCTTCAGAGGAAACATAACATCCCCCATTACCATCGACCACCATCACTAGCCGATTCGGATACACGGGATAAATCGTTACCGGGTCGCTATCATTAAAGATCAGAGCGCGTGAGGCTAAAGAATGGGGGCAAATGGGCATCAGTTGCAGCACGGGCACTCCCGGCGTTACCACGGCTCCTCCTGCACTCAGGGAGTAGGCCGTTGAGCCGGTAGGGGTGGAGACAATAATACCATCAGCCGCCATATCCACAGGGGCATGATGACTAATTTTAATTTCAAAATGGCACATACTCGTCAGGGGTTCTCGGTGCAGTACCATTTCGTTTAAGCATAGGGCTTCCCAGACACTAGGACGTAGGGGACGATCGCCAGTAGAAGAAGCATTTTGAGCATGATTGTTATAGACGCGCACCGTTAACATGGTGCGGTCTTCTATGGTGTAGTTGTCATTCTCCACCCGATCGATCGCTTCTGAAAGATGATTAATATAAGTTTCCGTCAGAAAGCCCATATGGCCCGTATTCACCGTTAACATGGGAATGCCACAAGGGGCCACTTGTCGAGCAGCCGAAAGCACCGTACCATCGCCACCTAGGACGATCGCCACTTTCATCTGTGAATTAAATTCTGGGGGAACCACATGATCGATGGGAGTATGACAGATAGGACGATCCGGATGGGAATATCCCAATATTCCCCCTGCACCTGTCGCCAGTTTCACGCTCCATCCCCGTTGGATTAGTTGCTGTTCTAGTTCTTCTGCGACTCGACAGGCAGTTGGTTTAATGTCGTTGTAAATAATCCCAGCTTCGGGCACGCTAATACCAGTATTGAGAAGGTTTTCTAATGATTCGTTTAAGGATTGTACTTCACAGGGGTTCAATCCTGCACACCCATTTAGGGTTTTAGGAACCCGATTTAAAGGGGCTTCTGCGTTTTTTGCTTTTCTGCTTCATTTTATCGCGCTCGTATTCGACTTCTTTGAGTTTTTTCAAAATACGGCTAAAGTATTCCTGCATATAGGAGTCTAAGGTAGTGGTGTCTTTCGGGTCAAGGCCAAACACACTATAGACTTCCTCCATGGGGGCGATCAGAGGCTTGCCACTGGCTTGAACTTCGGCAAAGGCCAGGCGATCGCTAATATTCCAAGTCCATTGGAAAAATTGAGCGATCTGACGCACCGCACGCAACAACCCGATCGGCATTCGGGAAACCCTCGCCTGTCGTCCAGAGAGTCTCTCGCATAAGGCAATAATTTCATCCCCGCTCCACGCTTTTGTCCCCACCAGAGGAAAGGTGCGCTTTTCGGTTTCCGGTACACTCAAGGCCCGCACGGCAAATTTAGCGATATCTTGGGTATCCATATAGGCCACGGGTGAAGATTTGCCCATTACCCAAACCCCCTGTTGATCCAGAATCGGAATGGCATACTGGGGAATCAGTCCCTGCATAAAGCCAGCTAACTGAAAAATGGTGTATTTCAGCTCTGCCTGTTTTAAGAACAGTTCTGTACAGTGCTTGATTTGCATCAACGGCACTTGGGGATATCGATCCGCATCCAGGATAGAGAAAAATAGGTAGCGTTCAATACCGGCTTCTTTCACCGCTTGAATCAGGGAGACTTTGGCTTCCCAGTCTACTTCTTCCATACTCAGAGAGTCTGTAGGCCGCGAAGTGGCTGCATCAATCACGGCCGTGACTCCCTCAAGGGCTTTTTTGATACTTTGCATTTGACATAAATTTCCTGGGGCTAGTTCCGCTCCCCGTTCCTTCAGAAACCCGGCTTTTTGAGGATTACGCACTAAAGCGCGAACCGAGTGGCCTTCTTCTAAGGCGCGGAAGGTAATCTGCCTTCCCAGTGTGCCTGTGGCTCCAACGATTAATAAGGTCATTGATATATTTTAAAAAAACGTTAACTTTTTATAAGAGTCTATCAGAAAACTTCAAAAATCTTGACATTTGCTCATAATTTTTCTGGATTTCGGCACAGATCCCGATGGCTTCAATCCAATAGGGATGGCTAAGAAGAAGGCGGGGAAGCTTCCCCGCCAAGGATTAGAGCTTACAGCCGATCGCTGTGAACTTGAGTTAAGCTCCTTCAGATTAGCCTTCAACGCTATCCTGAATTTTCAGCAGCAGGAAGCCTAAACCTAGGCCCACCATGATTAAACTGGAAGATAAGAGTGCGGCATTAAAGATTTCAGCGCCCATGGTTTAAGTAATATCCTTTTAGGTGAACGATCGAGGGATAGAGGCTTACGACTAAGCCTATAGGTTGATTGTAGAACAGTTTCGGGTAATGGGTAATAGGTAATGGGTAATAGGTTGAATCATTTAGCGATTACACTCGGCGATCCGATGGGCATTGGCCCGGAAGTGATCCTCAAAGCCTTGGCCGATCGCCAGCTTGAGGAGCAAATTCAGATGACTGTGGTGGGGTCTGCGTCCATTTTACAGGACACTTACAGCCGTTTAGCTCCCCTGGGACAACCTTTGGCCGATCCCGATCGCCTCTCGATTCTCGATATTCCCCTACCGGATCGCGTCGCCAAGGAACTCAGGTTAGGGGTGGGAAATCAGGCCAGTGGATGGGCTAGTTTTGCCTATTTGCAAGAAGCCATTTCCCAAACCCTCCAGGGTCACTTTCAAGGAATTGTCACCGGCCCGATCGCCAAATCCGCTTGGAGTGCGGCTGGATACCATTATCCGGGACAAACTGAACTTTTAGCTGAAAAATCTGGAACAGACCAATTTGGGATGCTTTTTGTCGGGCGATCGCCCCATACCCAATGGCAATTAATCACCTTGTTAGCAACCACTCACATTCCCCTAGCCAAAGTTCCAGAAATCTTAACATACACTCTCATAAACCAGAAGCTACAATTGTTAGTTAACGTATTGCGCGACCAGTTTGGCCTTGCCCAACCTCGCATCGCGATCGCCGGACTTAATCCCCATAGCGGCGAGCAAGGGCAACTCGGTACTGAAGAGATCGATTGGCTCATTCCCTGGCTAGAAGCGTCTCGCCAGGCCTATCCGGATCTCACCCTAGATGGGCCAGTACCACCAGACACTTTATGGGTTAAACCCGCTCAAGCATGGTATGACTCGTCCTTTGCAGCCCAAACCCATGATGCCTACATCGCACTCTACCATGACCAAGGATTAATTCCCGTGAAAATGATGGCGTTCGATCGGGCAGTCAATACCTCTATCGGTTTGCCCTTCATTCGCACATCACCCGATCACGGAACGGCTTTTGATATTGCAGGCAAAGGACTTGCCCATGCTACCAGCATGACGGCTGCCATTCAACTGGCCACTGAACTGGTTTACCAGAAAAGTGTTATTGGTTGATGACTTTGGCAAGATATCTTAATATAATTAGAGGCGATATAGCGTAAGAATAGAAAAAGTTCAGTATTCAGGAATACAGAACTTAAGTTAAAATCCAATGGATGGCGATCGAACGCCTATCTCCTAACGTGGCCATACACAATCATTGCAAACATCAAAAGAGTGAACATGCTTCAATCTATTCGTTATTCCTTAAATATGATTCAAGACGAGGCCCGCAGCCTCGTGCAAAACGGAACGATCAGCCGTCAGCAACCGATTTATGTGCTTTGTAAATATATTCCCGCCCGTGAATGGGGTTATGTAGAGTGTGAATTAGAAAACGGCAATTTCTTGCTCAGAGACCGGATTGGAGACCTTTTAGGACGCGAAGAATGGGATAATGACTAGATTTCAAGCCAAACCAGGAGATGAATTCACTGACATTCATCCCCTGGAGCGCCAGAACTCTAACTTTCTTCCTGTCGCAATTTCTCTAACTCAGAGCGCAAAGTTGAAATTTGCGTCGTCAGTTCTTCAATTTCTGCTTGTGGATCTCGATCGCATGGCGCTTCCGGTTCTCCATCGGACTCATCAGTAGACTCAGCATCAGCAGCACTCTCCGAGGAAGTCGTCTTTTGTTTCATCAAGTTATCTACAAAATTGCGAGCTTCTTCTTCCGTGATTTTTCCTTTTTCTGACCATTCTTGAGTCAGATCTGCTAACTCTTGGCTCAGTTTGCGCCAACTTTCTTGGCGTTTCTGCTCATCTTGTAGAACTTCGGCAAAAGAAGCCGTTGCACCTAGGGTCACATGAAAGCTTTGTTGTAACAGTTGCACTAAGGTTTCAGAATTCATATTCTTGTTTTAGGCTTGAGGATATGGGCAATATCATTGCCCTGATTCTACTCTAAGATCCTAGAATATGTCTGAGCGACCGATTTATCTTGACTCCCATGCCACTACGCCAGTCGATGGACGGGTTGTAGAAGTCATGTTGCCCTACTTCACAGAACGCTTTGGTAATGCGGCCAGTATTACCCACGCCTATGGGTGGGAAGCTGAAGCAGCCGTTAGCCGTGGCCGAGAGAGTTTAGCTCAAGCCATTGGCAGCACTCCAGAAGAAATCATTTTCACCAGTGGAGCCACTGAAGCCAACAATCTAGCCATCAAGGGGGTAGCTGAGGCGTATTTTAGCAAAGGTCGCCATCTAATTACGGTTACCACTGAACATAATGCCGTTTTAGATCCCTGTGAGTATTTAAAATCATTAGGCTTTGAAGTCACGTATTTGGGGGTCGATGCTCAAGGGTTAATCAATCTAGAAGAGCTAAAAGCAGCCATGGGCGAAGAGACTATCTTAGTTTCTGTGATGGCGGCCAATAATGAGATTGGGGTCATTCAACCCTTAGCCGAAATCGGCCAAATTTGCCGCGATCGCCAAGTGCTATTCCACACCGACGCAGCCCAGGCGCTAGGTAAAATTCCCCTGAATGTCCAGGAGATGAACATCGACTTAATGTCCCTGACTGCCCATAAACTCTACGGCCCCAAAGGTATTGGAGCCTTATACGTCAGGCGACGCAACCCCAGAGTCAAACTTGCTGCCCAGATCCACGGAGGCGGCCATGAGCGGGGACTGCGATCGGGAACTCTTTATACTCCACAAATCGTGGGTTTTGCGGAAGCCGTGCATTTAGGCATGGCAGAACAAGAAACGGAAGCCCAACGCCTAACCCAACTTCGAGAACAGCTTTGGAACACCTTAAGTTCCCTAGACGGCATTCACCTCAACGGTCACCCGACCCAAAGGCTACCCGGTAATCTCAATATCAGTGTCGAAGGTGTAGACGGCTCTGCCTTGCTGTTAGGATTGCAACCTATTGTTGCCCTATCCTCCGGTTCCGCTTGCACCTCCGCCAAAATTGCCCCTTCCCATGTTCTCTTAGCATTAGGTCGAGAAGAAAAACTGGCCTATGCCTCCGTGAGATTCGGTATGGGCCGATTCAATACTGAATCAGAAATTGAGCAAGTCGCCCAACATTTCATCTCCACGGTCACAGCCTTACGCAAAGCTTTCTCTTTCCAGAAATAGGGCCCAGAAACGCCTATCTAATGTCAGACCTCATCGCAGTAATTGGCGGATCATGCTGTTGGCTTGGGAGCCATAACCGCCGCCAAACAGATTAAAGTGATTGAGAATATGATAGAGATTGTAAAGGGTTTTGCGGACACTATAACCCGGATTGGGGGGCAAAACTTGATGGTAACCTTGATAAAAAGAGGCAGGAAAACCGCCAAATAATTCAGTCATGGCTAAATCCACTTCGCGATCGCCAATATAAGTCGCTGGATCAAAAATTACCGGTTCTCCAGACACCAAGCAAGCAGCGTTTCCCGACCATAAATCCCCATGCACTAAGGAGGGTTGGGGGTGATGATCCCGCAAGAGTTCGGGCAGGGCAGCTAACAGTTCCTTCTCTTGCGGAAAATTTCCCCCTCGCCGTTTCGCCAGTCGAAATTGATAGCCTAATCGATGCTCACGATAAAAGTCTACCCAGTCGGCTGTCCAGGTATTGATTTGGGGGGTTGAGCCAATGGTATTATTGCCATCCCAACCAAACTCTGGGCGAGGTGGTTTAGCCCTGTGCAGATGGGCCAATTGTCGCCCCATTTCTTCCCAAGATTGGGACTTTCCGCCCCCAAATTCTAACCATTCCAAGACAATGTAGGCTGAGTTGCCTGCAACTCCGGTACAAATGGGAGCGGGGACGCGGATGGTTTGGGTATCGTACATTTGTTGTAAACCCAAGGCTTCGGCGGCAAACATTTCGATGTCCACAGCGCGATTGAGTTTAACAAAATAGGCGCGTTCACTGAGCGTAGTCGAAGTGCGATCGTCCCTTCCCTGGACTTGATATCCTTGATTGATACACCCCCCAGCAACGGAGCGATGGGATTGGATTTCAAAGGGTTGGTTGGTGACTTCGCTGATGCGATCGGCAATTAGATTCCACATGGCTCGGTTGAATAGCGTTTTCATGTGAGACGTAAACTTGGAATGCCCTCTCCCTTTCATGTCCGCTTGCGGAAAATCCCTCTCCCTTGGGAGAGGGACTTCTGCTCCCCTTCTCCTGTGGGAGAAGCACCGCCCTGAGCGGAGCCGAAGGGGGGTTGGGGGATGAGGGCAATCGTTCATAACTGATTTAAAAAGGCTAGATAATTAACAATTAAATTATTAATTGTTAATTGTTAATTGTTAATTATTCCGGTCTTATGGTGACGATACCATAGGCTTCTGGAGAAAGATAAGAGCGGGCGGCAGCTTGCAGATCTTCCACCTCTAGGGAACGGATGCAGGTGGCATAATTGAGGGCCAGATTCACATCTTGGAGCATGGCTTGATGATATCCATACAGATTAGCGCGATCGCTCGGTGTTTCCGTGCCAAAGACAAACCGGTTTGCCACTTGAGTACGAATGCGTTGTAACTCTGAATCTTGCAGATTATAGCTCAGGGATGCAATTTGTTTGGCGATCGCCTCCTCCACCTCGGCTAAATGCTCCGTTGGCAACTGGGCCGCCACATAAAACAACCCCTGGCTATGATAAGTTAAATTCGCCGCCATCACACTCGACACCAAATTCTGTTCTTCCCGCAACTGACGCACCAACCGAGAAGTCCGTCCTTGAGACAAAATAGAACTGAGAATATCAAACGCATAGGTTTTATCCTGAGCTAAAGCACCCGGAACCCGCCAAACCATCACCAACCGCCCTTGCTGCAAACTCGGATCGACAAACTCTCGGCGCTCAATCGTAGTAAACGGTGCTTCACTCAAACCATTAAAAGGGGCAGTGTCTGACAACTGCCCGAATGGGGGTATAACCGATTGAGTCTTTTTCAACCCTTCCCCATTGACGGTGAGGGTGCAACTATCAGCCACAATTTGAATCAACTCATCCACCGGCAGATTCCCCACAACTGCGGCAGTGAGGTTTTGGGGATGATAATAATGCTGATGAAACTCCCGCATTTGCTCAGGTTTCAGGGTTTCGATCACCTCTTTTGGGCCTAAAACTGGGCGACGATAGGGCAGGGTTTCAAAAGCCAATTCCATCGCCCTTTGATAAACTCGGCGACGGGGATTATCTTGGGAGCGATGAATTTCTTCAATCACCACCGAGCGTTCCCGCTCAAAGGCTTCATCAGGAATACTGGCATTAAAGACCACCTCAAATTGTAGGGGCGCTAAATCCATAAAGTCTTGAGGCGCTGTGGTGATATAGAATTGGGTGTAATCTTGGCTGGTTAGAGCATTGGTCACTGCTCCTCGTTCTTCGATCTGGCGCTCAAATTCACCGGCAGGCAGGTTTGGCGTTCCTTTGAAGATCATATGCTCTAGGAAGTGAGCCATGCCATTGATGGGGTCTGATTCTACCGCAGAACCGACTGGAAGCCACAGGCTTAAATTCACGGCATCTACGGGCATTTGCTCGGCGACGATGGTTAACCCATTGTGTAGGTGACGCACGGTTGGAGCAATACACCGTCCCGGAGTAGCTGACCTAAGCAAGGTTGAAGTCATTGAAGAAAAGTATCACAAGGTACAAGATTCCTTTTCTATGGTAAACACTTCTGCCAAAACTTGGGATGTAAGGGATCAAAAAACGCCTTTGGTATGACTCCAAAGGCGCTGTCGCTTAATTTAATCTTTTCTTCCCAACACAGCAAATTGCTAGGTGAGTATTCCTGAAAACTTACATTGGATGGAATAGTAAGTCAGGATAAAAACGGTTAAACTCGATTAGAATTCCAGCCGTGACTGTTAGTAATAACATAATCAAAACTGGAGCTGTGGACAGATACTTAAGTAAACCTTCCATGTGAAGACTCCAAAACAAAACACAGACTTGAACAGACCATTAACGGGGTGAAACCGTAATTTCGTCATCCTTAGCGAACATTTCTCCGCTCATCATGTCTTTCGCTGCGACCAGGGGCCAAGCAAAGCCAGAGAGCATCATTTTAATCGCTAGGGGTACATCGATAACCACTTCTTTTTCTTCGGGTTTTTTCTCACCACGAATGGCGATCAGGTAAGCACGACCTACCCAACCAATCCAACCGGTAATATAAAGAAAGAGTAAGCTGGGAATAATGAAGTCTCCAGCATGGCTTAGACGACCATCAACCACCAGGTGGGGGAGGCCATCTTCACCACAGAGGGCTTCAGAATACCGTTCAAATCGTTTGGCCCCAGATTGGGGATCATCGGTGGTGGCGCGAGCTGTTTTAGCCCGTTGCAGAAAAGCGGGAGATTCACTACAGGGAACCAAGTTTGCTAAATCCGCAGAAGCGGGGGGAACAAAGCCCAGCCACAAACAACACATCAAAACCAGAACAAGCAATCGTCGCATGGAAATGTTTCCTTTTGTTACGAAGTGCAAATAGTATGTTACAAAGAAACCAGAGGCTCTATGAAAGCCAATCATACTGGACTAAAGAGACTCCGTAAAGATTAGAGCTACAAAAAAGTCTCTAAAATGGGCTTTTCTGAACTGTCCACATCGGTGTGCCGTTCAGAAAAGGGTTTTCCTTTAGAACAAGGTAGCAGGCAATGGCAACGATTCTAGCAATTGAAACAAGTTGTGACGAAACTTCTGTGGCAATTGTAAATAAATGTAATGTTCTGAGTAATTTTGTGGCTTCCCAGATGGCCGAGCATGGCCAGTATGGGGGAGTTGTACCGGAAGTGGCCTCTCGCCGTCATCTGGAAACGGTGAATGGGGCGATCGCCGCAGCCCTAGAAGCAGCGAACCTCTCTTGGTCAGAAATTGATGCGATCGCCGCCACCTGTGCCCCTGGTTTAGTGGGAGCCTTACTGGTGGGCATCACGGCCGCGAAAACCCTGGCTCTGTTGCACGATAAACCCTTTATGGGGGTTCACCACCTGGAAGGCCATATCTACGCCTCCTATCTCACCAACCCAGACTTAAAACCGCCGTTCTTGTGTCTTCTGGTCTCTGGAGGTCATACCAGCCTGATCCAGGTTCACCAATGCGGTCAGTATACGACCCTGGGACGAACCCGCGATGATGCGGCTGGGGAAGCCTTTGATAAGGTGGCTCGTTTGCTGGGACTGGGCTATCCGGGAGGCCCCATTATCGACCAATTGGCTCAAACCGGTAATCCGCAAGCTTTTTCCCTACCCGAAGGCCGCATTTCCTTACCGAAAGGGGGATATCATCCCTATGACTGTAGCTTTAGCGGCTTAAAAACGGCGGTGATGCGCCTGGTGAATCAACTGAAGGCGACTGACCCCGATTTACCCATTGCTGACCTAGCGGCGAGCTTCCAGGAAACGGTGGCTAAAGCTCTGACGAAACGCGCCATCCGAGCAGCTCTTGACCACAATCTATCTACCATTGCCATTGGCGGAGGAGTCGCCGCGAACCGGGGGCTACGGCAACATCTAAAAGCGGCTGGAGAAAAGCATAATCTAGAGGTGCTGTTTCCACCGATGAAATACTGTACGGATAATGCGGCGATGATTGCTTGTGCGGCTTCTGCTCATTTTAATCAAGGCGATCGCTCTTCCTTAACCCTAGGCGTTCAGTCGCGGATGGATTTATCTAAACTTCAGACGCTCTATAATGCTACGCGGGGTAATGGGTAATAGGGAATAGGCAATCTCCCTGTCCCCGTGTCCCCGTGTCTCCGTGTCTCCGTGTCTCCGTGTCTCCCCATTCCCCCATTCCCCCATTCCCCTATCCCTTAACTGGCCAGACGATCGCCGATTTCCTCAGCATGAATCAGGCGATCGATCTCTTCAGCCACTCGATCCGTCGCTTCGAGCATCGAAAAATGACCACAACCAGGAAGTTCCACCACATTGTCGTATCCGGAGCGAAACAACTCATGAAAACTTGCCAAATGTCGGACATAACGAGGTTCCATTACCTTATCCTCAGCACCGGCAATAAAATAAACCGGCTGCTGTAACTGAGCCACCAATTGGGGCAAGCGGTGAACCTCCTCCTCCGTCGTCGAATCCAATAAAGCCCCCAATGCCGCCTCATACTGGGCAGTGACAAAATCAATTAACCGTTGTCGTCCCCAAGTTCTCGATAGGGGTTGAGCCACCTGAGAGCGGGTAAAGAGCCAATCGAGCAAAGGCACATCCACCAACCACTGAGGCCGCCGTTTCACCAACTGAGCGCCAGCAGAGCGGAAGCGCTCGAATTCCTCTTTTAAGTAAATGCCGCCTCCAGAATTGAGGCAAAACACTCCTCCAATGCGATCGCCCAATTGAGAAGCCGCCCATAGAGACACACTCCCCCCCAAAGAATGGCCCACCAACCAAGCCTTCTCAATTTGTAATCGATCCAGGAGTAGCCCCAAATCCTTAGCATAATCGCTGGGAGTATATCCCAAAATCGGCTCGCCCTCATTGCCCTGTAAACCTTGTATAGTCTCCGATTCACCAAAGCCACGCAAATCATAGGCTAAACATTGATAGTGCGATCGCAGTTGCTCAACCAAAGGCCGCCAATAGGCCCGGCTCAACAACCAGCCATGAACAAACACCAACGTTGGGTTAGCCGTTTTCGGTGCAGTTAATTCATAAGTATGGGAAACGCCCAGGATATCGATTTTTGCCATACTCCTATCCTATCCTGAACCGTGTCTGACTCTAATCCAATTGGAAATTTTGATGATCATCCATTACCCATTACCGATTACCCATTAATTTAGATCGCCCAATAAGCGCTGCTTCACACTTTCAGCAATCTTCTGACCCAAATATTCCGGAATCAAGCTTTCATTGGGCCCAAGCAAATAGAGAATCAGCCGCGTGCGTCCCCTCCAGACCAACAGATTGGCATTCACCACCAATAAATCCTCTTGCCAAATGGCGTACATCACCTTATAGAACAATCCCGGTTGATTATCAGCCTCAATCAGTAAAGCCGGTAGATGAAACACCGGATCGACATAAAACTCCGTATCCACCTGTTCTAACCCCGCATCCAGATTAAACTCCACCGCCAACATCTCCTCCACCTCAAAATGTCCCGCTAAGGCTTCCTGAATCGCTCGACAGACATTCTCTGCTGTTTTCTCCAGCAGCGCTTTCCCCCCTCTAGAGACCACCAACTTGATAAACACCAGCATCGGGGGATGAATTTGACCATAGAGACTGAGGCTATGAATCGTTAATCCATAGGCAGCCAGAACCCCAAAGATATCACTCAATAGGAACGACTGATTCCGATAAGCAAAGTGGAGAGAGCTTTTCGCCGATTCTGTACGCACTTCAATCACGGCTTTCTGGCGTTTGTAGAGTTGATAGGCCAGTTTCAGGTTTTGCAGTTGGATATCAGAACTGACAAACTGCTCATAGAATTGGGGAAACGCTCGGTTAAAGCGTTTGAGCAGTTCTAAGGTAGAGGATTTTAAACCCTGAGCCATAATGGAAGGAAAAAATTAGGGGAGATATACTAAGCTAATATTGTCTATTTAACTTTGACTACTTCAATTACACCTGCATGGGTTTTTGGAAAAGCTTGTTTAGCAGCTCTGATACTCCAATAACAACGAGTCCAGGAAAAACACTGGAATATTTTGCTACTTTGGATCTCAAGAGCGATTCTGGAAAGGTTTCCCGTATTGTGTTTAGCACGAATCGGGACATCGACCTATACGAACTTGAAGAGCTATGTGATGCGGTTGGTTGGTCTCGCCGTCCTTTACGGAAAGTCAAAAAAGCGATCGAGCATAGCTTTCTGGTGATTTCGATGTGGGATTTACGAGGCAACCATCGTCGGTTGATTGGGTTTGCTAGGGCAACCTCGGATCACGCATTTAATGCGACTCTCTGGGATGTGGTGGTTCATCCAGCATTCCAAGGGAGAGGTCTGGGTAAGGCCCTGATGAAGCATACAATTAAGAAACTCCGTAGTGAAGATATTAGCAACATTACCTTGTTTGCCGATCCTCATGTCGTGGAATTTTACCGAAATCTGGGTTTTCTCCAAGATCCAGAAGGAATTAAGGGGATGTTTTGGTATCCAAACTAGGGGAGAGAGACGGCATGGAAGTGTATCGACTCTTGGAGATCTGGGACTCAGGTTGACTTGGGGAGCAAGCGCTCTACCTGTCTTCCCCCTCTTTTTTTGTGGCTGAACGTTCTGTTCAAGGCAGAGGATGCGAAGATCGATCTATCCTTTGGATTGGCTTCTAGCCAAACTGGACTGATATGGGTTATAGTGTTATTACGTTCGTCCGGGATGTAGCGCAGCTTGGTAGCGCGCCTGCTTTGGGAGCAGGATGTCGCAGGTTCAAATCCTGTCATCCCGATTCAACTTTAACCCTTATGATGACAGGCTTCTCGCCTGTGGTTTCCTGCTTCCAAAGCACTAACCCTATTCCCTGTCTGATTTCCACAGGGCTTCGCGCAAATTATCTTCTAAATCTCGCAGTTTTTCATAGAGTTCCTGTTGTTCTGGGGTTAATTCGGTGGGAAACTGAATCTCAATTTCTACTACCTGATCGCCCCGTCTGCCTCGGTTGTCGGGATATCCTTTATTGGCTAATCGTAGTTTTTGACCGCTTTTCACTCCTGGGGGTAAATTCATTTTCACTAACCCATCCAGGGTGAAGACTTCTACTTGTCCGGATAAAATGGCTTCTACTGGAGTAATGGGCAGTTTACAATAGATTTCATTCCCTTCAATTTGCAGGAAGGGATGGGGGGCAACGGTGATTTTCAGGTATAAATCGCCGCCATTCATGCCCAACTTCCGCAGGCGCATTTTTTCACCGCTTACCATACCGGGGGGCATGTCTACTTCTAAGGAGCGACCATCTTCTAAGCGGATACGCTCTTTTCCACCTCGATAGGCTTTTTCTAGGGGTAAGGTTAATAGGGCTTCGATATCCCGTTTCATGGGTCGGGATTCGCTGGTAACCGTGTTATAAACTTTAGAGCGTCCGGGACTGTAGGCTTGGGCATTGCGTTCGACGGGACGCGATCGCTTGCCAGTGGGTTGTCCCTGATTCACCTCCCGACGGCGATTCAGCAAGCTATCGAGAAAACTATCGAACGTGGGAAATTGATTAAAATACTCAATTTCTGCGGAAGAAAACTTGGAGCTACTATTGCGTTTGCGGTTATTTTGGCGCTGTCTTAAAAAGAAACTCAGTTGGTCATATTCCGTCCGTTTCCCCGGATCGGAGAGGACTTCATAGGCTTCTAAAATATCCTTAAATCGCTCCTCAGCTTCCTTATTACCAGGATTGAGATCGGGATGATATTGACGAGCCAAGCGGCGATAAACCCGCTTGATCTCTTCAGTGGGGGTATCGGGGCTAACTCCCAGAATCTCATAATAGTTCCGAAAGTTTTGCATGGTTTTGTTCACTTAGGGTTCTGGGAGAATAGGGAATAGGGAATAGGGAATAGGGAATAGGGAATAGGGAATAGGGAATACCTACAACCATTCATCGTCATCTCCCCAATCTTCATCATCATAGGCATTATATTGATTATACCTGGCTCGGCCGGGGGGTTCTGGAGGACGACGAGAGTCGCGGATTGGGGGTCGATTGGGTTCCCTTGACCGGGGGGGCGGATAGTCCCGTGTTGGGGGATAGTCTCGCCTTGGCGGTTCATAATCCCGTGTTGGGGGATAGTCTCGCCCTCGTGGGGCGTTCCGTGGGGGTGGATAATCCGGGTCTCGTGGGTCGTTTCGTGGAGGGGGATAATCCCGTGGGGGTGGATAATCCTGGGCGGGCGGATAATTTCTCGCTGGGGGATAGTCTCGCGCTGCCGGTGGATAATTCCGTTCTGGGGGTGCGTATTCCCGTCGGGTTTTATAGGCTGGACTATCATAATCGTAACTTTCGCGGCGATCGAATTCATCCTCATCATCGCCCAAGAAGGTGCGCCGCAGGGTTCCCAAAAAGCCGTCATCCTCTTCTTCGCTCATCCGCAAGCGCACTTCCCGATTGAGATCGTAGAGAATGTCTTGTAAGTCTGCTCCTGCTTGGTCAATTCCTCGGTCATCGCCTCGGCGCAAATACTCCCGCAGTTCCTGGACAATGGGATCGATATCCCGGCGGTATTGGTTGGCAAACTGCATCCCAAAATCTAGGGTGGCTTCCCGCAGTTGGCGTTCTGCTTGGGTAATGAGGGCTTCTGCACGGTTGAGCTTTTCTACTCTTTCCCGACGCTCCCGGTCTACCTGGGCATAGCGTTCGGCATCCTGGATCATTTGGTTGATTTCGTCGGAGGAGAGGGTGGAGGCTCCTTGTATGGTCAGGCCTTGTTCCCGACCGGTGGTGCGGTCTAGGGCGGCGACTTGCAAGATGCCATTGGCATCAATATCGAGGGAAACCTGAATTTGGGGGATTCCCCTCGGGGCAGGGGGAATGCCGGAGAGTCGGAAGCGACCGAGGGATTTGTTATCCTTGGACATTTCCCGCTCTCCTTGCAGGATGTGGACTTCGACAAAGGTCTGGTTGTCTTGGGATGTGGAGAAAATATCCGATCGCCGCACGGGTATGGTAGTATTGCGCGGAATCAGTTTTTTCATTACCCCACTGGCGGTTTCGATACCCAGAGAGAGAGGGGTGACATCGAGCAGCAGCACGTCTTTGACGATGCCGGAGAGAATACCGGCTTGAATGGCTGCGCCTACAGCGACGACTTCATCGGGGTTAACGTTTTGGTTGGGTTCTCTGTCGATGAAGCTGCGAACCAGTTGCTGAACGATGGGAATGCGGGTGGAACCGCCTACGAGAACGACTTCATCGATTTGGACGGGGCTGAGTCCGGCATCGTACATGGCGCGTTTGATGGGACGGCGCAGACGGGAGAGCAAGTCGCCACAAAGTTCTTCAAATTGCGATCGCGTCAACCGGGTTTCTAAATGCTTGGGCCCATCTTCTGTTGCCGTAATAAACGGTAAGTTAATCTCCGTTACCGTCACCCCCGACAGTTCAATTTTCGCCTTTTCCGCCGCTTCTGTCAGTCGTTGCAGCGCTTGGCGATCGCGCCGTAAATCTACCCCTTCCGTCTCTAGAAATTGTTCGGCCAACCAATCAACAATTTTTTGGTCAAAGTCATTGCCCCCCAATTGGGTATCCCCACTGGTAGAGCGCACCTCAAACACCCCATCCCCAACTTCGAGGATCGAAACATCAAACGTTCCTCCCCCCAAGTCAAACACCAGGATAGTTTGCGCCGCTCCCCGCTCTAACCCATAAGCCAGCGAAGCAGCCGTGGGTTCATTAAGAATCCGTTTGACCTCTAACCCGGCAATTTTCCCCGCATCCTTAGTCGCTTGCCGTTGGGAATCATTAAAATAAGCTGGAACCGTAATCACTGCACCAGTGACCGGTTCCCCCAAGTAACGACTGGCATCCTCAGCCAATTTCCGCAAGATCATCGCCGAGATCTCTTCCGGGGCAAAATCTTTTTTCAGCCGAGGACATTTAATTTTGATATTGTCAATTTCATCGCGCCGGATGGTATAGGGGACTCGTTTAGAATCAGCGTTGAGTTCGCCATATCTGCGCCCCATATAGCGTTTAACAGCGTAAAAGGTGTTTTGCGGATTCAGGACAGCTTGGCGACGGGCCATTTGGCCAACCACAAGTTCGCCATCTTTACTGAAGCCAACCACTGAAGGTGTAGTCCGCATCCCTTCTGCATTGGCGATCACCATTGGCTTACCGCCTTCCATAATGGCAACCACTGAGTTCGTTGTCCCCAAGTCAATGCCGACTACTCTACCCATGGATTCTGTCTCTTCCTCGTCTATCTTGTCCGAATTGATGGCTTTATTTTCTCAGTTTATTGTATCGCGCTTCTGGAAGTGCAAGAGGAATGAGTAATAAGTAATGAGTAATGAGTAATGAGTAATGAGTAATGAGTAATAAGTAATGAGTAATAAGTAATGAGTAATGAGCGATCTCCGCGTCCCCCTATCTCCCCATCTCCCTATCCTCCCATCTCCCTATCCCGGACTCCCTGTTGTAACACTGCCAATACCTGGGCTAAATTTCCTGCCAGCAGTGCATCTTTGGCGAGCCACAAGCCAGGAAAGACAACCGAGCGGCAGATCCCATCAGCATCAGCATTTAATAGCACATACTCCCCATTTTGCCAGCAGAACCAGTCGAAGGCTCCATCATAGGTTCGCCAGACTAAATATTCTTGGACTTGGTTGCGACAGTAGACGTTACGTTTTTGGTTGAGGTCAATGGAAGCGCTACTAGCGGCAATTTCCACAATCAGTTCCGGGGGGCCTTCCACATAGTCATCCTCGCTAATGGTACTTTGGCCTTCTGTTTCGATGCGAAGGAGAGCGTCGGGTTGGGTTTCGTTATCAGCATCTAAACGAACCGTTGCGTTATCTAGGAGTTGGATACCTGGAGTCGCAGCCCAGTAAGCGCCCAGCCAAGCCATAACTCGTGCATGGGGTTCGCCGTGAGATTTAGCACGTAGGGGAGATGCCATATAAACAGTTCCTTCGATCAGTTCGGCTTTTTTGACCTGGGGCATGGTGGCGTAGCGGCGCTCAAATTCGCTGCGCGTTAGGCGATCGCCATTTTCCAAAGGCGGTAGAGTTAGGGGTGGGGATAAGGTCATGGGTCAGCAATGAACAATTACAACACTTTTCGCTCTGATGTGGTAAATCTCAATCCCTCTTTCCTGTCCACTTGCGGAAGTTCTGCCTGTAATCCGGAAAAAGTCCCCGAACCTTCGGCCGTTTTGGCACTCTTTGCAGTTGGCGCGATCGGTTCCCTGTTGAAGCGGCGTTAACGTTGATTCAATAAGGCTGTTTTGCTGGACTTGAGACGACAACAGTTGTTCAAGCCCATCGTTGTAGAGAGTCAGGGTTAATCCTCAACTCTCGGCTCTATTTTTTTGTGCCTGAGCCACCCACTCAGATAAGGAAATTTCTGTTTTTCCCGTTGTTCCCTGTTGAGTCAACCGTTGATTCACCGGTTGAGGATCGGGTAACAGGGTAGGGGCTAAAACTAAAACGCCTAATCCAACCCAGAAGAGGGGATGATTACCGTGTCCGTCTTCGAGGATTTCCTTGAGATGAAACGTCACGACGGACTTTTCCAGATGAATCAGAGACATAGGGGTTTAGAGGACTATTTAGAAAGGTTGATTTCTGGCCATAGCGTAGCAGAGTTTGTCCAATTAATGAGAACAATTGTTAGCAATCTTAAAGTAGGGATGGGGGAGATAGGGAGACATGGCAATCTCGTATTACCTATTCCCTAACTTGTCATCTGATGCTCGACTAGGGGACGCAGACTATTGATACCCGCAGCGATCGCCGATCCATTATGAATGGCGGTTGCCACTAAAGGATTCAGTCCCACACTCGAGGCTAACCCCAAGGCCGCCAAATTGGGCGCAACCACCAAGGCAATATTCTGATCGATCAGATTGCGGGTTTGCCGGGCAATGGAAATGGCTTCGAGTAAATCGAGTAAATTATTGTTCATCAACACCACATCCGCCGTTTCCCTAGCAATCTCTGAACCTTGTTCAAAAGACACTGCCACATCCGCATAAGCTAGGGCCACGGAATCATTTAAGCCATCTCCCACAAAGGCCACAGTCCGCCCCGAACGGTGCAAATCTCGCAAGATCCGTGCTTTATCATCGGGGAAGGCTTCCGCATACACCTGTGAGGTGGGAATACCGAGTTCCTGGGCCACTTGGGCTGCCCGTTGGGGCCGATCGCCCGTCAGTAAATGCACGTCAATGCCATAACTATGCTGTAGGGTTTTAATCAGGCGATCGCTCTCTGGACGTAGGGGATCGCGATAGCGAATCACCCCTTGAAGCTGGCGATCGCCAGCTACATAAATCTCAGAGGGGGTATCGCTCTCTGTCTCTTCTCCTTTCTCCCAATCTACTCCAGCTTGGTGTAAAAAGCGCCCACTGCCGACCAAAACCTCCTGGCCGTCAATTTGAGCGCGAACCCCTAAACCGACTTCATAGAACCATTCACCCCGTGACGGAACCGTTACCCCCCTCTCATGGGCATAGTCAACAATGGCCTCAGCTACGGGATGATTCAGCCGTTGTTCTACGGCGGCTGCTAGTTGTAGCACCCGCTCTTCCGATGCCCCATTCATGGCGGTAATCCCGGCTACCGTGATAATCCCTTGGGTGAGGGTTCCTGTTTTATCAAAGACAATGGTATCAATTTCCGCCAGTTGTTCCAGGGTGCGACCACTGCGAACCAGAATCCCATGGCGGGTGGTATGGTTTAAGGCTCCTAAAAAGGCGGTGGGAATGGAGACGCGAATACCGGTTACAAAGTCTAGAGTCAGGATGGCGGCTGCCCTAGAGGGATCGCCGGTGGTGAGCCAGAGGAGAGCAGCCAAAAATAGGGAGGGCCCAATCAGGCGATCGGCGATTTTTTCGGCATAGTTGGCCATGCGAGTATCGTGGACGGGAGCCTTTTGGAGTAAGGCGAGGCTAAGAGCGGCGCGGGTTTGCTCACCGACGCGATCGGCCCGCAGATACAGTTGACCCGATCGCAGTAAAGTTGAAGCTAAGACCGATCCTCCCTCCTGTCTAACCACCGGCATCGCTTCTCCGGTAAGCTGTTGTTGGTCGATCACCCCTTCACCGCGTAATACTGTGCCATCCACGGGAATTTGTTCCCCAGGATAAACGATAACTGTTTGTCCAATTTCTACGCGATCGCTGGGAATTTGCTCTGGGGGTTGGTCGTCTCCCACCTTCACCCAAGCAAACCGCCCGATCGCATCTTTCAGGTTAGCCGTCCGCACTTCCGTTGCTCTAGCCGTTTGTTCCCGGATAATATCTCCCAATTCATGGAGCAAGATCACCATCACCGGAGTGACTTGTTTTCCTTGCCAGGCGTTTAAACTCAGAGCCAGAAAATCCAGACAATCAATATTTAAACGCTGTTCGTTCACAATACTCTCCCATGCTCGTTTGGCCACCGGGAAAGCCGTAAGGATAAAGGCGATCGTCGCTGCTGGACGCAAAACCATACCCGATCGGGGTAGAGTGCGACTGAGTAGAGCCAGGGAAGTCGCCACCAGGGGAAGGCGTAAGCTTGACCACCCTTCTGAATGGCCTTGACTGGGGAGAGCAGCAGGCAGTTCTGGAGGAAGATTCTGGGTAATCTTTTCGATCCGATCCCCTACAATTTGTACAATCTGCCCTTCCTGCAAGACTTGAGGAGCATAACCCACCACCAGAGAGGCAGATAACTGATTAATCCGAACATGCCTCACCCCCGGCCAAGTAGACAGGGTTGCTTCGAGTTGCGGTGCATAGGCAGTATTTTCTTTTAGTTGGGGAACCCGCAAGCGAATTCTTCCGGGAATTGAATGAACAGTCTCTAGCATTGTTTGTGGGTAGATGGGGGGATGGGGGAATGGGGGAGTGGGGGAATGGGGAAACTATTGCATTCCCACCTTGGGGGGATACAGCCGTGGGGTGGGGAGTGGCCACCCAACAGGACAGGCCAGCTTTAATTTTGGGGTTAAGATTGTTGGTGGGGTTGAGCACCGAAACCCAACGCCAGTCTGACGAAAGTTGGGTTTCACTTCGTTCAACCCAACCTACAATTTTAAGCTTGCCGGTCTACTACGGGGCTAGTTCATATTCTCAGATTCTGAATTTCGATCGCCTTGCTCCTCCATAGGAGCAGAGTCTGCTCGATCG
>NZ_JAQPOK010000084.1 GCF_030068445.1 Roseofilum halophilum BLCC-M91 | reverse complement strand
CAGCCAAACAACTGGGCAAGTTTTTGTGTCTGGCGCTGGGTTGGATAGATTCGATATTGGTATCGCGCTCTCATCTTTTGCTGACTACATCATTGGTTTTAGTTTGCCCTAGAACAGGTACAATAGGGAAGCAAGGCGGCTTTAGCCGCTCGTGTCGTCTTTCATCCCCGCAATAAATTGACGGGGATGAAAGACTCCCGTATTACTTTCGTAAAAAGTCACGGCTATGAGTTATTCCCCCTATTCAGCCCCCAATACCGAACCCATTGATGCAGAGGCCTTGCTGCTGCAACTGCGCCGCAAACAAGGTACATGGGTTGAGTGGGGCCAAGCCTGTAACCAACTGCAAAAGGCGGGATATCAACCCGATCGCATTTTTGAAGAAACGGGATTTGAACCGGTACAACAAAATCAGGTGATGGTGGCGGCCCAAGTCTACACCAGTTTAATCAAAGGGGATATTAAGGAAAACGTGCGATCGCACTTTAACCAAAAAAGCTCAGATATCCTCTACGAGTTCCGTATCCTCACCCAACCCCAACGGGTAGCAGCGGCCGAGTTTAGCTTAGAACAAAACCTGGATGCCGATCAGGCCCACGAACTGGCCAAAGCAATCAAAGATTTCTCCCGCAACAGTTCCCCCACCGAAGGCTTTTCTCAGCATCCGGGAGATATCATGGCCCATCAATGCTGGAAAAGTGCCCGTGAACACAAAGATATTCAAGAGCGATCGCGCCTGATTGCTAAAGGGCTGCGCTATGCTCAGAGTGGGACAGCTCGCCAACATCTGGAACATCTACTGACAGATTTTACCGTCGTTCCTCAAAAAAGTGCCCCCAGATTACCCGTATATCGCCTAGAATCGGCAGATGAATCCCCCCGCGTAATTCCGGTTGTTGGTCAATTTCCCCTCAGTTTCGACGATTGGAAAGCTGTACCGTTTATCGAACCCCTTGACCCCTTTGGCGTGGTTCGTAGCCAGGGAACTTCGGCCTTTGTGGCGGTTCCTGGATGGCCCGTGATTCGGGGAATGGACGATCCGGTAGCCCTGTTAGCCAACAGCGAACAATTGCCCCAATCCCTATCCAAGAATTCAGAACCGGTTTTAATTTTAGTCGATCGCCAGGAACGACAATGGCAGAGCGATCGCTATTTTTTGGTCAACATCGGGGGGAAACTGGAACTGCAATGGTCAGATACTGAGCCAGAGCATCCCCTTTTAGCTCAAGTGGTTCTAGTGATGCGCCCCCATCATATCCTCGACCCGGAATTTACCAAACAACTCTGGCAAGTAGAAGAATGAGAATTATCCTGCTGGGTAACGCGGGTGCAGGCAAAACCACCATGGCTCGTCGGTTAATTGGCGATCGGGCTATTGCCCGATTATCTCTAGACGAAATTGCCTGGAACCCAGGGCCCGAAAGAAAACCCCTGGATGAAAGTATTGCCCTATTGCTCTCATTTATCCAAGAGCATGAACAATGGGTGATTGAAGGCTGCTATGCCGATTTAGTTGAAGCAGCCTTACCTTACTGCACCGAACTGCGCTTTCTCAATCCAGGTATCGAAACCTGTGTCCAGAACTGTTACCAACGACCTTGGGAACCGGAAAAATTTGCTGCCCCCGAAGAGCAACAAGCAATGCTTGAGGTTCTCGTTGATTGGGTCAAGCAATATGAAACCCGCAACGACGAATATGGACGATCGCGCCATCGCGCTCTCTACGATCGCTTCACTGGGGCAAAACAAGAGTTTACCCAGCAACCCTAGAGGCGCTCCGAGACTCTTGTTCCACCTTTCCAGTTAAAACCCCCTGTTGAAGCTGGTGAAAGGCTTGAATATCTTCTAGTCCGTAGCGCGTACATTGGAGAAGATACCGAAGTTGCTCTTCGTGGGTACGTGATAGATATCCACTCATCAGGGTTTGCTTGACAATATCGCGAATTAAAATCATCGGATGGATCTCCTAGGGAACGCTAAAATCGCGAAGACTTCATGAAGCCTTCATTAGATCTCTCAGAAAAATCCCTAGGTTTTTATGCAAAACACCCCAATATTGCAATAAAACTTAACATTTAGCCCGATAAATGTAAAATTTTGTAAATCCTGCATAAAAAGCCCCCTAAAAAACTGAGAACCCTATAGAGGTGTCATGCAGCACCTTGCCCTTAAAGGTTCTCTCATTAGTACGGAAGGCATGGCAGAGTTACCAGACCTAACAGAGTTAGACCAAACGTTAAAACCCTTGGCGATCGCCGCCAAACAACACCCCCCCAAAAGCCTGCACCGGAAGCAGCTTTTGGGCAAACTCATCCGGACTCTGATCGACTCCGATCAACTCGCCAGACCCAGGCGTAATCAATTTAAAAACCACTATGCAGAGATTTATGCAGAAGCTAAACAGCAACTGTTTTACCATCTTTGCCACCGAATTGATGACTACGATCCGGACAAAGGCGAAGTCTTACAATGGGCCAACTATCTCCTAGAAAAACGGTTTTTCATTGAAGCGTCTCGGTGGGTTTTGCAAAGCATTCCCAGGGGCGTACAACGACTCAGCCTTGATGATTTAGAAAAACAGTTTAATCAGCCCGAAAAGCCCGTCACCTTAGAACAAATTTATCCGGAACGAATGCCCTTAATCTCGGAACAGGTGATTGGTTGGATTCGCGCCGATCCTGACGGAATCTTTAAGCGAACCCATATTGTAGGCAAACCGGCTGCTAATTTTCAGTTTCTCGCCCTGAGAATGATTGAGGGTTACTCCTGGCAGGAAACAGCCGATCGATTAGGTATTCGCCTAGTTACACTCAATCGGTTCTATCACCGGTGTTTAGCTAAATTTTCTGCCCAAATTCAAGACTATATTTTGACCCAAACTATTTCCAACTCGAACGATGATGAAAACTAATCCTACAATCACCATGCCCTTAACCCTGAATGCCCATGAGCAGGCAGCCCAATGTGCCCAAAATCAAGCCGATCCGGGTAAAGCGAAACAAGTTTATCTGAATACATTAGCGATTCAGGCGGTGAAAACCTACTTAGAATGGTTCGATCTCGTTCCTGATTGGGAAACCTCTAACAGTCATCAACCCATTTTGCAATCTCTTTCTAATAGTGCTGACCTATGGATTAAGGGCAAAGGTCGAGTGGAGTGTCGGCCCGTTTTACCGGGAGCATCTAAGTGTATTATTCCGCCAGAAACCTGGGGCGATCGCCTGGCTTATATTGCCGTTCAACTCAACGCAGATCTCACAGAAGCCAATCTTGTGGGATATCTCCCCCAGGTCTATGATTCAGAAGTTCCCTTAACTGAATTTTACTCCCTCGATACCCTCTTGGAACATTTGCATCCAGTGATGCTGACCGAATGGTTAGACAATTTAGAGGATAGGCTGGCCTCCGGTTGGCAAACTTGGAGGGAATTTTGGTCAACCTCCCAACCCCAAATGGCTTTAAATTTTAGATATCCTAGTGCTACCGCTTCTGCGCCTGCCCACTGCGAACGGGGCAAAA
Source organism: Roseofilum halophilum BLCC-M91 (assembly GCF_030068445.1). Classification (GTDB taxonomy): domain Bacteria; phylum Cyanobacteriota; class Cyanobacteriia; order Cyanobacteriales; family Desertifilaceae; genus Roseofilum; species Roseofilum halophilum. The sequence continues at coordinate 61,800 of NZ_JAQPOK010000084.1, read as the reverse complement.
AGTTACAATTAGACCCCAACGGTGAACCCATTGGATTATTTATAGGTATTCATCCGATGGTGCATGAAGAATTTGATATTTTTGTACAAGTCTATCCCCTAGGGAACCAATCCCATTTACCCCCAAACCTGCAATTGTCGATTTTAGATGACGAAGATGAGGTCGTCATGCAAGCCTCTTCTAGAAGTACGAAATCTATGCAACTCGATTTTAGTGCTGAACGGGGCGATCGCTTTTCGGTTAAAGTTTCCCTGGGGGATATTAGTATCACGGAATGGTTTATGATCTAGAGCGAGTGCTAAATCCTGGTAATGGGTAATGGGTAATGGCAGGTTATCAGCCTTACTCATTACTTATCAATACTTATTGCGCCCTGACGTGACCTATGACTGAAGCAACTGCGTGTGTAATTGAAACTTGGGATTTGAGTAAGGTTTACCGGACGGGGTTTTGGTTAAACCAGAAGATAGAATCCCTGAAATCTTGCTCTGTGAGGGTGTATCCTGGAGAAACCTTTGGTTTACTCGGGCCCAATGGGGCAGGGAAGACGACGCTCCTGAAGACGTTACTGGGAATTGTACGCCCAACTTCTGGACGGGGGGTGTTGCTGGGTCGTCCGTTAGGCGATCGCCACATTAAGCAACGGATTGGCTATTTGCCCGAAAATGCCTATTACTACGATTATCTCACTGGCTGGGAGTTTTTACTCTTTACCGCCGGTTTGTTCCAAATTCCCACCACGGTTGCTCGTACCCGCATCCCCGAACTGTTGGAACAGGTGGGATTAGATATCAAAACCGCCAAAAGCAAACAACTGCGCCAATATTCTAAGGGAATGAAGCAGCGCATTGGCTTTGCTCAAGCCTTAATTAACGATCCAGAAGTAGTCTTTCTCGATGAACCCATGTCCGGGCTAGATCCCATTGGGCGCTATCAGATCCGCGAGATTATTTTATCCCTGAAGCAGGCTGGGAAGACTCTGTTCTTTAATTCCCATATTTTGTCCGATGTGGAGCAGGTGTGCGATCGCATCGCCATTTTATCCCAAGGGGAGTTAATTTGTTGTGGTTCTTTAGATGAACTCTTAGGTCAAGTGCAATCCTACCAAGCACGAGGTAAAGGAGGCACTTTAGAGGTGATTAAACGCTGGATTCCCAATCTTTCCTTCGATCGCGGCTGTTGGATCGGTGAAGTTCAAGGGAATCCCTATGATTTTATCGCCAGTTTGCGGTTAATGGATGCCGAACTGCTGGAGTTAAAATTAGCCCGTCAGTCCTTAGAGGAGTTTTTCCAATCTAAAATTGGAGCGCTACATGCTGGCAATGGGGAATAAGAGTTGGGGATTACTTATGACTCCTTAACGCGGTATGGTAGTAAGAAGTTGTCCTTTTTGTGATTCTGTATTGCCCCCATGACTTCTACTGCTCCCAAACACCATAAAGCCAGAGCTATCAAACCCGGTAGTGTGCGTCCGGCGAAAGAACTCTGTAGTGAATGTGGACTGTGCGATACTTACTATATTCACTATGTTAAGGAAGCCTGCGCGTTTATTAATCAGCAGATTCCGGAACTGGAAATCCAAAGTCATGGGCGCGATCGCCAATTGGATAATGAAGATGAACTCTATTTTGGCGTTCATCAGGAAATGATGGCGGCTCGGAAACTAGAACCCATCGAGGGGGCGCAATGGACGGGAATTGTGAGTACCATCGCCATTGAAATGTTGACTCAGGGCAAGGTAGAAGGGGTTGTGTGCGTCCAAAACACCCCGGAGGATCGATTTCAACCGATGCCCGTGATTGCCCGCACTCCAGAGGAAATTTTGGCGGCACGAGTGAATAAGCCGACCCTTTCCCCAAATTTGTCGATTTTGGAGCAGGTGGAACAGTCGGGGATGAAGCGCTTGCTGGCGATCGGGGTGGGCTGTCAAATTCAAGCCCTGCGAGCGGTTGAGAAGGAATTGGGGCTAGAGAAGCTCTATGTGTTGGGAACGCCTTGTGTGGATAATGTGACTCGCGCGGGGTTGCAAAAGTTTTTGGAAACCACCAGCCGATCGCCGGAAACCGTCGTTCATTATGAGTTTATGCAGGATTTCCGGGTGCATTTCAAACATGAGGATGGCTCTACGGAAACCGTGCCCTTTTTCGGACTGAAGACCAATCAACTTAAGGATGTGTTCGCACCGTCGTGTATGACATGCTTTGACTATGTGAACTCCCTTGCCGATTTAGTCGTGGGCTATATGGGTGCGCCCTTCGGGTGGCAGTGGATTGTGGTTCGCAATGATACGGGCAAAGAGATGCTAGATCTGGCGATGGAGCAACTGGAAACTCAGCCAGTGATGTCGAAAGGCGATCGCCGTCAAGCGGTTCAACAAAGTATTCCCGCCTACGATCAAGGGGTGACTCTCCCCATGTGGGCAGCCAAATTAATGGGGGTAGTCATCGAAAAAATCGGCCCCAAAGGGTTAGAATATGCCCGCTTTTCCATTGATTCCCACTTTACCCGCAACTATCTGTATACGAAGCGCAACTATCCACAAAAATTAGAGCAGCACGTACCAGAGTTTGCGAAGAAAATCGTGGATCAGTATCAGTTGCCAGAGAATTAATAATAAATAATTAACAATGAATGTCTACCGAAGAATTATTAAAACAAGGCTTGACCTATCACCAACAGGGAAAATATGCCCAAGCGGAAGAGGTGTATGGGCAAATTGTGCAGCAAGAACCAGAGAATACGAATGTGCTGTGTTTATTGGGGATGGTAGCGCGGGGACAGGGAAAGTTAGAGGAGGCGATCGCCCATTACCAAAGGGCGATCGCCCTCAAACCCGATTTTATTGAAGCGCGGTTTAACTTGGGTAACGCTCTCGGTGCCAGCGAACGCAAAGAGGAGGCGATCGCCTGTTATCAAGTTCTCTTAGAGCTACAACCGAGTCATGCAGGGGCTTACAGTAATCTGGGCTTACTCTACCATCAGCAAAATCAGGTCGAGCAAGCTAAACGCGCTTATGAACAGGCGATCGCCATCGATCCGAATCAGGTGGAAAGCTTCTATAATCTCGGTAATCTCTATAAGGCACAGCAGGACTTCGATCGCGCCATTACCTATTACCAGCAAGCCTTGAATCTTAATCCTAACTTTGCCCAAGCGCTGCTGAATTTGGGCAATACCCTACAAGAGCAAGAAAAAGTGACCGGAATTAACCTTAAACGTCGTCAAGAGGCGATCGCTTATTATCATCGCGCTCTCCAAGCGAACCCCAACTATACTGAAGTCTATTATACCCTCGGTAATGCCCTCATCCCACAGGGTCATATCGCCGAAGCCATCCTTGCCTATCAAAAATGCCTAAAACTTAACCCCGAAGAACCCAAAGCCCATACCGGACTTGCCTTTGCACTGCTCAGTCTCGGTTTTCTCGAACAAGGGTTTAGTGAATATGAATGGCGCTGGAAAACCGAAGAATTCACCACAGGCAACCTTACCCAACCCTCTTGGAACGGTGAACCCCTAGCCGGTAAAACCCTCATGCTCTATAGCGAACAAGGTTTAGGGGACATGATACAAATGATCCGCTATCTCCCCTGGGTAAAAGAACAGGGAGCCAAAATTATCCTCGAATGTCGCCAACCTTTGAAGCGTCTATTTGCCACCTTGCCGCAGGTTGAGCAAATTGTGACTAGGGAAGAAACCCTGCCGTCCTTTGATGAACATGCATCGTTAATGAGTTTACCTCACCTGAGCAAAACTTCCTTAAACACCATTGCGCCCCCGCTTCCCTTTGCCTTACCCGATCTTCCTGAAAATCTAATGCTTCCAGAAACACCAGGTAAACTGAAAGTGGGATTAGGGTGGCAAGGCAACTGGGAACATCCCAATAATTATCTGCGATCCTGTTCATTTTCTGACTTACAGCCCCTGTTCAATTGCGACAAGGTGCAATTTTATAGCCTGCAAAAAGACAGTTCTGAGGGCGATAATTGCCAGCAAATAGAGCCAATCGAGCCAACCCCCATCCACCCCTTCCACCCAGACTGTGAGGACTTTCTGGATACCGCGCAGATTATCCGGCAACTGGATCTAGTGATTACGGTGGATACGGCGATCGCCCACTTAGGAGCCACATTAGGCAAACCCACGTGGATACTTTTACACTTTAGCTGTGATTGGCGGTGGATGCTCCTGCGCGTTGACAGTCCCTGGTATCCCACCGTCCGCTTATTTCGCCAAACCCAACCCGGAGATTGGTCTACAGTCATCTTTCAAGTGCAACAAGCATTAACAGCATTGCAGTAACCCCCTCTTACTTGTTTCCCATGCTTTAAGGGAGAAACCAGGTTATGTCAACGCTTTCGACTGCATCAGAAGCCAATGCTCCAGAGTCAAATGGCGATCGCTTTTTGATCTGTGGATTAGGTCGTCTCGGTCAAGAATGTGTGATTGCTCTGAAGAATTTTGGAGTCGTTGTCAGTGCCATTGAAAAAAGACCTCCTGCTCAATGGGAATTATCTAAGGTTCCTCAATTATTGGATACCTTGATTGTCGGAGACTGTCGGCAACCCCATATTCTCGAACAGGCTCAGATTCAAACCTGTCGGACAGTGTTAATTGTCACCAGTGATGAAGAAGTTAATGCCCAAACCACCTTAGCGGTACGGCAACTAAATCCCAGTGTCAGAATTGTAGTGCGTTCTGCGGCCCATAATTTGAATCAACTGTTGAGCGAACAGTTGGGTAATTTTTTTGCGGCTGAACCGACGCAAATGATCGCCAGTGCCTTTGGTTTGGCAGGTTTGGGGGCCCAAACCTTGGGGTTTTTTGAACTAGAGGGTCAAAATCTGCAAGTGATTGCCCATCGACTAGAAGAGGGTCATCGATGGTGTAATGCGCGATCGCTTCAAGACCTCAATACCAGTAAGCGACGGGTGTTATTTTATCTCCCCAGACCGGGATTAGTGCCGGATTTTTATCAGTGGAATCCCCAGAAGATTGTGAGAACAGGAGATACAGTCGTTTATGTCGAAGTGGTAGAAAAGTTTTCACTGACCGATGGCCGACAAGGCCCCAAATTCAGGAGAAATGGGTCTGAATCCGGAAGACCTCAAACGCTTGGGGCTAGATGCCGCCATTTGGTGCAAAAGCAACTGTTTAATGTTAATTTTTGGCAGTTGCAAGGGCAAAAATTCAAAACTCGTTTTTTGATGAGTGGAGTACGAAAAGTCGCAATAATCAATGGCGTTATTGTCCTTGTGCTATTAATTCTAGGCACAACTTTATTTAAATTTTACTATCCCAATACCACCTGGCTTTATGCCTTTTATGCAACAGGGATTCTTTTGCTCGGAGACTATGGAGAATTGTTTGGCCACTTAGAACCGGTCGCCAAAATTCCTCCAGGTTTACAGTTATTTGCCTTTACTCTCACCTTGGTGGGTACAGCATTTGTGGGTGTTTTGTATGCTCTGCTCACTGAAGCAATTCTTTCCTCTAAGTTTGAATTATTGCGTCGCCGTCCTCCCATTCCTAAAACGGATCATTTAATTTTAGTGGGACTCGATCGCCTCGGTCAACAGGTCGCGAGTTTCTTGGATAATCTAGAACAAGCGATCGTCGCTATTCCCTTTAATCCCAAGTTCGATCAAAGTTTATTCCCCCATATTCCCCTAGTTGTCGGCAATTTAACCGAAAGCCTAACTCAAGCCAATGTCAGGACGGCTAAAAGTGTGATTATTACCACAAATAATGAAATGCTGAATCTGGAAATTGCACTCATGGCTCGGCGGTTGAATCCTAACACTCATTTAGTGATTGGCACGTATGGCCAAGGCTTGAGCCGATATTTAAGTCATTTACTGACCAATGTGCAAATTTTGGGAACCTATGAAGTAGCAGCAGAAGCCTTTGCAGGAGCGGCCTTTGGTGAAAATATTATTAGTCTGTTTCGCTATCATCAAACCATTTTAGTCACGGAATATCAAATTGAACCGATTGATACATTACATGGATTACTGATTAGTGAAGTGGCTTATGGCTATGGGGTAGTCGTGGTTCTTCATCAAACGTCAACAGAGACGGCAACTTTGATGCCTTCTGACGATCTGCTGCTGGCAGTGGGCGATCGCATTGTGGTATTGTCCGCCATTGAAGGATTAAAACGGATTGAGCAAGGAACCATAGCTGCGCCAACTTGCCAGGTTCGTATCGATTCTGCCTTGAGCATGGATTCGGCTTTTGATGGCGCTAATGTGATTGCTCGGATTGTTGGATATCGTTTAAGCAGCGCTCGTGAGTTGATGAATAACTTGCCCCACATCTTACCAAAACGGCTCTATCTGCATCAAGCGGAGCGTTTAGTGCGAGAATTAAAGCGATCGCGAGTAAAAGCCCAATTAATCCGGCCTTAATCCATCACCAGCGCCCAGGGCTATAGTTGCACAAGTGTCCTGAGACTGAGATGATAGTAAAACACCTTCAATCCGTTTGAATTACACTAAATCATAAAAAGATGGCAGAAATCCAGTTAACCAAAGGCATCACAGAAAAGGATGTCCCGGAAGTGCGTCTAACCCGTGCTAAAGATAAAAGTAGTGGTACAGCAACGTTTGTTTTTTCCGATCCCACCGTCTTTAAGGAAGGTAATACCGATGAAGTAACCGGGTTGCATCTGATTGATGAAGAGGGAGAATTGGTCAGTCGGGAAGTGACGGCTAAGTTTATTGATGGTAAACCCACTACGGTGGAAGCCTTCTTGCTAATGCAGGGAGAGGCTGAGTGGGATCGGTTTATGCGCTTTATGGAACGCTACGCTCAAGAAAATGGTTTAGGGTTTCAGAAAGCATAAGACATCCTTGGGACGAACCTCGTCCCCAGCGACTTGCTGAATCAAGAGGAATAGGATGGCAGGATACCGCATTCGATTAGCAAAGGATAAGGGGGAGTTGGTCAAGCGGTTGGTTGAGTCTGATGAGGATAATGCGCCGTTTGAAACCTATGCGGATGCGGTGATGTTTGCGGCTTCCCTAGGCTATCAGCGCAATCAAGCCGTTCCCCTAGATGACACCATCGCTAAGGAACCTGCCCCCATTGCCTGGGAAATTTTTAGGTCACGAGGATACGATCGCGCCATTCGCTTATTGGCGATCGCCAAAACAGAAGACGTTAACGTGCTTTCCCTATCCTCCCCAGAGGCGATCGCCAAGCAAGTCCACATCCTTGAAGAATATGCCAATGGGGGGCTACAGATCCTCCAAGATGAATTGCGCGGTATTGTTGATATCACCCATCATCTGCCCCTGATGTTACTCAAGCAACAGCATCCCCAAGAGTCACCCCCAGAATTTGATTTGCGCCAATTTCTATAACCCGGATCATCTTGGCCCAAGCCCATTTTTACCTTACAATTGAAAGGTTGTGGAAAAATAACCCTCTTCCTATGGCTGTTCCCAAAAAGAAAACCTCTAAAACCAAACGCAATCAGCGTCGCGCTGTCTGGAAACGCAAGGCAGCACTCGAAGCCCAGAAAGCTATGTCTCTGGGTAAGTCCATTCTTACAGGACGATCCAATTTTGTCTATCCTTCTGATGAGGATGAAGAAGAAGAATAAATTGCCCGTCAACGTCAGGGACAGGTCTGGGAATGGGTGGCATCAGCTCACCCATTCTTGATTATCAAAAAGAGGAGAACCCTGGGCACAATAGCGATATAGTGGGTAATGGGTAATGGCTCAATTCTCTAGCCTATTTCAAGGTTAACTCAATGATAAATGTGGTTCCCTCACCGGGTTGAGATTCACATTTCAACTGTCCGCTATGGCGTTCAGCGATAATTTGTTGACTCAGGGATAGTCCCAATCCTGTGCCTTTGCCCAGAGGCTTGGTAGTAAAGTAGGTGTTAAACACTTTCTCTTGAACCTCTGAAGTCATACCTGTGCCATTATCAGCGATGCGAATTTCTACGCGATCGCCAGAGGGTAAACTCGTGGTAATCTCAATTTGGGGATTTTCTGTAGCATAACCCCCTTGTTCGAGCTTTTCTTCAATCGCATCAATGGCATTACTTAACAAATTCATGAAAACTTGATTGAGTTGTCCCCCATATCCCACCACTTGGGGAATTTCACCATAGTTTTTTTGCACCACAATCTCTGGTTGATTGCCCTTGGCTTTTAAGCGATTATGTAAAATCATTAAGGTGCTATCCAAACCTTCATGGAGATCCACCGGTTGCAGGGTTTGATCGTCAGCACGGGAAAAATGGCGCAGACTCCGAACCAGTTGTTTAATCCGGTTGGCTCCCACTTCCATGGAGGTCAGCACTTGGGGTAAATCTTCGACTAAAAACTCTACATCTAGATCTTCTTGGGCCTCTTGAATTTCGGCGACGGGTTCGGGATAGTGAGTTTGGTAGAGTTCGACTAACTCTAATAAATCTTGAGTATAGGCGATCGCGTGGGTCAGATTCCCACAGACAAAACTGACAGGATTATTAATCTCATGGGCGACTCCCGCAACCAACTGACCCAAGGCAGACATTTTTTCCTGTTGCACCAATTGACTTTGGGCTAGTTGTACCTGGTCTAAAGCCTGTTGCAGCGCCTCTGACTGTTGGCGATAAGACGATTCTGACTCTTTGATTGCCAATTCCGCCTGTTTGCGATCGGTGATATCCTGAACCATGCCTTCATAATAAAGAAGGATTCCGTCTGCATCACGTACTTCCCTGGCCGTTTCCGAAATCCAAATCACTTGCCCATCCGGTCGGCGAATCTGCGATTCAAAACCGCGTACCCGTCCTTGCTTCGTTAATTGTTCAACGAACTCCTGGCGGCGGTCTTTGTCTACATAAAGATCTCCTACTTGAATTCCCTCACCCTTCAGGGCTTCTACACTAGAATAACCGTAAATCTCAGCCAGAGCGGGATTCGCACTGATGAACTCACCCTCTGGGGTGCTTTGAAACATGCCCTCCATGGCATTCTCAAACATGGAGCGATATTTTTCTTCCACTTGTCTCCGCTTGGCGACTTCATCCGCTAACTCTAAGTTAACTTGGGCCAATTGCTGGGTGCGTTTTACCAGTCTTTTATGAACATTGGGGGTTGAGTGGGCGCTAAGGCCATCAGAGCAATTCATCCGTCCAATATGGCTTTCGGTGGTCGAGTCGTGTTCGTACAGGTACATAGCATCGTTTCCCCCCTAGGATTACGCATGTCTATCTATTAGTATCTAAGAATTCATGAAATCTTGATGTGATAATACCCTTGTCAACTTGTGATTTTTTTTCTGGAAAGGTGTGATATGAATTACAGACCAATCAAAGAATTTAGAATAGAGGCATGGGTATCTAAAATCGGCATGGCTGTGAATGGGTTAGGTGTGCTAGGAGCGATCGCCTTATGGTTCTTCCCTTGTCCCTCCCTCGCTGGGGAACTCAGACAATGGCAATATGACCCCCTAAAAACCGAATTAGAGTTAACCCTTGAAGGAGAGATTGCCCCTCGGTACTTCGTTGTCGAGAATCCCCTCAGACTGATTATAGAATTACCGAATACGGAAATTCAAGTACCAACGGAAAAAAATAGTTACTCTGGAGCGGTTCAGCAAATTTCCTTAGAGCGTTCAAATTCCAATCAAACCAATTTAATTTTATACCTTTCTCCTGGGGTGAAGTTAGCCCCAGAATCGGTGGCGATCGCATCCTCTCCCACATCGGCAGGACTGTATAAAATCGCAATCCGTCCGTTGATTGCTGAAGATCGCTCAACATCAGCCCTGAATCTGCCGCCAGGGAGGTTTGAAGCCCCAGCCAATCAGCCCCTGGTGTCCGTTCCTCCCCTGTTTCCCCGTTCCCAACCGCCAGCCGCTCAGACAGAAGAACCCACCCCCGGAGCATCAGCCGCTTCCTTGGTGACCCAACCGGCCTCCGTAGAAACCACACCGGATTTAGTGGGCATGAGACGGCGATCGCACCCTCAGCCCCTTACTACTGCCTCAGATGTCCCCCCCATCGGCTCTACGGTGATTCCCGTAATCGAGTTTGGACAAGATTTGCCCTCGTCAAATTCCGGGGTCAGAATCGCCCAGACCTCTGGCTCCATCTTGCCTCGCGGAACCCGGTTAACATTGCGCTATCCCGGACAGGAGAGCCTGGTTCTCAATGCCGGTATTCCCCTGCAAGAAGTGTTAATTGTGGATGAAGCCCTTCGCGATCGGCAGGGGCGTTTACTGATCCCAGTAGGAACGCGGGTGATAGGGCAATTTGAAACCCAAGGTCAACAGAGTCGCTTTCAAGCCACAGCCCTGGTTCTCGGATCTGAAGGCACTTTCCCTATTCAAGGCCAATCCGATCGCCTCACGTCCCCCATTGTTCAGCCGGGACAGGTGATTGAAATTCGTTTATAGATGGGGAGATGGGGAGTGCGAGCATCTTGCTCGCTTTTAGTCTCTCATATCAAATCTAGAACTATGATATCTTCAAAACAGGAGTGCAAACCCGATCGGTATTCAGGTAGAAAACGATGGTACAAGAATTGCTTTCTCAAGCGCAAATTGATGCTCGACTCTACCCAGACAGTGATGGCAAGCCGATGGCAGATAATACAGTTCAATTTCGTTTAATGACAACGATTGTCGGAGGATTGTCAGTTCTGTTTCAAGAGCGACAAAATGTGTTTGTGGCTGGGGATTTGTTGTGGTATCCCAGAAAAGCGGGAACGTTAACGGGAGTTGAAGAAAATTTAGCCTTCTGCCAAGCGCCAGATGTGATGGTAGTTTTGGGAGTGGAGAAAAAAGATAGAGGTTCTTATAAACAATGGGAAGAAGGAAATATTGTGCCTCAAGTGGCGATGGAAATTATGTCGCCGAGCAATACCACAGGAGAGATGAACGATAAGTTTGAGTTCTACGACCATTATGGCGTGGAAGAATATTATGTCTACAATCCGAAACAGAATCAACTAAAAGGATGGTTGAGACGTGGAGGGAGATTAACGGAAATTCCTCAAATGGAGGGTTGGAGAAGTCCTTTATTGGGAGTGAGTTTTAGTACCCGATCGCCAGAGTTGCAGGTGTTCGCGCCGACTGGGGAAGCGTTCGGGACTTATGAGGATGTCGTACAAGAGCGCGATCGCCAACGCCAGGAAACGGAACGCCAGCGTCAGGAAACCGATCGCCAACAGGAGCGAGCAGAGAGCGCTGAAGCAAGGCTTGCAGAGAAAGAGCAGACCATTGAACAGTTACGAGAGCGTCTGGCGCAATTGGGTATCGATCCAGATACTCTCAGTTAGTTTTGGCGATCGCGCAGTGATGGGTCGCATTATCCCCCACGGCAACAAGTCGGAGTCGTCTTCTGCTACAAATTTCGGTTAAGATTTATCGCTAAAAACAACCCCATAGAATCGGCATACTACAATCGTGTTATACCTATTGGGTATTTAGGGTAAAATCCATGTAATCTTATCCAACAAATCAGGGAGAGAGAGCCTATCGATACTATCTACGGCAACATTCAAGGATTGAAGCCGAGTCAACTGAAACAACTGCAACGGCTGTATCATCAACGGCTACCGGGCGATCGCCTAACCACGTCCGAATTTGCCCAGCGCGTTGCCGCCATTAGCTCAGACATTAATCAACCCGTCTGTAGCTACATTAACCGTCGCGGGCAAGTCATCCGTGTGGGAGTTGGCAGTCCCCACCAAACCCAGATCCCCCCCCTGGAACTGCCCCGATATGGCATGGAGCGACTCAGTGGTATTCGCTGTATTGCCACCCAACTGAAACAGAGTCCTCCGAATAAATCATCTCTCACCGCTATGGCTTTGCAACGCTTAGATGCTCTAGCAGTGTTAACCCTTAGTGGTGGGGGTTCCTATCGCAGTGGTAAAGGAGCGACGGGTTATGTGAAATCGGCCTATCTGGCCCATTTAATCGCCGATCCCCAACTGAATTGGATTCTTTCTCCTCCCGTGAGTTTAGAGCAATTGACCGATTCTGATTTTCTGGACTTGGTGGAAGAGCTGGAAAATGAATTTCGCAAAGAAGCGGTTGCCCAAGATGTGGATTCCGAGCAAGACCGGGTATTATTGGTAGGCTTGCAGGTGGATCGAGTGACTCCGGAACGGTTTTCAGAAGGGTTGCAAGAATTAGCCCGGTTGGTGGAAACGGCTGGCGGTATAGTTTTGGAAACGATGCAGCAGAAGCGATCGCAGCCCCATCCGCAAACGGTTGTCGGTAAGGGGAAGGTCTCGGAAATTGCTTTAACGGCCCAAACCCTAGGCGCAACCTTGGTGGTGTTTGACCGAGATTTATCCCCGGCTCAGGTGCGAAATTTGGAAACCCAAATCGGGATTCGGGTTTTAGATCGCACTGAGCTGATTTTAGATATTTTTGCCCAACGGGCCCAGTCCCGCGCCGGGAAACTTCAGGTGGAGTTGGCCCAACTGGAGTATATGTTGCCTCGGTTGACCGGGCGCGGTCAAATGATGTCCCGGTTGGGGGGTGGTATTGGAACCAGAGGCCCAGGGGAAACGAAGTTAGAGACCGAGCGACGGGTGATTTCCCGGCGCTTATCTCGGTTGCAACGGGAGGTGAACCAACTGCAAGCCCATCGGGGCCGGTTGCGTCATCAACGGCAACATCGGGAAATTCCGGCGATCGCCATTGTTGGCTATACTAATGCTGGTAAATCCACTTTACTTAATCGCCTAACCAATGCAGAAGTTTATACCGCCGATCAATTATTTGCTACCCTGGATGCCACCACCCGTCGGTTAGGGGTTCCCCAGGCCGTGACCGGAGAGCCAACAACTATTCTGATGACGGATACGGTAGGATTTATCCATGAGTTGCCCCCGCCCCTGGTGGATGCATTCCGGGCAACTTTAGAGGAAGTTACCGAAGCCGATGCCCTGTTACATTTAGTGGATCTGTCCCATCGAGCTTGGGAGCAACAAGTGGAGTCGGTGACGATGGTTTTATCGGATCTGGCGATCGAGCCTTGTCCCAGTTTGATGGTGTTTAACAAAATCGATCAAGTCGATGGCGATACCCTGGCTCTAGCTCAAGAGTATTATCCCCAAGCTCTGTTTATCTCCGCTAGTGAGCGTCTCGGTTTAGAAACCCTACGTCACAAGCTCGGTCAACTGGTGCATTATGCGGCCCATCAGAGTTAGGCAGGGGGTTGAAGTAATGGGGGAATGGTCGTAGTGCTGCGATCGCCTGCTTTTTAAGCCGAAGACTTTCTGGTTTCGTTCTGGCTGCATAGGGTTTCGGTGACGAGTTGGTAACCAAGGGGACTGAGGTGGATGTGGTCGCGGTAGAGGGTTTCTGGGGTGTCTTGGGCGTTAAAAATGGGTAAAAAGTCGATATAGGGCATTTGAGCTGCTTCTGTGAGGGCTAGGAGGCGCTTTCTGGCTTTCCATTCGTAGTCTCTGGGGCCGGGTTCTCCGAGTTCGCGCTTGAGGGGAGTCATGGCTAGGAGGACTTGGGCTTGGTGTTCTTGAGCGTAGGTGTGGATGTCCTGAATGGCTTGTAAATTAAAGCCCACCCGATCGCCTTTTTCGGCTCGAACTTCTGCCATTTCTGGGGGAGACTCATAGGGCAAAACGAAGCGGGTAAAGGCTTCGACGATACCGAGGGGGGGATATTGATTGGGATAAAAGCGATCGCGCCCTACGGGAATGGAGGTGGGTGCAGTGCCGAACAGATCGTCGGTATTGATCAACAGGATAATCCATTGCGATCCAAATGTGCCATATTTGCGTACATAGGCGATTTCGTTGCGCGGACACCAGGAATTGGCGGAAATATTCAGCACTTCCACGGGTTTGCCCCTCTCTTCCTTAAGTTTGTTGCCGATCAGAGTCGAAAGAATCTGCTCCTGATCCGTCCACCATCCCCCATTGGCGATGGAATCTCCGAGCAGTAAGATCCGTTTTATGCCGGGTTCTGGTTCGTCCCTAATCTCAGCACTCCGCATGGAATATCGATTAATGGTAATCCGATTTCCAAACCGGCGCGTGGTTTGGGAGGGAGCGAGTAAATAACCAATTTCTGGATCGGCTTGATAGATCAAGGGTTTGCCAAACCCGAAGAACCAACGCAGAGCAAGTTCAAAGAAAGTAAAAAGACTTAGGGCGATCGCCCCAATCAGTAATAGAATTTTAATCTGGCCCATGAATTCGGAGTATCTGCCTGATTTGACCTTTCCTATCCTACTCGATCGCCCAATTGGATCGTGGACACTCAAGCCAGGAACCGTTACCCTATGTCTGAGTCAGTTTGTTATAACCTTTGACCCTTGTTCTGATGGAGGCTAATCGCCATGTCTGACTTAAATCGCGGCATCATGAAATTCAAAGGCGCAGATAGCGCGGCGGCGATCGCCATCTCGTCTATTGTCGTTTTAGGTGGTATTGCCGTTTTAATTTGGTGGGGTCTACAATCAGCCTACGCCTTGGGCTAAGTTGTTCCCTGCGCGATCTTTCAACCCGCCATCATGGTTCTTTTCAAGGGCATAGAGGCGGGTTTGGTTTATCCTCTAGGGCTTCTTTCTATGTCGTACAGTGACTTCAAAATCAATCAACTTTTAATGTTTGCTGGATAGTTGTAATTCTTGAATTTTACTTTCTTGGGCGTTGATTTTTTGGTTTAACTCGCGAATGCGTCGGGAGAGCAAACGAATAATATTGACCGCAATGCCTGGAGTTTCATCAATGGCATCATAGAGTTGTTGCTGGGTTAAAACCAAACAGTCGCAGGTTTCGATCGCCGTTACCGAAGCCGATCGCGGTTCCGCATCAAACAGGGACATTTCCCCAAACGTCGTGCCCTTATCTAAGTAAGCCAAATCGCGATCGCCAATATGCACCCGTACCCGTCCAGAGACCACAATATACAGAGAGCGTCCTTCTTGTCCTTGGGTAAAAATCGTTTGTCCAGCAGGAAACGATAACTCATCCATAATCGAGGCTAGGCGCACCAAAAAATCATCCCGTAACTCCTTAAAGATGGGAACACCTCGCACAAATAGCAAGCGGTCAACGCTACTTAACATAACTTCTCCAGGTCTGAGTTAGGGGAATGGGGGGATGGGGAAATCTGAGGAATCCTCAGTTAAGATTGAGGATGAGGAGACCTCCGTATGGGAGAGTCCAAACTCTTCAATTAAGGCTTGAACTTGGGCAGCCACCAGGCGATCGGGATCGTTTTTGAGCATAGGCAACAATTGACTCAAGGTTGAAGGGCTTGCTACTTTAAGATAATTCAAGACGGCTTCCCGTACAAATCCCCTGGGATGGCGAAGTCCGGCGAGAATATGTTCGGCGGTGGTACTCCAGCGAAAGGCTTGAGCGAGATGGAAACAGCAGGCTAAGGGCCAATCGGAGAGAAAATGGCGTAAGTCAAGAAGATGGCGCAGGCGATCGCTCGGATTTAGGGGTTGATACACCACCAAATCCTCCAGATAAGTCAGTTTTTCGGCAGTGGTATATTGATCGAGTACCGTTAACAAGGCTTTCTTATGGGGAATATCCACAATATTATCTAAAATTTCTAAGCCTCTAGCTTGAGAACTCATGGAATTGGACTGGAGGTTAAAGGCAGCCGCTTGTACACTCTGGATGGGATACAAAAACTTCATCAACAGAAAACAGCGCTCAATCGAATCGGTTTCCAAATCGGTCAGCGATCGCAACAGCAATTGAGCTTCTCGACCAGAAACCCGCTCCTCAGCCAAATCTAAGCGTCCGGCATAAAGCTGACCCATAAACATCAATTCCTGGTCAATCAATAATTCAATTCCCGATCGCCCCATGACTGTCTGTACTTTTTCAATTCCCAGATCGTCGGGTAATTTAATCAAGATTTTCAGGATATTGCGTCGGGTGCTACCCCAAGAAGTCATCAGATTTTGGGTTAGCACATGCAGACTTTCGGGTGTTTTAATCTCACCGATCGTCATCCAAGCATACATCCGTACCAGATCCGGTTTATAGATATCGCGGGCCAAGTCTAAGAGCAGAGGTATCGCTTCATGGCCGAGGCGAACCAGCGCCCGACAAGAAGCTTCGCGGGTCGATTGATAGTAAAGCCCCCGCAGTAGGGAAGGATAATATTCTTCTAAACGGGTGGCGGCGATCGCCTCTAGCAGGGCACAGCGCACCCGCAGGGAATCATCTTGAAGTAAATTGGGCACATAGAGCCGTAGGGCTTGCATATACACCGCTTCCCCCAAAGCGCGACATCCCATCACCCGCTCCCGTTCCTGCTCGCTAGTCACCATCCGTCGCAGGGTATTAGTGGCTTCGGCTTTGGCTTTAGCATTGCCGCGCTTGAGCATTAAGGCTGCTGCCGTTGACCGCACCACCGGATCGACAGAGGGTTGAAGATAGCTGCGTAATTGACGGATATCGGGTTCAGCTTCCGTGAGCCAAATGTAGCGCAGAGCTAGGGCCAACACATCCGGGAGCAAGGAAGTTTGAGTGAGGGCGCGAATGGCTTCCACATCCTTAGCTTGAGGATGTTCTAGTAGTACCTCCAAGCTTTGCCGTTGTAGAGCAGGAGACAGGGAAGGCAGGAGGGGAACCAGGACTTCGTTAATATTTTGGGGGTCAAATCGGTTGAGCAGTTCGATACAAGAGCGCTTATCTTCCTCTGCTCCTGGTTGTTTCAGGGTGTCGGCCACATTTCGTTGTAGCGATCGCAAATCCACATCCGAGACCCCTAAGCGGCCGCTTTTGGCACTCGATACCAACAGTTGCACATAGCCAGAACGCAGGAAGAAAATCGCCAATAACCAGCCCAGGGAAATGAGAATGGTTTGGAACAGGAACACATCCGACTGTCGGGATTGAAGTTGGGGCAGAATTTGACTGCAAAACCAAATGGTTCCCAAAAGTAACAAACCCGTTGCTCCAGTTGAGATCGGTTCGGCGATCGCCCGCCAGGCCTGGATTCCATTACGGATACTTTCTGGAAGCGGTTGGAACAGAGCCGGCCCCAACCCTAAGACCACCGTATAGCGCAACAAATCATCAAAAAACTTCAGCGTAATCAAACACCAAAACAAATCCGCCACATGGCCCAAGGAAATCAAACTGATAATTCCCATCAGTCCCGGCAACAGAGAAGCCGCCACAAACACCCCTAAACGCTCAATGATCCGAGAGGAGAAAAACCATTGTAGAATCAGCTCAAAGACTCCCAACACACCATTGAAAAATCCCAGGAAACTGGCGACTTCTCCTGAATTGAGATTTTTTTCCAGTTGGTCAAAAAACTGAAACTCAACGAACTGTAAAGAGCCTTGAGCCACAAAAAAGAACAGAATTAAGGGGATCACATATCGCCATACGGGGCGACCCAAGCGGCGCTGGGTAAAGTCTGAAGAGTCTTCTTGGGAGACACGGCTGGTGGTGTCTGGGAAAAATTGTTGATAATTTTGGGTGAGGTAAAAGGCGATCGCTCCCCCCACAAACATCAACACACTGGCACAAACCAGGATATTTTCCACTCGCAGGAACGTCAAGATCACCGGTAGGGAAAAGCCACTGACCACATCCGCCATCAAAATTCCACTGGAAATCAACGGATAGGTACGCTTGATTTCTCGAATATTAAACAGTTGGTTGGCGCAAATACTGGTATTTAATTCATTGAGAATAAAGATGGCTTCACACCACAGACGCAGCAAAAAAATCAAGATTGGAGCGATTACAATCAGATCCAACCCTAAGCGTAATAAAAATAAGGGAATGGCCATCAGTATGGCCGTCAGCACAATCACCTTACGCAAAGGGATCAGGGTTTGCAACCAGTCATACAAAAACCCTAATCCTGACCCCATAATCGCACTGGCAATATAAATCCAAGGTAAGGATTCAGCGCCAAATCGCTGCAAGAACAAGTCAGCAGTACTCGCTTCTGTCCAACTGAGTCCCACACAACTTGCCGTATAAAACGCCAGCATTAAGACTGTGCGCTCACTTTCGTCTGGCCGAAGGTTAAACCATTGGAAGAACCGTTGTCCCCACTTGTTTAAGCCGCGTCCCTGATAATTGAGTTCCATATCTTGGTATTTTATGCTGCCCAACAATGCCCAGGTTCAAGAGACCGCTCTCGTTCCTAGGCACTGCTTGACTTATAACTCTTTTTTCGGGGAGAGGAGCATCATCATATTCCGCCCTTCCCGTTTGGGTTCTTGCTGTACTTCAGCTTCTTCTTCTAGATCTTTTGCCAAGCGTTTGAGCAACTCTTCTGCCAAATTGCTATGCTGAATTTCTCGTCCTCGAAAGCTAATCGTTGCTTTAACTTTATCACCTTTCTTGAGAAATTTGCGCGCGTTATTAAGACGAACATTATAATCATGTTCCTCAATTTTATAACGCATTTTCACTTCTTTCACATCGGCTGTGTGCTGTTTTTTCTTGGCTTCGCGGGCTTTCTTTTCTTGCTCAAACTTATATTTCCCGTAATCCTGAATTCGGCAGACGGGGGGATCAGCTTTATCGCTGACCAGCACTAAGTCTTGTTCTTGTTCTTGAGCGAGTTTCAGGCCGTCTCTCGGAGACATAATTCCGAGTTGGGTGCCATCACCATCAATAACTCGAACTTCTGGATATTTAATCCGTTCGTTGATTTGGGGAAGATCGCGATTTTTTCTCTTGTCAACCACAGGCGTTTGGAATTGTAAATAGGGATAGAACAACAGTTGGGTATGGAATCTGACGATTCTGGAGACTTCAGCAGGGGTCTGATTCGAGTGATTCAAACCCTTAGAGCCTCCAATACCGTTGCTTAAACCATCAGATCGATGCCCTGAATCACTAAGTCCATTAAGGTCTCGGATGGGGGCAAAATCCGTAGGTTTCTGCCATTGTAACTGACAGGTTTTGAGATGTTCTACATTTTTTCGCTTGTTTTTTGCTCTAGGGGAGCCTTTGAGCGATTTTTGAGGCTGTCTGAGCTATGACGGGTAGCATCCCTTCGCCCTAAGTTGGGGGCCAGATCTCCCTGAACCTCAAGCTCCCCAATGGGGTTCATCGGGTTAATCTTAAGAAAGGATTATAGGGGGGCGATCGCCCCATTAAAGCCCCTATTATAGTCGAGTCTATGATGTTACACTGTAGGATTTAAACCCTAAAATCAAAACCTGATTCTATCACCCGTAGGCGGATGAGGCAACTATGAAACACACCCTTTCTGTACTGGTAGAAGACGAAGCTGGAGTCTTAAGCCGTATTTCTGGTTTGTTTGCTCGTCGTGGCTTTAACATTGAAAGTCTCGCTGTCGGCCCAGCCGAACAGCTCGGAGTCTCTCGGATCACCATGGTTGTACCCGGAGATGACAAGATTATCGAACAAATCACCAAACAGCTCTACAAACAAATTAATGTCCTGAAGGTGCAAGACTTAACGGAAAGTCCCTGTGTAGAACGGGAATTAATGTTACTCAAAGTCAATGCCCCAACTCAAAGTCGCTCGGAAATTATTGAGTTAGCAAACATTTTCCGCTCCCGTGTGGTGGATGTGGCCGAAGATTCCTTAACTTTGGAAGTTGTTGGCGATCCTGGGAAAATGGTGGCCATTGTGCAAGTGCTGCAAAAATTTGGCATTCGGGAAATTGCTCGCACGGGTAAAATCGCCCTCCCCCGCGAGTCTGGGGTGAATACGGAGTTGCTCAAATCTTTAGAAGCCAAATTAGCGTGAACCCAAAGGAGCGCGATCGCACTTCTGGCCTAAAATAGTGAAATCATCCCCCCGAAAGGAGAACAATCGTGCCTGAAGCTGTTGGTGTCATCCAAACCCTAGGATTTCCTGCTGTTCTCGCTGCTGCTGATGCCATGGTTAAAGCAGCGCGAGTTACCCTTGTTTACTTTGACCGCGCTGAAAGTGGTAACTTTGTGGTTGCCATTCGGGGAGGGACATCTGAAGTTGTACCAGCAGTAAAAGTCGGAATTCAGGAAGCCGAAAAAGTCTATGGAGGTAAGGTGATGATGCACTACATTGTCCCCAATCCCCCGGAAAATGTGCAAGCCGTACTTCCCATAGACTACACAGAAGTCAGTGAACCGTTCCGCTAGGGAGTTGAGAAATAGGGAATAGGGAAACCCGGTTTAACCGATTACCAATTACCCATTACCGATTACCCATTACCCTTCTGCCCATTTTGTTGATTCAAGTGACCCCCTAAACCCCTACAATAAAATCTTGCATAGAAATCGTTATTGATTAACATTAGGAGCAACAATTATGGGACAGCAAGCTGTTGGAGCAATTGAGACAAAGGGGTTCCCAGGTATTTTAGCTGCTGCTGACGCAATGGTGAAAGCGGGACGGATTACCTTGGTCGGCTATATTCGCGTAGGGAGCGCTCGGTTTACCGTAAACATCCGGGGAGACGTTTCGGAGGTAAAAACGGCCATGGATGCAGGCATAGAGGCCGTAGAGAGAGCCTATGGAGCCACTCTAGAATCCTGGGTAATCATCCCCCGCCCCCACGAAAACGTCGTTGCTGTCCTTCCCATTGATTACAACGATAATGTAGAGTTCTATCGCCAAGCCGTGGAAGGGGATACCCCAAGACCTTCATTAACTTAGGTAGGTAATGGGTAATTGGTAATCGGTAATTGGCCCTCATTACTCATTACTCATTCTCGGCTTCTCCACCAACAACGACATTCCGAATGCGTAGGGAGGGGCCGCCACAGCCAACGGCTAAACCGTTCTGTCCCCCTTTGCCGCAACCTCCGGACTCATCCCAGTAAAAATCATTACCGATCGCCTCAATATCGGCTAAGGTACTAAACACATTGCCCGAAAGCGTCACATCCCGCACCGGTTCTGCTAGTTCTCCATTGCGGATCATCCAAGCTTCCCCCGCACTAAAGGTAAACATTTCCCCGTTGGTCATGCCTCCGAGCCAGTTTTTGGCATAAACCCCTTCTTGGATACCGCTAAAGAGACCGTTAACTGGTGTTTCGCCGCGCTCAATCCAGGTATTGGTCATCCGTACCAAGGGCGGATAATGATAATTGAGGCAACGAGCATTTCCGGTGGGTTCCTCTCCCAGTTTGCCTGCTGTTTCCCGCGAATGCAGACGGCCGACTAATACGCCATCTTTAATCAGTTGAGTGGTGGTTGCTGGGGTTCCTTCATCATCATAGAAATAACTGCCTCGGTGACCTTGGGGCGCTCCACCATCGAGAATTTGCAGGTTTTCCGGGCCAAATTTGCGCCCCAGGGTCATCACTTCCAGGATATCGGGGTTTTCATAGGCCATATCGGCTTCGGACAGGTGACCAAAGGCTTCATGGACAAATAATCCGGTCAAAATCGGGTCGATAACGACGGTGTAGGTGTTGCCTTTAATGGGAGGATGGGAAAGGGCGTTAACGGCACGCTGGGCAGCCGATCGCACTTGGTCATCGAGTTGGGTTAAATCTTCATACCCATTGCGCGATCCGGTGGTCTCTCGTCCGGTTTGTACAGTGGAACCTTGGCGAGCTGTGGCGGCAAAGCGCATCTCTAAATCTACCCAAGATTGCTCAATTAAAGTTCCTTCCGAGGTGATGAGGATGATCCGTTGGCAGCAGTCTCCATAACGCACGGAGGTGGTGGCTACCTGGGGATCGGTGCTGTGGAGGATGTCGGCGTAGCGATCGCATAATTCTTTTTTCTGAATTAAAGGAATCTCCCTGGGATGGGTTCCCCCCAGGGGCAAAATGCGGCTATCTTCAATAATCGGAATCGGGGCTAAGATCGTTTCTTCTTGTCCCACTAACCGCGCTGAGGCGATCGCCTCTTCGATCCGATTTGACAACACCCCCAGTTGGTTAAAGCTACTCATTCCCCAACCGCCTTTGTAACACGCTCTCACTTGTCCCCCTAGGGAAATGCCTTCACTGAGGGTTTCCACTTTATCTCCCCGCAGCAAGATATCGGTCGCTTCTGCTTCTTCTAGACGAATAGCGAGAAAATCGACTTGAGAGCGATAGCGCTTGATCAAATCCGAGAGCAGGTTTTTAATATCCGTATTCATGGCGATTCAACCGATTAAGACTATTGAAGCTTGAGGATTCCCCTGAGTCCCCCTAGTAACTGTATACCACGGATTTCCACTCAAGAGAGATCGCCCTTTAACGGGCCATATGAGCAAAGAACTCTATAGGTAATTATGGTAGGATGAAGGAGTAAAGCCGTCCTGGAAGGACGGGGTTTCAGACCCTTTTTTTGATGATTCAATCCACCCCATCAACTGCTGAGTCCACCCCACTCACTCCAGTAGCCAGTCGGACGACCATTAATGTAGCACCCGCACGGGTGATTCGAGGAGCAAAAATTTTAGACGACTGTGGCAGGGAGTTGGCTGCTTTGGGGCAGCGTCCCTTGGTTATTGGGGGCGATCGCTCTTTGAGTGTGATTGAACCGCGCCTCTTTTCTGTTCTCCAAGACCAAGGGTTAACCCTGCAAACGGCTTCCTATCTGCCTGAGTGTAGCGAAACCTCCCTAGAACGCCTACGCCAAGCTGTAGCGGATCATCAAGCTGATTTGATTATCGGTGTGGGTGGGGGCAAAGCCCTGGATACGGCTAAACTCATTGCCCATCAATGCCATTTGGCGATCGCCACTCTACCGACTTCTGGGGCAACTTGTGCCGCTTGGACAGCCCTCTCGAATGTCTATTCTAATCAGGGGGCATTCCTTTATGACGTGACTCTAGATCGCTGTCCGGATCTGCTGATCCTCGACTACGATCTGATTCTGAGCGCCCCTAAGCGGACATTAGTGGCAGGTATTGGGGATGCGATCGCCAAATGGTATGAAGCCTCAGTCAGTAGCGGTCATTCTCAACAAACCTTAACGATCGCGGCTGTACAACAAGCCAGAGTCCTGCGCGATATCCTCCTGCAACATGCCGGTGAAGCCCTGCAACATCCCGGAAGCGACACCTGGCAACAAATTATCGATGCTTGTGTATTGATGGCGGGAGTCACCGGAGGATTAGGAGGCGCTCAATGTCGGACGGTAGCCGCCCATGCAGTGCATAATGGCTTAACTCATATTGGCACAAACCATAAAACTCTCCATGGGGAGAAAGTGGCTTATGGAATTTTGGTACAACTGCGCCTAGAAGAAATGATTCAAAACAATCATTTAGCCCTTTCTTCTCGCCAACAGTTGATTCAGTTTTACGATCGAATTGGCTTGCCGAAAACCTTAGAAGACTTGGGTTTAGGGGAAGTGACGTTGGCTCAATTGCGACAAACGGCGGCGATCGCCTGTGCTGAGTCTTCTGATATTCATCATCTTCCCTTTACCGTAACTCCCGATCGGTTAGTTGCAGCCATGGTTTCTACCCTCAATTAAAAGGGAATGGGCAATAGGGAATTGATTATGGTAGGGTGAGAAATTAAAACTCATCACCAAAATCGGAGAAGCTTATGGCTGTGCAACCCCCACCCCCTCCTCCCATTACACCCCGTCAGATGAATGTATTGCGTGTGGTTACAGCCATGGCATGGTCTGATGGGGAGTTAGCTACCGAAGAAGTGGATGTGATGCTCGATCGCTTTAGTAAGTTGTTTGCCCCCGGAAACTCGACCCAACAGGAGGAACTCAAACAAGAATTACGCGATTATATGATGCAAAATCTTCCCCTAGAGGAGTTGATTCCCAAGTTAGAGACGGTGGAAGAGCGCAAAATTGCCTTGAAATTAGGCTATCAAGTGATTGCCTCTAGCGCTCGAACTCCCGATGAAGAGTTGATTAATGCCGAAGAGGAAGAAGCGTATAAAAAGTTGGTTCAATTGGTGAAGTTACCTCCGGAAGAAGTGGCCAGTATTGCTCAGGAAGCTGCCGTAGAGATCGCGAAAGATCAGAGTATGGTCGAGAGCTTGACTCAAGAATTGGCTAAGTTTGTTAAGACATAAATTAATCTTCCCAAAGTCTGCGGCCTTGTTTTCCCTTCAGTAACTTGTGGGTTTCCCCTAACAGTTCAGGGATGTTGAGTTGGCTTGGACATCGGGGTAAACAGTCGCCACATTCGGTACATCGGGAAGCTTTGTTTCCTGGAAACCAATGACCGGCATTTTCAAACATGCCATAGCGGTATTTGCCATACTCCACCAAATCATAGGCCAGGGCTAAATTCCGTAGGCGCAAAACTTCCGGGATGTTAATCTCTTCGGGACAGGGTAAGCATTGATAGCATTGATGACATTGGGTTGGCCCCAAGCGGTCACTCATGTGATGGTCTAGACGGGATAAAACCTGCTGTTCTGCTGCTGTGAGGGGATAATCATCCATTTCCAGGAATGGGCCTAACTCTGCTACCGTAGCAGGGCCGATGCTGAGGGTGGTAATTCTAGGGTCAGCCAATAAAAACCGATAGCTCAGTTCTAGGGGTGAAAAGGGTTCGCACAAAGCTTTTAATGTTGCAGGGGGAGCATATAAACGCCCCCCCTTATCGGCTGGAGAGATAATAAAAACGCCCATATCCAATTGATCGGCGATCGCCAACAGGGGAGCATGGCGCTGAAACGACCAATAATAATGTAAATTTACAAACTCAAATAAACCCGTTTCTAGGGTTGATTGGATCAACTCCAAGGAACCGTGAGTCGAAAAACCCACATGATCCACCTTACCAGAGGCGATCGCCCCCTGCACCGCCTGCATACATCCTAGATCGCCCTGTACCCACTCCAGATGCTCCCAAGTATTAACCCCATGGATCGCCAAACAATCGATGCGTTTTACCCCTAAACGGAACAAAGACTCATCGATCCATCCTGCCATCATCTTCGCATCGGCAGTCGGCGGTAGTTTTGTTGTTAAATAAACCGATTCCCGGTCTAACTGACGCAATGTCCGGCCTAAATAGACCTCACTTTTACCATACCCTCTAGCCGTTTCAATATGATTGATTCCCCTCTCAACTGCCCGTAAAACAATCTGGCCAAACCCTTCCTCCGATCCCAACGGTCGCATTGTACCCAGGGAAAAAACCGATAAATCCAGATTAGTCTTACCAAAGCGCCGATATTTCACCCTACTAACTGTTTCCACTAAACTTGGTGGATGATGATGGAAATCGAATTTTTTTCATCCTCCCCATTCTCCTCATCCTCCCCATCTCTACCTCCCCGCGTCACCGCGTCACCGTGTCACCGTGTCTCTATTCTCCATTCACCGATCGCCCTTTACCCCGTTGGGCAAAATCCTCCGGTCGCAAACTCGACACAAAATCGCGAAAGGCTTCCTGTTCCGCTTCATCAGCCTCCTGATCCACCGGAATCGAAGCATCAGCGATCACCTCTTCCATCACCCAAATCGACGTACCGGTACGCAAAGCTAAGGCAATGGCATCCGACGGCCGAGCATCAATATCATGGGTCACCTCGCCTTGACGAACCGTCAACAGAGCATAAAACGTATTATCATGAAGGGCGTGAACCACCACTCGCTCAAGGGACATCTCCCAAGTTTCTAAGACATTCACCATCAAATCATGGGTCAGGGGTCGAGGGGGTTTTTGCCTCTCCAGAGCATTAATAATCGCTCTGGCCTGGTCTTGGCCAATATAAATCGGCAAGGCACGGCGCTCCGTCGTATCCTTTAACAAGACTATGGGGCTGCGTGTGCCCGCATCTAATGCAATTCCAGCAACTCTCATTTCAATCATCGGGTAAAGCCTCTAGATCACTCTCTGGCAAGGGACGCTTATCCTTGGGCTGCGTTGCTCGTAGATAAGATCGGGTTTTGTCGGGGGTTTCCTAAAGGATAAACTGATTCAGGAAACGCCTACAGTATTCTCTACCTTAAAATCGATTATTCTAATTAGACCATAAGTTTATCTAAAATCTGTAATCTGTCTCCTTCTCATCTTAAGCTCACTTTTCCAGAAAATTACCCGTGTTTACCGGATTAATTCAAGCCCTAGGGACACTCACCCCCCTGAATGATTACCAAGTCCAAATTATCTGTTCTCCAGAAGGGAGAGAGCTAATTTTGGCGGATTTAGCTATAGGCGATAGTGTAGCAGTCGATGGCGTATGCCTGACAGTAGAAACCCTACTTTCCCAGGGATTTATCGCTGCTGTTTCGCCGGAAACCCTCAGTCGCACCACCTTGAAGCATCGAGCCATGAGCCAAGTGCCTGTCAATCTAGAAACTTCTCTGAGAGTGGGAAGTAAACTAGGGGGTCACTTTGTCACGGGTCATGTGGATGGTACGGGGGAAGTGGTTTCTATTGTACAGACGGCGATCGCCTGGGAAATGGTATTTGATCTCCAAACCCCCAGTCTTGCCCGCTATCTTGTCCCCAAGGGCAGTATTGCCGTGAATGGGATTAGCTTAACCCTAGCTCAAGACCAGGGCGCGACTGACACTTTTAAGGTGGCTGTGATTCCCCATACCTTCGACCATACGAATTTACAGTATCTACATCCCGGAGATGTAGTCAATCTGGAGGGAGACATTTTAGGGAAATATGTGGAAGGATTACTGCGAACCGGTGTTCATGAACCCGAAAATCCGATCACTGCGGACTTCTTAAGCGAGCATGGGTATGGGATGGGGGAATGGGGGAATGGGGGAATGGGGGGATAGGGAATAGGCAAAAGGCAAGAGGCAAGAGGAAAGTAATGTCTCCGTGTCCCCGCGTCCCCGCGTCCCCGTGTCCCCGCGTCCCCGCGTCCCCGTGTCCCCGTGTCCGAAGCGTCTCCATGTCCGAAGCGTCCCCGTTTCTCCTACATCGGGCGAATCTTCACATAGGGCAACTCTTCAACTGCCAGATCCGGAGCGGGTAAAACTTCCAACTCCTTAGCATTGCCCCCAGTATAGGGAGTTGCCGAGGCCGTTTCCCAAGACTGGATCAACCGAGCTAAGGCATATTCCAACTGGGCCCCAGCGTCCACGGCTACCCATCCGTCTTCCGTGTTTTCTCGTAGCTCAAAATGCAAATGGGGCCCCGTAGAATGGCCGGTACTGCCCACACTACCAATCACTGTACCCTGTTCCACTTCTTCACCCGGTTCTACAAACACTTCGGACAAGTGAGCGTAGAGCGTTTCTTGGCTTCCATTGCTATGTTCGAGAACCACAGTTAAGCCGTATCCGCCTAGGAAATTGGCGATCGCCACCCGTCCAGCCAAAGCCGCCAACACATGGGTTCCTGTAGCCGCCGCCATATCCGTACCGCTATGTAATCTCCAATCTCCATGAATCGGATGCAATCTCCAACCAAAATGGGAGGTAATTTGAGCCGGAATTGCCAGAGGATACAACAAGCTCACATTACCATTACCCGGCAGACCCGTAGGTTTCTGGGTATTGAAATAAGACCGACCGCTCGCCGTCGTTCCCCCAACCACAGGAGCCGGAGCCGGAGCCGGAGCATACTCTTGATGGGTGTTTCCACCAGAAGGAGCAGGCTGATAAGTATCTGGAGACCAAGCAGGGATCGGCTCCGATGGGGCGCTAGGAGCCGGAGCAGCCGCAGTCTGATTCACCGGTTCCGGTGCAGGAGCCGCAGGAGCAGAGGGTTCATAAACCACCACTTCCGTGGGTTCCTCATACACAGCCGTTGCCCCTGTTGCCCCTGTATCAAAATCGTCAGACGTATCAATATAGGCACTTTCTTGAGCCGTATTGTCTTGAGCTGTTGTTGTATTTTCCGGCATCAAGTCCGCAGCCGAATAGGAAAGGGGAGCCTCTTCACGGGTTTCTACCACCACCGGTACAGAGCTATCATCAATCGGTTCTGGTTCATAGGCTGCCGGTTCGGGAGTCCATTCTGGTTCATAGGCGGCTGGTTCGGGAGTCCATTCTGGTTCATAGGCGGCTGGTTCGGGAGTCCATTGCGGCTCATAGCTGGGTTCATAGGCCGCCGGTTCCGGTTCGGGAGTCCATTGCGGCTCATAGCTGGGTTCATAGGCAGCCGGTTCGGGAGTCCATTGCGGCTCATAACTAGGTTCATAAGCCGGTTCCGTCCATTCGGCTTCAGGAACCGCATCATAGGCAACCGGGTCAATGGAGTCTTGTTCGTAGGCAGCGCCTTGGTTGGGAGTCCAAACCATGCTGCCACTGAGTAAACCCAGGGCCCCTAACCAACCGAGTCCTTGCATGAGCAGGGAACGGTGACAGGTGAGGCAAAACAAAGTGCGAGTGTATTGGTGATTTGGGTTGGGATTGGGGGTTTGTGTTGTCTTATCCGTACTCATCTGGATTCGTTCTCGGTTAAGTGTTTTCACGATTAGGGGTTGGATCTTTATCCCATTATTGGGTCTCTGACAAGTTTTATCATATATTTCTTAACTTCTGTAGGCATTCTAATAGCCTAATTGAATTTCACCAGGTTTGAGGAGCTTTTGGGAGGAGTTAAAGTCAATACAGAGCTGACCCGTATGAGTAATGCCTCTAATCTTGCCCTGTTGGCCTTGGATAGCGATCGCCTGGCCCCGATGGATCAGCAGTTGATTGTAGGCAGAGATTAGGGTTGCTCCTTTTTTCTGCTCGATCGCCTTGTATCCGGAGATCAAACCCCTTAAGGTTAGGGCTAAAAGGTCTTCTAGGCAAGTGAGAGGGTTGGCAAGCGATCGCTCTGTGAATGCGTCTTTGAGGCTGATTCCCGGTTCGGGAACCCGGTTTTCCCAATTGATTCCTACCCCAATGACGGCCTGGTGAATTTGGTTTTGATGCACGCGAGTTTCGGTGAGAATACCGCCCACTTTTCTTTGATTAAGAATTAAGTCGTTGGGCCATTTGATTTGGATCGGCAGGTTTTGATATTGGCGCAAGATAGTGGCTATTCCCCAAGCGCTACTGATGGTGAGTAATAAGGCTTTCTCTGTAGCCAGGTTAGGGGCGATCGCCCAAGAGAGATATAGACCCCCATCCGCAGAAGACCACGATCGCCCCCATTGTCCTCGGCCAGCCGTTTGCCGACGGGCAATTACCACTGTACCCGGTGGGGCCCCCTCCCTCAGTAGTTTCCACAGAGTTTGATTGGTCGATTCCAGGGTTTCAAACCCGTGAATTGGGGGTAGGGGAAGGGGTTCTAGATTGAATTGGCTGCTGATTGTTTCCCAGGTTTGGCCAATTCGTTCTTGATTCAGGTTCATATTATTCTTACTGGCATCGGATTCCCATATAATTAAGATCGCAGAACTAACTGAGGGGAGCTAATGGCAGGCAACCTTGACTATACCTTAGTAGAACTCAAGCAGCAGATCCAGCATCTGCAAGTTGGGGAGCGTTGGGACTTACTGAAATGGTTAGTGGAATTATTACAAGAAATGCCTCAGAATTCAGAACCAGAGAAGCGGAAAATTAATGTGGCCGCCGTACATGAAATTTGCGATCGCATGAGAAATTTACCTATTCGCGATCGGCGATCGGCGGAGGAAATTATTGGCTACAATCAATGGGGAGGGCTAGATTAGTGGTCATCGATCCTTCCGCTATCCTAGCCATTATGTATGCCGAACCAGAGGAACCCATCTTCCTTGACCTGATGGAGATGAATGAAACTTGTCTGCTTTCTGCTCCAGGATATGTTGAACTCTCAATTGTTTTAGGAACGCGATATGGTGAAGAAGGTCTAGAATATTTGGAACAATTACTCCAAGAATTATCAATTACTGTCGTACCATTTACTCCAGAGCAAGCTAGGTTAGCGGCTGAAGCTTTCTTAAAATTTGGCAAAGGTCGTCACCCAGCAAAATTGAATATGGGAGACTGCTTTTCTTATGGGTTAGCAAAGGCAATGAATCAACCTTTACTTTTCAAAGGGAATGATTTTATCCAAACTGATATTGAGCGAGTTAACACTAATGATTCATAACATCGACAGGTTTTGATAATAGCATAGAGTTTGTGATTGTGGTAAAATAGGATCGTAAAGCCGTCCTCAAAAGACGGGGTTTCAGACCCAAAATTTTTGATGAGTTCACTTTGGCATTGGCAGACGGCTCAGGGATTAACTTATTTGACCTGTAGCTTACTCGATCCTTGGAACCATGGTTTTTTTACCCGCCAGTTTGCGCCCCAAACGCCTGAATCTTTAGCGCTTCTTTTGGACGAGCAGGCCCAGGTGTATCGGGTGAAGCAAGTTCATGGTCAACGGGTTTTGACCCCTTTAGAAATAGAAGGGTTGGGGGTTGAGCGTCCAGAAGCCGATGGCCTGATATCGGAAAAGGCCCATGATGCAGTTTGGGTGTGTTCGGCTGATTGTGTGCCGGTGTTAATGGGAGATTTGGCAACCGGTCGAGTGGCAGCGCTCCATGCGGGTTGGCGAGGAACCGCAGCAGAGATTGTACCAGAGGCGATCGCCCGTTTCCAAGGCTTAGGTACTCGACTCGAAGATCTGCGGATTGCTCTTGGGCCGGCGATCGCCGGATCGCAGTATCAGGTAGCATTAGATGTAGCTCAACAGGTGGGGAAAACCCTGATCCAGGGCAAGACTCCCCCAGATTGGATGGAGCGTTTATCCGTGGGAGAAAATCCGGTCTTTTTGCCCGATTCCGAACCGGAGCGCATCCGCTTAGATGTGCGTCAGGTGAATCTCAGGCAACTGCAACAATTGGGAATTAGCGTAGAGCAAGTGGCGATCGCCCCCTATTGTACCTATCAAAACCCGGATCTCTTCTTTTCTTATCGCCGCGATCGACTCAAATCTGTCCAGTGGTCAGGAATCGTGAATTCAATAATCATTTGATTGGGCTTGAGGGCCATTGATAAACGTACTATGTTTTTGGGCTTCACTCGCTTCCCTTTGGGGTTTAGGATCGCCTTTTCTCACCAGTTTCGCCTTCGGATCGCTAACCCCTAAACGAATTCGCAATCTGGGGCCAGAATTTCCCAGACGGACGATCGTTTCATCCTTTACAATATCCTCTGTGACCAACTGTTGATTCGCAAATGTCCCGTTTGCACCAAATCCCTTAAGATTCCAACCCTCTTCACTTGGCCATAGCTCCGCGTGATGGCGGGAGACCACGGAACTATAAACTACAATGTCATTATCGTGAGAACGACCAATACGAATGGGTTCATCTCGATCCGGCTCAAACGTCCAACTATGCATAGCTATTGGTTGAGTCGGATGCATCAAAGATATCGTAATCGCTGGCATAAAATTATCCTGACGTAGTTTAAATTAAGCAAAACTATAGTCAACAATAGGCAAAATACGGGAACTCATTAAAATAATTATTATAACTCGACTCACCTGATTCAGGCGACCAACTTCTATTTCTTCAAAAAATAAATATAGAGTTTTTCTCTGGTAATCAGTAATCAGTAATTAAGTAGAATCTTAAACTTTTTCCCCTAAAAGTCTCGCTTTTCATGGATTTTAAATCTCGATAGAACCCAATCCCTAGGGATCGATCGCCGTGATGACTTTGCTATTAATCGGCTTAACCGGAATCTGGGGTTTATTCCTGGATGTGGGTTCTCCAGAGGAAGGAAGGGATTGATCCGCTTCAAAATCGGTTTTAATCTGAATCTTTGGGCCAGAGCGAGCGAGTCGGATCACGACTTCGCCAGTAATCGGCATTTGCTCAATTCGCTGACCCTCCAAATAAGTGCCATTGGTTCCCAGGTTCACCACATCCCAAGACTCTTCTCCTAGACGGAGTTCCACATGGTGACGGGAAACCACGGCACTATAGAGAACGACATGATTATCCGTAGAACGTCCGATCCGCACGACGGATTCTTGTTGGAATTCCCAATGCTGAATGGGGGTATCTTTAAGAGGATGTAATAAGGTTAGGGCGATCACATTAATAACACAGAAATAACGAAGAATAAGGGAAGAATTGTTTGGACTTTCTAGTTCAGGGAGAATCTAGAGATCGTCAGGTTTGGAATAAAAAAGTTACCAGATCATTTTTACCTAATGTAATGCGATCGCCCGCTTGTAATTGATGGCGATCGCCTGGACTCAAGGGGAGGTGATTAATATAGGTTCCATTAGAACTCCCCAGATCTTCTATATAATACTGACCCTCTTCGATACGAATGGCAGCATGAACCCGTGAGACCACATCCGAATGGGCAAATCCAGAAACGTCTATTTCTGGGGGCAGGCTATCGTTGGGTTTGCCGATGTTTAGCACCGGAAGATGGGTAGATAACTCGAAGCTCCGACCAGTAGAAACATGCACCAGGGAAGCGCTTAGTGATTGCAGTTCGGTTGAGCGATTGACTGACGATGGAGTTGAGACTTCTGAGGCTTCAGATTCTATTTCTGATGATTCTGATGATTCTGAGCTAGAACGGGTTATTGGCTCAGGAATCACTAGGGGATCGGGTTCGACTAAGACAGGAATTTCTACAGATTCTTCTTCTTCAGAAGCATCTGGATCGGGAGGCGCAGGGTTTAAGGGGGTTCCACACTGCCCACAAAAGGTGGCATCTTGTTGGACTGTAGCTCCACAGTTGAAACAGGTGGTCAGAGCAGGGAGGTCAGTATAACAGGCTTCGCAAACTTGAGCGCCGTCAGGATTTTGGTGAGTACAATTGGGACAAACAATCATAGGACAAATGGGAAGGCAAGAGGCAAAAGGCAATAGGGGAAAGATGGAATTAGACCTAACTTTTAAGCGATCCCCCTGCTGCTTCATCTAAGAGCCACCAAAGCTCTCCTTGAGGAGCAATTAAACGAGAGGGATATGCTTTGCTATCTCCTTCTGGAGCAAAGACTTGGGTTAAAGCATTGATTTTATTGGCTCCCGCGACGAGAAAGATGGCACAACGAGCGTGATTAATCAGGGGAACCGTAAAGGTGAGACGGGGTTGGCCATCTTTATTGCCGACAGTTACTAGGCGATCGCCGACTGCCAAGGCTTCAGTATGGGGAAACAAGGACGCGGTATGGCCATCATCGCCCATCCCTAACAAAATAATATCGAACGTGGGAAAATCTCCAGAGGAGCTGCCAAAAAACTGCCGTAATTGAGTCTCGTGGGTTTGGGCATCCTG
Organism: Roseofilum halophilum BLCC-M91; assembly: GCF_030068445.1. Lineage (GTDB taxonomy): Bacteria > Cyanobacteriota > Cyanobacteriia > Cyanobacteriales > Desertifilaceae > Roseofilum > Roseofilum halophilum. The sequence continues at coordinate 28,805 of NZ_JAQPOK010000084.1, read as the reverse complement.
TTGGGGGTCTTGCGCTCCGGTGGGCATGGGATGGATATGATCTGGAGGGATAGGAACCCGATCGAGCCAGGCTTGGCGAGCCATATTTTCGTTACTATCGGGATGATTAGACCGAACGTAGCGCTCGTCTCCCCAGAACACATGAATTTTGTCCCAAGGGAGATTTTCTTGGCTCAAGAACTCGTAGAGGGGTTTGGGGGTGCTGCCTCCAGCTAGGGCAATGGTACAGTAGCCTTGGCAGTCGGCGATCGCCGTTTCAATTTTTTCTTTGACTAAAGAAAGGGCGCGGCTGACAAGAGCGCCTTTATCTGGTAAAACTTCTACGATTCTAGTCATGTTCCCAATTACAACAAAGGTAAGTGTGAGCGATTGTCCTGAATTATCTTCCCAATTATCTAGCCCATGCCAACTCCTAGTTTTTACTCGATATCCAGAATTGGGCAGGGCTAAAACCCGCTTAATTCCTGCATTAGGGGTTCAGGGAGCAACTGAATTACACCGTCAACTGGCCGAATGGGCGATCGCCCAAGGACGGCAGCTACAAGATCGGCATAGAGAAGCCATACAGCTTGTGGTTTATTTTACAGGCTCAACAGCTCAGGCCATGCAGACCTGGTTAGGTGCTGATCTAGTTTATCGCAGTCAGGTACAAGGAGATCTAGGGGAAAAGCTCTACAGAGCCATCGATCGAGGGTTTGCCCAAGGAACAGAGCGCATCGTGGTGATTGGAACCGACTGCCCCAGTCTCACCCCACCTCTTTTAGCTCAAGCTTTTCATGCTTTAGCCTCCCACGATTTAGTCCTCGGGCCAGCCGCCGATGGGGGTTATTATTTAATTGGTCTATCCCACCCCATCCCTGAATTATTTCAAGACATTGATTGGGGAACCTCAGAAGTTTTTTCCCAAACTCTCAATATTGCCCATGCTCTAGAATTATCCTATTTTCTCTTACCCATTCTCTCCGACATTGACCGCCCCGAAGACTTGTATCAATTAAAAATTATGGGTAGATGAAGATGGGTTTCCTGAACTCTAAATCGTCCCCCCATCCCCCATTCCCAGCGCACAGCGCCGGATCGCGCTACCATAAGAAACATTAGCAAACACCCATTCAATAGCAATCCTAGTCTATGGATACACCGATTAAGGCCGTACAATCTCCCTACTACGGAGATGCCTATTATCGAACTCCCCCCCCCGATCTTGCCTCCTTACTCCTCAAGGAGCGCATCGTCTATTTAGGGATGCCCCTATTTTCCGACGATCAAGTCAAACAACAAGTCGGTGTTGACGTTACCGAACTGATTGTCGCTCAACTGTTGTATCTCCAGTTTGAAAGTCCGGAAAAACCCATCTACTTCTACATCAACTCCACCGGAACCTCTTGGTACGGAGGAGAAGCTGTTGGCTTTGAAACTGAGGCCTTCGCCATCTGCGATACCCTCAGTTACATTAAACCCCCCGTGCATACCATCTGCATTGGTCAAGCCATGGGAACCGCGTCCATGATCCTTTCGGCTGGAACCAAAGGCTGTCGCGCCAGCCTTGGCCATGCAACGATCATTCTTAACCAACCGCGCACGGGTACACAAGGACAAGCGACGGATATCCAAATCCGGGCGAAGGAAGTGCTGGATAATAAACAGACCATGCTTTCGATCTTGTCCCAGAATACGGGCCAATCTGTGGAAAAAATTTCCAAAGATACCGATCGCATGTTCTACCTCACTCCCGAAGAAGCCCAAGAATACGGGTTAATTGATAAAGTATTAGCCAGTACCAAGGATCTTCCCCAGCCCATGCCTGCCATGAGTTCCTAACTCTGGGCAATTACAGCCCTTGCCTCATAACATTACCCAGTGCTGTAACAGCTTGCCTTTTGTTTTGTTGTTCATTTTTTTCTGGTATTTTCCTATGCCTATCGGTGTTCCTAGTGTTCCCTATCGTCTCCCCGGAAGTCCTTACGAACGGTGGATTAATATTTACGATCGCCTCTATCAAGAGCGGATCATCTTTCTCGGTCGCGAAGTCACGGATAGTTTAGCCAACCAATTGGTAGCAGTGATGCTTTACCTAGACTCCGATGACCAGAATAAGCCCATTTATCTGTATATCAATTCTCCTGGTGGTTCGGTGACCGCAGGCATGGCTATTTACGACACCATGCAACATATTAAATCAGAAGTGATCACCATCTGTGTTGGATTAGCCGCTTCCATGGGAGCCTTTTTACTGGCTGCGGGCAGTCCGGGTAAACGGTTGGCCCTTCCCCATTCTCGGATTATGATTCACCAACCCCTTGGCGGTGTGGGGAGACGGCAAGCGACGGATATTCAAATTGAAGCTCAACAAATTCTGCGGACTCGCTCCCAGTTAAATGAGCTAATGGCTAAACACACCAATCAACCCTTAGAGAAAATCGAAAAGGATACAGACCGGGATTATTTCTTGTCTGCTGAAGAGGCGAAAGAGTATGGTCTGATCGATAAGGTGATTGTAGACCGGGTTTAGTTTAGTCAGGGATAACGCCCTCTCCCTAAATCCCTCTCCCAAGGGAGAGGGCGTTATCCACGAGTTAAGGGGATTAGGAGTGTTATCGCTGTTAATGTGTGGGGATGAATATTGCTTATTATTACCGAGTGTTGGGCTTAAAGCCGGGGGCCTCTTTTGCAGAGGTGAAGGCTTCCTATCGGCGCTTGGCACGGGTGTGTCACCCGGATGTGAATCCGGGAGATAGACGAGCTAAAGATAAATTTATTCAATTAACTCAAGCCTATGAAATTCTGTTAAAGGAGATTTCTGAGGTTACTGATACGGAATTGGGGTTTGAAGCGTTTTCTCATCCCCCTCCTGAACCAATGGTGACGGATACCCCTTCTCCTGCACCCCCTCCCCGGAAGGTGAAAATTCCGCCTTTGAGTCCCCAGGATCAACAGTTAAAACAAAGTTCCTATGAGCAACTGCGAGAGTTGTTAAAGAATAAGCGCTTTCCGAGGGCGATCGCCTTGGTGGAAGCTTTGCGCGATCGCCTGCCGTTCGATCCGGAAGTGCGCCAATGGCAAGCGATTACTTATCAGTCTCAAGGTCAACATTTACTCAAACACAATCAACTGGAAAAAGCCCAACTCTACCTACAAAAAGCCCGGCGCACCGACCCCCACAACCGCCGCTTGGGCCTGGAAATCGAACGCGATCTCAATCGTTTGGGTATCGAATCGACTCTGTACTGAGAGGGAATGGGGAATAGGGAATAGGTACTCATGCAAAAGGTAATGTCCTCACTCTCCCCTTTCTTTTTTTCCGACGCTGGGGGGGTGTGGAAAATGCCTTGAGCGCTCCAATCGCTCTATCCCTTATCTGGTCTCGGTTGTAGCCATTTTAGATCTTGAGACCGCGTCGGCCCATACAGGGCAAGGGTTTCAGCGATTTGGGGTTGTTTTTTCAGCAGCCTTCTGCTAAGATTAAGGGAGATCGTCGGAAATGTACCTGGAAAACTAAATACGGCAAGGGTCTCAGATGCCAGCAGTTGAAATGCCCTTAAATCCCTATTAGGGATTGAAACGATGGTGATCACGCGGTAGATAAGTGGGACGGCTGGGTTGAAATGCCCTTAAATCCCTATTAGGGATTGAAACCGGAATTCGAGTATCGTCCCCGATCTCTCCCCGCTAGTTGAAATGCCCTTAAATCCCTATTAGGGATTGAAACTCAAACAAATTAACGACAATAAATTATGCAATCTTGCGTTGAAATGCCCTTAAATCCCTATTAGGGATTGAAACTCCGAATTAAATCTAGAGTGATGAAAAATTAAAGTTGGTTGAAATGCCCTTAAATCCCTATTAGGGATTGAAACTGAAAGCCGACGACATCGCTATCGTTACCAGATGTAGCGTTGAAATGCCCTTAAATCCCTATTAGGGATTGAAACAAGTATCCCTCGGAATCAATTACCAATCACCAATCACCAATCACCAATCACCAATCACCAATTACCCATTACCAATTACCCATTACCCATTACCCATTACCCATCCTTCTTGAGAATTGAGTTAACTTGCCAAAAGACACTTTAGAGGCGAAATCAGCCAAGAATATTGACAAAATAATGTCCAACCTTTACCCATAGATATCAAGGCTCTCCAGAACAAAGGCGTGGTTAAAACTTTAGGATTGTGAGTCCAGAAAACACCAGTTAAATACATAAGATCGGCCGCAACTCCAGATGAAGTGGTGAATAAACAATCATGGGTCGGAAAAACGATCGCTTGAAGCAAGCAGCGTGTGAACCTTCCCTATGATTTCCACCATAGGAAAACTCTGGAACTCGATCCATCTCGGTTGTGCTAGTCCCTAAACTGCACAGAGATTGTAGGAGAACTATCCCTCGTCCCTAATGCATCAGACTAGAGAAACTTAAAAAATGGCCCAAAGGTTCCTGCGACTCCACAAGGTGGAACGCTCTGACTTCAAACATCGGTAATTAGAAAAAGATAAAAGACTTAGAGGAGACACCTGGGCAACTGGCAACTTTGCTTACCGGTTGTTTCGGATCTCCGCAGTCTGTAGAGCCAACATTGTTGTTTCTCTACTATTAAGAAATGTATCACACCTTCAATCCATTGGCAAGGGAGATTTCCGGCGATCGCCATTTCGGATATTTCTCCATTTTTGGCAATCTTCGATCGAAATGTGAGAACTCTGGGCCAACTATAGTAGAATAATAAGAAATGTTACAGAGCGAAAAAGGAACTAAATGCGAGTTGCGATCGCTGGAGCTGGATTAGCAGGACTCTCCTGCGCCAAATACCTCACCGATGCGGGGCACACCCCCATCATCCTAGAGCGTCGGGATGTCCTAGGGGGCAAAGTAGCTGCCTGGAAAGACGAAGACGGAGACTGGTACGAAACCGGATTGCACATCTTTTTTGGGGCCTATCCCAATATGCTGCAATTATTCAAAGAGTTGGATATCGAAGACCGGCTGCAATGGAAACAGCACTCGATGATCTTTAACCAGCCGGAAAAGCCCGGAACTTACTCCCGGTTTGACTTTCCTAACCTGCCCGCCCCCATCAATGGCCTGATTGCCATTCTCCGCAACAATGACATGCTCACCTGGAGCGAAAAAATCCAGTTTGGTATCGGACTGATTCCAGCTATCCTCAAGGGACAGAGCTACGTGGAGGAAATGGATCAATATTCCTTTAGCGAATGGCTCAAAAAACAGAACGTCCCCCCTCGCATCGAAACCGAAGTGTTCATCGCTATGTCCAAAGCGTTGAACTTCATTAACCCGGATGAAATCTCCGCTACGATTATCCTCACGGCTCTGAATCGATTTCTCCAGGAGAAAAACGGCTCGAAAATGGCCTTTCTCGATGGCTCGCCCACAGAACGACTCTGCCAGCCTTTAGTCGATTATATTGGCGATCGCGGCGGCCAAGTGCGACTCAACGCCCCCGTCAAACAATTTCTACTTCAAGACGACTACAGCGTAGGCGGCTTCTTATTGCGGGGAATGGATGGCCAACCCGATGAAGTCCTCAACGCTGATATCTACGTTTCCGCCATGCCCGTAGACCCCCTGAAAACCATCCTGCCCCAACCTTGGCGAGCCATGCCCTACTTCCAGCAACTGCAAGGTTTAGAAGGAGTTCCCGTCATCAACCTGCATCTGTGGTTTGACCGCAAACTCACCGACATCGACCACCTGCTCTTCTCCCGCTCTCCCCTCCTGAGCGTTTATGCGGACATGAGCAACACCTGCAAAGAGTATGCTAACAGCGATCGCTCCATGCTGGAATTGGTGCTTGCACCGGCTAAAGACTGGATCTCCAAATCCGATGAAGACATCATCGCAGCCACCTTAGCCGAACTCAAAACCCTCTTTCCTCAACACTTTACTGGCGACAACCCCACCCAACTGCTCAAATACCACGTCGTCAAAACCCCCCGCTCCGTCTACAAAGCCACCCCCGGACGGCAAAACCACCGCCCGTCCCAGGAAACCCCCATTCCCAACTTCTATCTCACCGGAGATTACACCATGCAACGCTACCTAGCCAGCATGGAAGGAGCCGTCTTATCCGGGAAATTAACCGCCCAAGCTATTGTCAGAAGTCAGGAATTGGGGGAAACTCCAATAAAGTCCCCGGCTAAATCTGAGTCCGCACTCTAAGTCCCCCACCGCCGAATCTCTCTGTAACCCATGCTGCAATTACCGAAGCCTGCTCGCATGAGACCGCTTGTCTCCCTAGAAAAATCCTATGAACTCTGTCGTCAAATTACGGCAACCTATGCTAAGACCTTCTACTTAGGAACCCTGTTAATGCCAGAAGCCAAGCGCCGGGCCATTTGGGCCATATATGCTTGGTGTCGGCACACCGATGAATTGGTCGATGGCAAGGAAAGTGAAATCACCACCCCAGAAACCCTTGACCATTGGGAAGAGCGCCTAGAAGAAGTGTTTGATGGCGATGCCCTGACCGATGAAGAAGTGGCCCTAGTCGATACCCTGGAACGGTTTTCCCTAGATATTCAGCCCTTCCGCGATATGATTGCCGGGCAACGGATGGATTTATTCCAGAGTCGGTATCAAACGTTTGATGATTTGTATTTATACTGTTACCGAGTCGCGGGGACAGTCGGGTTAATGTCTACATCTGTGATGGGCGTAGATGAGTCTGGTTCTATTGCACCTTGGCATAATCAGCCCTATGTGCCCATCGAAGAGGCTGTAGCTCTGGGTATTGCTAATCAGTTAACCAATATTCTCCGGGATGTGGGGGAAGATATTGGGCGGGGTAGAATTTATTTGCCTTTGGAAGAGTTAGCCCTGTTTGACTATACGGAAGAGGATTTACTCAATAGGGTGATTGATGACCGTTGGCGGCAGTTTATGCGCTTCCAAATTCAACGAGCGCGGAAGTTTTATAAACAAGCAGAAGGGGGTGTACGCTATCTGATTCGGGATGCTCGATGGCCGGTTTGGTCAGCCCTGATGCTCTATCAACAGATTTTAGGGGCAATTGAACGCAATGATTATGATGTGTTTACGAAGCGTGCCTATGTGTCTTTGCCGAAGAAACTGGTGAGTTTGCCGGTGGCGTATATGCGATCGCAAATTTTCTGATCGAGATTGATATAGGGGCGAAAAATATTTCGCCCCTACTGCTAGATCTGTATTAAAAAAAGCTGTAGGGGCGAACGGCCGTTCGCCCCTACATTATGTCTATTTCTGTCTATTTACGTCTGGGAAAACTCTAAGAACTAAGAGCGAGAACGACGACGACGAACAGACCAGAAACTCGCACCTAAAACACCCAAGCCAAGCAGCATAGAAGGTTCGGGAACATCAGCCGGTTCAATCGATTCCATCATCACGACTAAATCATTAAAGTCAGAGTCGGAACTTCCTCCACGGAAGAGATCTTCAAAGGCAATGATGAATTCATTATCCGTAAATGTTCCTGCTGCTCTTCCTGGCAACTCCATGACTGTTTCATCATCACCCTGATACACAACGGCTTGCTGATAACCGCCGTCATTTTTGCTGCTTTGAGAATAGAAGGTTTCGCCATTCTTGTTGGTTAGGTAGAAACCGAATTCGTTACCAAAGTCTTCAAACATATTCCATACAGGAGCATTGATCGGGCCGGGTTCCAACTGCTGAGTGGTGCGACTCACTTTGCCTCCACTGAGGAAATTGACAGTCACTGAATCACCCGCATCATTTATTCCACCAAACAAGTCAATCTTAGAACCTGACTTGTTGTAAATCCCGAACTCGTTGTGAGGGGCAAAACCAGCAACTTCAAACATGAAAGTGCCGGTAGCATTTCCAGTAGCCGTGTTGGTAAACCATTCGTAGCCAGTTTGGTCAGCAACAGCGTCAATCCCACCACTTACGGTCTGACTATCAAAGTGGTTTTGTAGAGAACAGGATTCTGGTCCAACTCCACCTAGACAGTTGGTATCCCAAGATGTACCGAAATCTAGAGCTTGGGCACTACCACCAGTTAACCCAGATAAACCCAGGGTGATTGCGGTTAGTGCAGTGGCAGAGAATAGGCGTTGGGGGAATAAATTTAGATAGTTCATTAGGATTCTCCTGAAATTAAATAACAGTAGTTTGAGTAAAAGATCGTAGAAGCGTTCAATACGGAAGGGGATTTTACGGAATCGCCTCAGAGCGATCGCTATTTCCTTTTCTCGTTGACAATTCCTATCATAGACAATCCCCCGAAAGATCGCCTAGGGTTTTTCGTGGAATTCACGGAAACTTTAAATTAGAGGGCACAAATTTAAAGATTGTGTGAAGTTGACCCCCTAGATTCCGAAAATAGCTCCTTATTTTCACAGACATTGAAGAAATGTAACGGTTTATCAGGAGTCAAATTATAATTTCTCTGGAGATTTTGCGTAAAATTCTATAATTGAGTCGAAGAATGGGAAGCTAAACCGTAAGAAGGGGAGGGATGAGTATGGGGACTGGGACTCTGCACAACTATATCAATGGAGAGTGGCGGGTTTCTGGAGCAACGGAATCGATGCCAGTGATGAATCCAGCGACAGGCCAGGTTTTGAGCCAAGTTCCCGTTTCTCCAGCCACTGAGGTGGATCTCGCAGCCACAGCCGCGAGTATAGCGCAACAGGATTGGCGCAGGGTTCCCCCTCAAGAGAGAATTCAGTATTTGTTTAAGCTCAAAAGTTTGCTAGAGCGGGACTTTGAGAGTCTCGCTCAGACGATTACGATTGAGTGCGGTAAAACGTTGAAGGAGTCTCAAGGGGAGTTACAGCGAGGGATTGAGAATGTGGAAGTGGCTTGTGGAATTCCGACTCTGATGCAAGGCACTAACCTGGAAGATATTGCCCAAGGGATTGATGAAATCATGATTCGCCAACCGTTGGGAGTCGCCGCAGTCATAGCGCCGTTTAATTTTCCGGCGATGATTCCCTTTTGGTTTATGCCCTATGCTCTGGCTTGTGGCAATACTTATATAGTTAAGCCTTCGGAGAAAGTGCCCCTGACGATGGAGAAGGTGTTTCATCTGTTAGCAGAAACGGGTTTGCCGAAGGGGGTGGTGAATTTAGTCCATGGGGCGAAGGAGACGGTGGACGCGATTTTAGATCATCCCCTGATTCGGGCGATTAGTTTTGTGGGTTCGAGTCCGGTGGCTCGCTATATCTATAGTCGAGCAGCAGAGCAGGGGAAGCGGGTGCAGTGTCAGGGGGGAGCGAAAAATCCGATTATTGTGCTGCCGGATGCGGATTTGGAGATGACGACGAGAATTGTGGCTGATAGTGCGTTTGGCTGTGCGGGACAGCGCTGTTTGGCGGCTTCGATCGCCCTCACTGTAGGTTCGGTGCGAGATGATTTTCGGGAGGCGATCGCCACTACTGCCACGGAGCGCAAGGTGGGGTTTGGTCTGGATGAGGGCATTCAGATGGGGCCAGTGATTACTCAATCTAGTCAACAGAGAATTCACGGATTAATTGAGCAAGGAACCCAAGAAGGCGCTCAATTGCTGGTGGATGGCAGAAATCGGAACATTCCCGGTTACGAGAATGGTTACTTTGTGCGACCGACGATTTTAGATGGGGTACAGGCTGAGAGTGCGATCGCCACCACAGAGATTTTCGGCCCGGTTCTTGGTTTAATGCATGTCAACAGCTTAGAAGAGGCGATCGCCCTCATCAACCAAAGTCCCTGGGGTAACATGGCCTGTTTATTTACCAGCAGTGGCGCAGCCGCCCGTAAATTCCGCTATGAAGTTGAAGCCGGAAATATCGGCATTAACATCGGTGTAGCTGCTCCCATGGCCTTTTTTCCCTTCAGTGGTTGGAAAGAAAGCTTTTTTGGGGATTTACACGGTCAAGGCCGTCATGCCGTCGAATTTTTTACCCAAACCAAGGTCGTAATTGAGCGCTGGCCCAAAACTTGGTCGCGGCAGTTTTGAACCAATTCTGATACAAATACTATAGTAACTAACAATTCCCGTGCAAATGCCAAAGGATATTTCTGTGAGGAGGGCTGACAGATGAAATTACGCGAGTTGCTCCCTAACGTGAGTGAATTAGGGGAAGTCTCTACACACCCGGCTTTAGACCTGGATGTAAAAGGACTAAGCACGAATTCCCACTCTTGTCAAGCTGGAGATCTGTTTATCGGAATGCCCGGAACCCGTGTGGATGGGGGAGAGTTTTGGCCGAGTGCTGTGGCTGCGGGGGCGATCGCGGCGATCGTCTCGGAATCCGCCCTCAGTAAGCATCCTCCTGGAGACGCTTGTGTGATTTCCGGTCTAGATATGGCCAAGATTTGCGGGGAAGTAGCCGCCGCCTTCTATAACCATCCTGGCCAGACCTTAAAGCTGGTGGGCGTAACGGGAACCAACGGCAAAACCACCACCACCCATTTAATTGAAGCCTTTTTAACCCACGGACAAAAGCCGACGGCTCTCCTGGGAACCCTCTACGCCAAATGGCCGGGATATCACCAAACGGCAGTTAATACCACCCCCTTTGCCGTCACCTTACAACAACAGCTCTCCCAAGCAGTCGCTGCCGGATGTGAATATGGAGTAATGGAAGTCAGCTCCCATTCTTTAGAGCAAAAACGGGTTTGGGGCTGTCCCTTTCAAGTGTCTGTTTTTACGAACTTAACCCAAGACCATTTGGACTATCACCCCAGCATGGAAGATTATTTTGAAGCCAAAGCCCTGCTGTTTAGTCCAGATTACTTAAAAGGAAAAGCGATTATTAATGCTGACGATCCCTACGGCAAGCGGTTAATTGAGCGTTTACCCCAGGAACAGGTTTGGAGCTATAGCCTTAATGATCCTTCCGCGTCTCTGTGGACAAGCGATCTAGAATATCAGCCCAAAGGCGTGAAAGGAATCTTACATACCCCCCAAGGGGAGATGGCCTTCGAGTCGCCCTTAGTGGGTCAATTTAATGTCTCCAATCTATTGGCAGCCATTGGCGCTGGCTTACATCTGGGCATTTCCTTAGAAACGATGGTATCGAGTTTACCTGACTTCTTGGGCGTGCCGGGACGGATGGAGCGCGTGAGCGTGAAACCGGATCAGGAGATTACGGTGATTGTAGACTATGCCCATACCCCCGATAGCCTAGAAAATTTACTGAAGGCTTCTCGTCCCTTTATTCCAGGGCGGATGATTTGCGTGTTTGGTTGTGGAGGCGATCGCGATCGCACCAAACGCCCCATCATGGGTAAAATTGCCGCCGAATTAGCCGATGTGCCGGTGGTGACTTCCGATAATCCGCGCACGGAAAATCCGGAGCAAATCCTTGAGGATATTATGGCCGGAATTCCTGAATCTGCCAAACCCATTGTCATGGGCGATCGGGCCCAAGCCATCCGTCAGGCTATCCTGGAAGCCAAACCGGGTGATGGGGTTTTAATCGCTGGTAAAGGTCACGAAGATTATCAAATTTTAGGCACAGAAAAGATTCACTTCGATGACCGAGAACAGGCGAGGTTAGCTCTACAGGAGCGATCATAACCGAACAAGACGGTTGAGCAACAGTTCAAAGACAAGCCAATCCTCCTAGGGTGGGCAGGAGGAGTCCGCTATTGATTCACCTTCGACCACTTTAAGCCGTGCCTTACCTACTGCTGTAAGTATCGGCGAAGGGAAACTGGGGAATGAGGGTCAAGAGATTAGCGCAACCTTTAAATGATATTAAATATTAACTGCCCTCTCCCCTTCCCAAAATCAAGGATTACAAATGAACGAATTGATTGTTCACCAAGTTAATATTACCCACTATCGTTTAGTAGAACTTGCCAACCTTGCTGACCAAGCCAAACCATTTTATGACTGGGTAGAAAGAACGGCAAAACGATTAACTGGATCGCATAAAGATTTAAATCAAATCCTCATGTCTGTCAGTAAAAGTGAGCTAATTTCTATTATTGATGCCTGCTATCATGAAAGAGAAGAGAAACGGCCTTTACTCTTTGACGGTATTGGTAGAGTTTATCCCCATAACAAAGCCTGTTTCTATTTCTTTGCATGGATAATTCGGGATGCTCCTCAACAAAGATTAGCCCCTCTGATTACACGCATGAGAAAACTAAAAAAAATCAAAAAGATAGCGGCAGAAACTGATACTTTGGCGGAGTTGATTGTTGAATACCGATCGTGGGTTCAGAGTTTTAGCTGGTTAACAGTACGAGAAGTTATTATTGATCGTCTAGAAGGGTCTCGACGTAGCATTAAAGGACATTATCTTGAGGCGAGTGCGCGAACTGCTATCATTACAGCATTTCAGAATCATTATGCTATTCATGGCAATTATGGAAAATATAAGAAAATCATCATTGCTGACAAGCAAATTAAAATCAATCAACATACAATTGATGTTTCTGTAGAACTTATTCCTTCAGATGGTAGCCCTAAAAAAATTATCTTAATGCCAATTAAAACGCGAGAAACTGAAGGAGGAGGTCATTCCCATCTGTTCACTAGGGATATCATGGCTTCGATTGGAGAACTTAAGGATGATCCACAAAGCTATTATATAATAGTAGTTATTGTTGCCCTGAATTGGTCTATCTCTGAACTGGGTAATATGCAAAACAAAATTGATAAGCTATTCCACTTTAATATGAATCCCAATCAATTCTTGGGCTTTGATGACTGTTCCCAAATTGAATTGAATAAGTATATTCAAGATATTTTAAGTTATGGATAATCTGGATGAAATAATCAACAAAATTCTCCTGGGGGATATTCGTTCTGTGGTTGATAAAATACCCAATAATATCCTGCAAGCCGTTATAACTAGTCCGCCTTATTTCGGACATAGAAAATATAGTGATAGCTTGGACAATAAACATGAAATTGGCAGAGAAAATAGCGTCGAATTATATATTGAAAATCTTGTTTCCTGCTTTAAATTGATTCAACCTAAACTCCGTGAAGATGGACTGTTATGGTTGAATCTAGGGGACACTTACAGAAATAAAGAACTTCAAGGAATTCCTTGGCGCATGGCCTTTGCTCTTAAAGATACTGGTTGGATTCTTAGAAGTGATATTATATGGAAAAAGCCTAACGCGATGCCTTCTTCAGTGAAGAATAGACCCACAACGGATCATGAATATATTTTTTTATTTGCCAAATCAAGCAATTATTACTACAATGCAGACGCGATTAGAGAGCCGCATGTTACTTTTACGGAAAAGTCCAAAATGAAAGGAGGAAGAAATCATTTAGGAAAACGGAATGGGACACCAGAAAAAGGAAAAAATTCAGGTCATCAAAACTTACACAATGGTCGATGGGATCAGGCTTTTCATCCTAAAGGGAGAAATAAAAGGACAGTTTGGGAAATTCCGTTAGGAAAATTTAGGGATGCCCATTTTGCAGTTTATCCTGAAGCTTTGGTTGAAACTTGCCTTTTGGCTTCAACTCGGAAAGGAGATATTGTTTTTGATCCGTTTACGGGTTCAGGAACAACGGGCGTTGTAGCGCTCAAGAACCAGAGAAAATTTATTGGCTGTGAAATAGTCAAGCAATATCAAGAAATGGCGCAACATAGAATCGATAATTTGGTGGTTCAACCCAGCCTTTTTGAATGAATTATGGATTAGGATCGGCGATCGCTGATTTCAAACTCTAGACCATAGGTTAAACCCAGATTACAGGTTTGATGGTCGGTAATATTGGTATCGCTTAATTCTAGGTTATAAAAATCTACGAAATCGTGGTCAATATGGGGCCCAGCGTGCCAGGTTCCCAGGTGGAGTTTAACGAAGCAATTACCGGGAATATGAAAGGCGCGGATCTGCTCTGGGTCGGGTTTTGAGTTCTCGCTCGGAGGTGCAACGCCTAAAAACCAATCTTTACCTTCAAGAGATCCCAGGCATTGAGTACAGTTTTGATGACGGGTAATGGCGGCAAATTTGCGCCCGTTTTGGTGCAAGCGCATGATGTAAAATCGGGGTGTTCCGCGATCGAGGATCAGTTGGGCATCCTGGGAATCATAGGGTTTGCCATCGTCGGTTGCCCAGATGACTTGACCGTAAGGGGCAAAGGTTTCTGGGGCGATCCAAGGTGCGGGAAGGGGTTGCAGTTTGAGGGGTTCGGTCATTGCAAAAGGGAATAGGGAAATGGCAGGATATTAGCCGGTCAAGACAACTGTTGTTCTATCAGTTTAAGCGTCTGGGGAATGCGATCGCGCCAGGGATGGGTCGCATTATCGGCGGACAAGTTTCGATCCCACTCTCAAAAATCGTGACACAATACAGTATACAACTGTCAATTGTCCACTCTCCCCTGGTCTCTATGGCTGATTCAACCCGTCGTAAGTCTAAACCCATTGTCCTCACGTCCCATCCTCGCAGCAGTGGGGCAAAACCGATCGCCATTGATTGGGGAAATGCCGATCCCATCGTTAGGGGGCCGGTAATTGCCACGTTAACTAATCCAGCGCACCGGAATGTGATCGGAACTCATTCGGGTTCCTATGCCATTTATCGGGCCCTAGCGGTAGCTCGTCGAGCGCTGAACCCGGAACATCGAGCAGATTTAACCAATACTGCCCCCGTGGCTGATATTGGCCCCCATCCCAGTTGGAGCGATCCGGATAAGATTGTTTCTCTAGACCCCTTTGGCGCTCGTGTGGGTGAAATTTATACCCAATTTTATGAACAGGGAGTTGATATTCGCCCGACGATCGCCATTACCCAAGCCCATATTAATATGCCTGAACTTCAGGAAGCTGTAAATCAGGGACGGTTGCAAGCTGATGGCAAGATTCTCAAGGAAGGTGGGGATTTAGTCGTTGTCAAAGCGGCGATCGAGCCGGTGTGGTATTTACCGGGAATTGCCAAACGGATTGGAGTCGAGGAAATGGATCTGCGTCAGGCCCTGTTTGAGCAGACAGGGGGCATGTTTCCAGAGTTGGTGACCCGCCCGGATTTGGTGTTATATTTACCCCCCATTGGCGGAATGACGGTGTATTTAATTGGCGATTTAAGGGCGATTTCAGATGGCGATCGCGCGATCGCCGTGCGCGTCCATGATGAGTGTAACGGTTCCGATGTCTTTGGCTCTGACATTTGCACCTGTCGCCCCTATCTTGCCCATGGCATCGAGGTCTGTATTCGCACCGCCCAGGAAGGAGGTCTAGGAGTCATTGTTTACTTCCGCAAGGAAGGTCGCGCCCTCGGTGAAGTTACGAAGTTTCTGGTCTATAATGCTCGCAAACGTCAAGAAGGCGGCGATCGGGCCAAAGCCTATTTTGAGCGTACCGAATGTGTTGCCGGAGTTCAAGATATGCGCTTTCAGGAATTTATGCCCGATGTCCTACACTGGCTAGGCTTAACCCGCATTGACCGATTAGTATCCATGAGTAACCTGAAATATGATGCCATTACCAATTCTGGCATTGAAGTTATCGAGCGGGTTCCCATCCCTCCCGAATTAATTCCCAAAGATGCCCAAGTGGAGATTACAGCCAAACGAGCAGCCGGATATTATGCACCAGAAGAAGTTCCGGATGTAGAGATGCTAGAGCAAACATTAGGTCGCGGTTTAGAGGGATAATTTTGGAGATAGGAAAATGGGGCGATAGACAATTAATTACCTATTATCTATCGCTAGTCTAAATGAGTTGTGCAACGGGAAATGCCCTCTCCCTATATCCCTCTCCCAAGGGAGAGGGACTGTTTTCCCTCTTCTCCCTTCGACTTCGCTCAGGGCAGCGCCCGCGGGAGAAGGGGGTAGGGGGATGAGGGGCAGCCATTACATAACTCATTTAGGTTTGCTGTATTACCTACTTACCCATTACCCATTCCCTACTCTTCGATTTTCACCGAAATAATCTTATCTCCCTTACGAATAGCATTCACCACATCCATATCTTGGGTTTGACCAAATGTGGTATGCACACCATCTAAATGGGGTTGAGGAGCATGGCAAATAAAAAACTGACTGCCTCCAGTATCCCGACCTGCGTGGGCCATAGATAGGGTTCCAGCTACATGCTTATTATCATTAATTTCGCACTTAATTTTGTACCCTGGGCCGCCGGTTCCTGTGCCTAGGGGACAGCCTCCTTGAATCATAAAGTTATCAATAACCCGATGGAAAGTCAGTCCATCATAAAATCCTTTCTGGGATAATTCCACAAAGTTTTTTACTGTATTGGGAGCATCTTGATCGAACAATTCTAAGTTAATCGTCCCTTTTTCTGTTTCCATAATGGCGCGGGTCATAGCTTCTCCTTGAGGCGAATTAGACAACCTTTTCACCCTATCACAAATTCGGCGGTTCTAGAATAGCTCCGGGTGGGGGAATGGAGGAATGAGGGAATGGGGGAGTCGTAGAGTGTAGACAAAGCAGGCGATCGCACTTGAGTCTACCCATTTTGAATTTTGAATTTTGAATTTTGAATTGATATTATGAGGGTAGGACGGGGAGCAGAAACGCCAAAATAATCCCCCCCATGACCATGATTTCCACCCATTGGAAGAGCCGACTAGAGGAGATTTTTCTCAGACCTCTCAACCAAGATTTAGGAGTATCTCGATCGCGCCGGGAGAATTGCAACATCGATCGCAGTAAAGGCACTCCACCCACTTTAGCCGCTAGTAACAGATGTAGAGCTAAACTCAGGAATACAATCAGCCATGAAACTAAATGGGCTAAATACCAGGGGCGGTCAATTTCTCCAGCCGGAAGCCATTCTTCTTCCATCATTCTACCGGTGATGACGGCGAAAGTGGCGGCCACCAACATGAAGGTATTGGCTAAACGGTGCATAAAGATCCACCAAACCGGTTTACCCACCTGTTTTAAGGGGTTAAAAGATTGCTCTTGAATGAGGCGATGATAGCCAATGTGGAAACTATAGAAGGCGAAGAGGGGAAGTAAGAGCAGGAAGGTAACGGCGATCGTGCCGTGAATGTCTTGGATATCGGGTAGGTTGGGTAAGGGTAGGCTACCCCAACGCCCATCATAGGTGTTATAAACCCAAAAACCGGAAATCAGGGCCAAAATCACCAGTAGGGCACTGCCACCATGTAAGAGTCGCAGGAGAACAGGTTGGTAAGGAATAGACCGGGGCATAAGCAAAAAGGATTCACTCTATAGCTAGTCTAAATGAGTTGTGCAAGGGGAAATGCCCTCTCCCTATATCCCTCTCCCACTCCGAGAGGGACTTCTGCTCCCCTTCTCCTGCGGGAGAAGGGGCTGGGGGATGAGGGGCAGCCATTACATAACTCATTTAGGTTTGCTCTATTTCGCTTCAACTATAGCAAAATTGATTACGGTTGACTCCGTGCTAAGGATCAGGCTGGCTCAAGGTCTTGACTTTATACTCGACTATAGGGTTTAGAGTAGAGCTATTGAGCTGGTAACCAAGTGAGATCTATGTTTCAAGTCGGCGAAGTATCCCGCACTTTAGGCATTAATCCACAAACCCTTTATTTTTATGAACGGATCGGATTAATTCCTGCTCCTGAGCGCACCGCAGCAGGCTATCGCTTGTTTAGTCAGAGCGATATGGAACGACTGGCTTTTATTGTGCAAGTGAAAGGGTTGGGCCTAAGTTTAGATGAGATTAAGGATATTCTCGCGCTTAAGGATGGGCGATCGCTCACTTGTCAAGCGGTGCATGAGCGCCTATGTAAGAAACTTAACGAGATTGAACAGCAGATTCAACAGTTACAAGCTCTCCACGATCAGTTAACCCCATTGGTAAATTATTGTGCCCAAAATCTAGAAGTCACGGATCGAGAATGTGTGGTTTTAGATACGGTTAATTTTTCCCAATCGATGGATCAATTCAGGAAGGAGTCAGATCATGAGTAACATTCAAGTGGAAGTTTTGGGAACTGGCTGTAAGAAATGTCAGCAGTTAGAAACGAATGCAAAGCAGGCGATCGCCGATCTCAGTCTGGATGCAGAAGTTTTACACATTAAAGACGCGATCGAAATTGCCAAGCGGGGAGTCCTCTCCACTCCAGCCCTAATGGTAAACGGGAAACTCGTCGCCAAAGGTAAAGTCATGAGTGCAGACGAAATTAAACCCTTCTTGCAAAATTAGACCCAACAGTAGACAGAAAAATTACCCATGTTCGATCCCTTTTATCCCTTCGATTGGCTGGCCTGTCAAATCGTCAATCATCTGTTGGGAATTCCCCTCGACTCCCACCTAGGCGAGAGTTTGCGGTTTTTCCTCTATGATGTGCCCAAGATTCTCACCTTACTGACGATCATTAGCTTTCTGGTGGGTACAGTTCAGAGCTTTTTACAACCAGAGCATGTGCGCCATTGGTTAGCCGGAAAACGCCAGTTCAGTGGCAATATTTTAGCCGCCCTGGTGGGAATTATTACCCCCTTTTGTTCCTGTTCGGCAGTTCCCTTGTTTATCGGCTTTTTGACGGCGGGAATTCCGTTAGGAGTCACCTTTTCTTATCTCATTTCTGCCCCCATGGTGAATGAAGTGGCGGTGGTGTTGCTGTGGGGATTGTTTGGCTTTAAGGTCACCCTTATCTATATTGGCTTTGGGGTAGTATTGGCGATCGCGGCTGGATATATCATGGGCCAACTCAAATTAGAGCGATGGGTGGAATCCTTCGTTTGGCAACTGCCAAAGTCCGAGCAATCTGTCCCCCCAGAGGATAGCTCCGACTCCTCTCTGACTTGGAAGGAGCGATTTAATCAGGGATGGTCTCAGTCGAGTCAAATTATCAGCTCCGTTTGGATTTATGTAGTAATTGGCATTGCCATTGGTGCAGGCATTCATGGCTATGCCCCCACCTCATTCATTAGCGAATTTGCCGGTGCAAATAATCCTTTAGCTGTACCGGTTGCCGTGGTTCTCGGTGTGCCTCTATATGCCAATATTGCCGGGGTGATGCCCATTAGTGAAGCCTTGGTTAATAAAGGTATCCCCTTGGGTACAGTGTTAGCCTTCACCATGGCAGTCACGGCTTTATCTTTGCCAGAAATCGTGATTTTGCGGAAGGTATTGCGCCCTCAATTGTTAGCGGTTTTTATCACCTTAATGACTGTGGGCATTATCAGCGTGGGTTACTTGTTTAATCAGGTGTTAACCGTTTAGATTGATGGCTATATAGCCTTTCTCAAATAGATGAGTATTGACAATCCTGTAGGGGCGAACGGCCGTTCGCCCCTACATACCTATAGAACGGAAAGCGCTATATTTAGCAAAGCCTCAATATTTTCGACTAGAAAAATCGGCACACCTAATTTTTCTTCCACCTCTTCCACCGTGCGATCGTCTAAAAAACAAGTTTCGCCATGCTTTAACATCACCGTGGGCAATAAAATGCCATCGCCTAAATCTTTGCCAGATAATTTATGCAGCAAATCTTCCCCCGTCAATAAGCCAGTAACGGTCATTTCTTGTCCCCAATAGTCGCTATTGAGCGCTTGTAACTGAATTGTCAAGCCTGATATCTGATTTAATTGGTTGACGAGGGGGGTAAATGCTTTTTCTACGGTGTTTCCCACCACCCAAGATAAAGTTTTCGGGGGAGACACTTGAGAAACGTTTCTTTCTTTTATTTTCTCTGCAAATTCGCGAATAAATAACCGAATTGAACCTACTCCATTGCCAATTTGGGGATAATCTTGATAATGGGATTCGGCCGGTAAATCGACTCCGGCGATTAAAAACCACTCATCGGCTAACCAAACTACGGTTGCGCCTTTTTGGTGTTGAAACTTTTCCTGTAATCTTTGCACTTGGGCAATCACTTCTTGCGCCTTTTCTACAGTTACCGGAATCAGTTCATCTTCTGTGGGACGAAACCGGGTTAAGCCCACAGGAACCACGGCTATTGAGGCAACAGTGGGAACTTCTCCTTGATGAAATTGGGCTAAGTCTAAAAGGGTTTGCTCTAAATGCGCTCTATCATTAATTCCGGGACAAACGACGACTTGGGCATGAATTTGTAAGCGCCGTTCTTGGAACCATTCCAGTTGCTTCAAGATGTCACCAGCGCGGGGATTTTTTAATAGGCGGTTTCTAATGTCGGGTTCGGTGGCATGAACGGAAACATAGAGGGGAGAGAGGCGCATGGCTTCAATGCGGCTCCATTCCTTTGCTGATAAGTTGGTTAGGGTTAAATAACTGCCGTAGAGAAAACTGAGGCGATAATCATCATCTTTGAGATAGAGGCTTTTTCGCTTTCCGGGGGGCTGTTGATCGATGAAGCAGAAGGGACAGCGATTATTGCACTGAATTAAGCCGTCAAAAAGGGCGGTTTCAAATTCGAGTCCTAAATCTTCGTCGTAGTCTTTTTCGATTTCGATTTGATGGGTTTTGCCTTTAATGTCGAGGACTTCGAGATCGAGGATTTCATCGGCACATAAAAATTGATAGTCAATTAAGTCTCGCGGTGCTGTACCGTTAATGGAGACGATCGCATCACCGGCTTCAAAACCAATCTCGGCGGCGATGGAGTCGGGTAGAACTTGGGAGATTTTGGCGGGGCGGATGGTACTCATGGGTTAGCGGTTGGGAATCAGTTGGGTGCTGATGGCGATTAAGATAAGGATGCCGAAAATGAGACGATACCAGATAAAGAGCCAGGTGCTACGGGTTTGGAGAAAGCGGATCAGCCAGGCAATGGCGACATAGGAGAAGAAGGCGGAGGAGATTAAGCCGACAATTAGGGGAAATAAGCCCACTCCGGCGAGTCCTTCGTCGATTAGTCCAGCGAGTTCGACTAATCCGGCGAGGGTGATGGCGGGAATGCCCAGGAGGAAGGAAAAGCGGGCGGCACTGGCGCGTTCTAATCCCATGAATAATCCGGCGGTAATGGTGGAGCCGGAGCGGGAAACGCCGGGGATGATGGCGAGGGCTTGGGCGCATCCCATGAGGATGCCGTCTTGCATTCCCAGGCGATCGAAGTCCCGTTTTCGGCTGCCCCATTGTTCGGCTAATCCGAGTAGAATGGCCATGACGATGGAGGCGATCGCAATGGAAGAGAGTTGACGAATGGGGGATTCGTCGAAGTTGGGTACAAGTATTTTAATGCCTAAACCGATAATGGCAATGGGTAGGGTTCCGATCGCTATCCCCAATACCATGCGGACGCTATTGGACTGATACTCTTTTTTTTGCAGGGCTTCAAGGGTTCCTAGAGTCAGTTGGCTCAGATCGCTCCAAAAGTACCAGAGAACTGCGCCAATACTGCCAAGTTGAATAATGGCAGAGAAGGCAACCCCTGGATCTCCCCATCCCAGCGCCACGGGAACTACTTTCAGATGAGCGGTGCTGCTGATGGGGATAAATTCGGTCATTCCTTGTACCAGCCCTAAAATGAAGGCTTGAAAGATATTAATCTGCCCCGAAACCGCGTTTGTAGTCGGTTCTTGTGCTTGCACGAGGCTGGGTAAAAATAGGGCGGAAAGGAACATCAACCCCAGGAGGAGGGGGCGATCGCCGCTTTTGTTGATCATTTATTAACCATCGATGAAGAACTGTCCCATTATTGCTAAAAACAGAGGATTGTCGCCTGTGGGTTTCATTTCTCTGGCGATCGGTTATCATAGTTGTATCCCCCCTAGGGGGATATTAGATGTAATAGACAAGATTGAAAAATCTGATATCTTAAACAATGTAAAGTTAAGTAACGAAGCTTAATTGTGGTTCAACAAACCTTCCCCCCCTACTCTTCCTCAACATCCAAGTCAGCCCCAAATCCTATAAAGGAATGGTGGCAAGGGCTGGCACTCCCTCAACATTGGCAAATCTGGCTGGCATCTGGGGGGTTGGTGATTGTTCCTGTGTTCTTCCAAGCGCCCTTAGTGCGACTTTTTCCAGAATTAAGTTTTGTAATGACCCTATTCTGGATTGGCTTAAGTCTGCTGTTGATGAGACAGAGCTGGGGCAAGCTTTGGGGGGATCTCTGCTTAGGATTTAGTTGGAGTTGGTTAGCGGGTTCGATTTATTGGGGATGGCTCAGGTGGGAACCAGTCTATCATTTACCCATCGAGGCGATCGCCCTCCCCTTCGTGTTACTCGACCTCATTTTACGCTGTAGACGCTCTCAAAATCCTTGGGGATTAATCGGCCATTTCTTCTATCTCGGTTCCCTACTGGGGACAGCGATCACCGATATTTACTTCTACCTGGTTAACCTGATCCCCCACTGGCGACAATTGATGCTCGTCGAACCAGAATTTGTCCGTCCCGTCTTTCAAGAGGCGATCGCCCAAATCTATACCCCCTGGGGGGGATGTTGGGCGGGAGTGCTAGTCCTGCTCCTGCTGCTACTCGGTTTAATTCCCCTGCGATCGAAATCAATACCATGGTGGGCCTTTAGCGGTGCAGTCCTCAGTACCCTAGTTGTAGATGGACTCTTCTGGGTGGCTGCTGTGTGCGCCTAAGATCAATTCAAATGATACAGAGCTAACAAAGCGCTGTAATAGTGATAGAACTCACAATTAATTTCCCCCGTCATCACGTAACCCAGAGGAAAAACAAAGGACAATGACATTAAAGCTCCTTTAGAGTGTCATCTTACAACTGAGCCATGGAATTCTCCTTAAATCTCCTCCCCTGCGCCCTGAGCGATGTCATCGTTCAAGCCTATACCAAGCGCGAATTAACCCAAGCTGACCGATATGGACTGATGGCAGCGATTTTAGAGCAAAACCTGACGGAAGAAGAACAACACGCCATCGATCGCCTGATCCATTCCTATTATCGAGGACGCTTAAAACTGACGGATGAACTCTCAGTCATAGACGGAGAGTAGAAAATCCTGAATACCCATTACCCATTACCAGCGCAAAGCGCGATATGATTGAGATTCAGCATAAGCAGGATATCCTTGGATGGCCAATCCTGTTCCATCACCTCTCGATCCATGATTTACCCCGATTTTTCCGAATTTAAACAGCTTGCCCAACAAGGTAACTTTATTCCCGTGTGTCAAGAATGGGTAGCTGACTTAGAAACCCCGGTTTCGGCGTGGTACAAGGTTTGTGCCCGTCATCCCTACAACTTTTTGCTAGAGTCGGTTGAAGGCGGAGAAAAAATCGGTCGCTACAGTTTATTGGGGTGCGATCCCCTATGGATCTTAGAAGCAAGAGGAGATCGCACCACCCAAACCTTCCGAGATGGCAGTACAAAAGAATTTCAAGGCGATCCTTTCCAGCACTTAGCCGACTGTTTAGAACCCTATCATCCGGTAAAATTGCCCCAACTGCCTCCGGGAATCGGGGGATTATTCGGATTTTGGGGCTATGAGCTGATTCATTGGATTGAACCCACGGTTCCCGTCCATAAAGGGAAAAAGAAGGCTCTGCCCGATGGCATTTGGATGCAGGTGGATCATCTGTTGATTTTCGATCAGGTGAAGCGTAAGATTTGGGCGATCGCCTATGTAGATGTGCGCGATCCCAACATCAAACTCAAAAAAGCGTACAAGAAAGGGTGCGATCGGATCAAATCCCTCGTCAAGAAACTCAACAAACCCCTATCGCGCAAACATCTTTCCCTAGAATGGACACCCCCCAACCGCATTAACCCAGACTCCACCTTGTCCTATACCAGCAACATTACCCCAGAAGCCTTTTGTGCCAACGTCAAAGCCGCCCAAGACTATATTTTTGCTGGCGATATCTTTCAAGTGGTTCTCTCCCAGCGCCTGAGTACCCCCTATCGCGGTAAACCCTTTGACCTATACCGCTCCCTGAGACTGATTAACCCCTCGCCTTATATGGCCTACTTTAACTTTGGCTCCTGGCAACTGATTGGCTCTTCTCCAGAAGTGATGGTTAAAGCCGAAAAAGACCCCAGTGGCAAAACCCTAGCCACCGTCAGACCCATTGCCGGAACCCGTCCCCGTGGCGCAACCCCAGAGGAAGACGAAGCTTTAGCCACTGAACTTTTGCAAGACCCCAAAGAAATCGCCGAGCATGTGATGTTAGTGGATTTAGGGCGCAATGATTTGGGCAGAGTCTGTACCAGTGGCACAGTCAAAGTCGATGAGCTGATGGTGATTGAACGTTACTCCCACGTCATGCATATTGTCAGTAACGTGATTGGGGAACTGGGAAGCGACCATACAGCCTGGGATT
Organism: Roseofilum halophilum BLCC-M91; assembly: GCF_030068445.1. Classification (GTDB taxonomy): domain Bacteria; phylum Cyanobacteriota; class Cyanobacteriia; order Cyanobacteriales; family Desertifilaceae; genus Roseofilum; species Roseofilum halophilum. Next base: position 4,703 of record NZ_JAQPOK010000084.1, on the reverse strand, counting down.
TACTCAAAGCCTGTTTTCCGGCCGGAACCGTCAGTGGCGCACCCAAAATTCGCGCCATGGAGATTATTCACGAACTTGAAGGCGATCGGCGCGGCCCGTACTCTGGTGTATACGGATACTACGACTTTGAAGGACAGCTCAACAGCGCCATTACCATTAGAACCATGGTCGTAGAGGATCAAACCTTATCCGTTCAAGCCGGAGCCGGTCTCGTCGCCGACTCGGTGCCCCAGAACGAATACCAAGAAACGCTCAATAAAGCCAAAGGATTATTGCAGGCCATTCAATGCTTGAACCCCTAAGCCTTCCCGATAACCTGAATGGGAAAAACTGCAATCTTAGCTACTGACTGGAAGGGTGAAGTATAAGGAATTAGAAAATCAAATCACCAATCTGATTCAAATTGTTGATTAAATTTTGCTTGCAATTTGTCCAAAATCCCGTAATATCAAGAAGGAAGACAAGCAATCTTACAAACGGTTAAGCCAATACCCTGGCTATCGTTTGTATTAACCAAGCTTATACTCATTCAACTAATCTCTGAGGAGTAACACCATGGCTACATACAAAGTCACATTAGTCACCCCTGATGGCGAAAAAGTAATAGAATGCCCTGAAGATGAAATTATTCTAGACATTGCTGAAGAACAAGGCTTTGACCTGCCTTACTCCTGCCGTGCCGGTGCTTGTTCCACCTGTGCAGGTAAAATCGTTTCTGGTACTGTTGACCAAGAAGATCAATCCTTCCTCGATGACGATCAAATTGGAGAAGGCTGGGTTCTCACCTGTATTGCTAAACCTACATCGGATTGCAAAATTGAAACCCATAAGGAAGAAGAACTGGGCTAGTTCTTTGAGATCTAGAACCCTGTAGCATATAATCCTACATGGCTCTAGTGTTGGCAGCCTCAAGGAAGATTTTTATACCCAACGAACCATCTAGACTCCCCCAATCCCCCTTTCACCCAAAAGGGGATGGGGAATCGGGTTCGTCTGTCGTCATATTAGGGTATAAATTAGCAGATTATCATCCCTACCTTTAACGAGGAAAGAGCGAAATGGCAAAGAAAACCTATAACGTTCGACTGATTAACGAAGAAGAAGAACTCGACGAAATCATTGAAGTCCCCGAAGATGAATACATTTTAGTCGCAGCAGAGGATCAGGGGGTCGATCTGCCCTATTCCTGTCAAGCCGGAGCCTGTTCGACCTGTGCCGGTAAGCTCCTATTGCCAGAGAAAACTTATCCAGAAGATTTGGTAGATCAAACTGACCAGTCCTTTTTAACCGATGAGCAAATGGAAGCAGGTTATGTCCTCACCTGCGTTGCCTATGCTAAAGCCGACTGCACAATTATTACTAACCAAGAAGAAGAACTCTATTAAATTAATCCAATAAGCTGGGTGACCTCAAGGATCAGGCAAGGACAAGAGAGCTTTCACTCTCCCTTCACCCCCAATTAACCCTGAACTGAGCTAAGTTTGCTTTAATGGGATGAAGATCTTAATCTCTTAATTTCACTCTTAATTTCAGTTGTGAGGAGGCTCAACTATGCCAACGATTAACGGAACTCCCGGCCCAGATTTACTCAACGGAACCGACCAAGGGGATATTATTTATGGTTTTCAAGGTAATGATACCCTGAACGGATTGGGGTTTAATGATGTGATCCTGGGCAATCAGGATAACGATCTGATCGATGGCGGGCCGGGTAAGGATAGCCTATTTGGTGGCCAAGAAAGCGATACCATCTTTGGTCGCACAGGGGCTGATGAAATCTCAGGGGACTTTGGAGATGATTTTCTGGCCGGAGGAGAGGGGATTGATTTAGTCCTGGGAGGGCCAGGTAACGATCAGATCTCTGGAGGGACGTTTAATGACTTGCTCTTTGGAGGAACGGGTGTAGATGCCATTGATGGGAATGGAGGTAACGATCTCATTTATGGCGGTCAAGATGATGATTATCTGGTCGGTAGTGAAGGCAATGATAATCTGTTTGGAGATTTAGGGAACGATACCATCGAGGGTGGCAATGGTTTGGAAAGCATCCGAGGGGGCCAAGGGATTGATTTTCTCTTTGGAGGGAATGATAGCGATATTATTTTTGGAGATAATGATGATGATGTCGTTGTCGGTGAAGCCGGTATCGATAGTCTCCTGGGTGGTAATGGTGCAGACTTTATTGCTGGTGGTACGGAAAATGATACCCTGCTGGGCGATCCGGGTGATGATTCTCTGTTTGGGGGACAAAATGAGGATCAAATGGAAGGGGGAGATGGGAATGATTTTCTCTCTGGCGATCGCGGTAATGATACCCTACAAGGCAATGCCGGTAATGATGCCCTAGCAGGAGATGCCGATAACACCGTAGCGGGGAATGATTTCCTCTTTGGCGGTACGGGCGCGGATATTATGCTCGGTGGTGCGGGACGGGATACGTTTGCGATCGCCCCAGACTCCGGGGGTTTCCAGATCTCTGGTGCAGATATTGTCACCGACTTCTTCGTTGACCAGGATGTAAACAAAGAAGACAAAATCGGCTTAGGCGGCGGGTTGACCTTTAGTGACCTGTTTATTACTCAAGGAACGGGAGACAATGCCAATGATGTGGTCATTCGTCAGATTATTAACGCGGGTGGGGAAACCGGGCCCGTACTGGGTGATTATCTAATGGTCTTGCAAAATGTCAATGTTGCTCTGATTAACGAAACGGATTTTGTTGCCGTCGATCTGCCTAGCCCAACTCCTAGCCCCACCCCAACCCCCACTCCCACGCCAACGCCGACTCCTACCCCAACCCCCGGAACCCAACCCCCTACTCCTCCTCAATTAGTTGGGGGAGAACTCATCACTGTGAGTAATGACAGTGGCATTGATGCCACCCAACCGGGAACGGCGATCGGGCAAATCCAATCGTCAGATAATTCTGGAATTCAATCCTATGAAATTTCCCGCATTACTGGAGGCGCTTCCACCTCTAACTTTAGTATTGATAATAACGGGAATATTACCCTCAACAGCGCTCCGGGTGGCAATGGGCCCTTTGGGTTGGTGGTGCGCTCCACGAATACCGGGGGCAGAGTTTCCGATGAAGCAACGATTAATGTCTATACCACGGTGAGCGCAGCCAGTACAGATCAAATCCTGAGAAATAATCAGGATGATAGCTTCCCCACACCAGGTATATCCGGTCAAGATACGATTATTGTTTCTCCCGGTAAATATAACGAAACCAGCTTGAGCATTACCGAGGAGACCACCCTGCGCTTTACCACTCCAGATAATACGGGACGAGGAATTGCTCGACTGACTTCCGAGGCTGTTCCCACTCCAATTACGGGTAGTTTAGTGGCGGGTACGCCCCTCTCCGAGAACTTCCGAGGCAATAGCTCTAGTGATTTCTTCTTCGGAGGACAAGGCCCAGATACACTCAATGGGGTATCTGGACAAGATTACTATCTCTATACTTTTGTCGATGAAGGGGGAGATACGATCCAAGGCTTTGGTGATAGTAGTGTGATTTTGGTGAATGCCCAAACGTTTGGAGCCGGTCTAACGGCGGGACAATTGTCTGAAGGACAGTTGTTCTTGTCTAATTCTGCCTTCGATCCGGCTAATCCTCCGGCTGCCTACCGCAATGCCGAAAATGGTGCTAATTTCCGCTTTATTTACGATTCCCAAGGTCAGTTATTCTTTGATACTAATGGATCGGCTGCTGGCGGGATCTTGAATAATCAACCTCTAGCGGTTCTGAATGCTCCCGGTCGTCCCTCGGTTGGTAGTTTTAGCAATGGGAATATTTTTGTGTATTAATATCAAATCTGGTTAGACAGTTGTCATTGCGACCGCAGGGAAGCAATCACCAAGAGTAACGAAATTGGCTAGATTGCTTTCCTTTGCTTTCCATTCGCAATAACAAGTGATTATCCGGACTTGATATGACTCCTAAGAAATAATCAACCTAAAATAGAATAGAAACCACAAAATAACATAGGCAGTATTCACCAAAACCATCAGAATTTTACCGAACCAAGACTGGATAAACGACCAACAATAAATAGTTCCTGCAATCACTAGAAGTATTTCTATAGCAGACACCCAGACTCCATAATGAGCAGGATTCCAGTAGGAAAAGGGACTGATCAAGCGGTAATTGCTGAAGGGAAAGAAATGGCGGTTATATTCTGGGAAATTAGTCTTTCCCAAAGCGGTCAAGTTTAAGATGGCGTGACTGGGTGTATTCACGATCGGAAATTGGATTGACTCCTAACGGATGGAAAATTCTAAAGACCGCACCTTAGATTCTAAGGATCTGACCTGGGATTCTAGCTGGCGGACTTGTTGATGAAGCTGGCGCACTTCTTGAGATAACATTTGCACATCAGGAGAGCGGATATCTGGATTAACGGGTTCGGGTGGGTCTGACTGTCCGAAACTGGGAAAAGAGAGTAGGCCTAAAATAACAGTCATCACGACCAATAAACTGATTAAAAAGGAGGAGGGTTGCATGGGTAATGGGTAATGGGGGTTGGTGACCAGTTACAGCGCTTCGCGCGGTAATGGGTAATGGGTAATTGGTAATGGGAAAACCATTTTTCACGCTATAATCCCCATTTTTCAGGCTTTTCATGGGAAGGCACTCAACCCTTAAAATTTCGATTACTGTACCTCATAACATCGAAAAGCGCTGTATAGCAGTGAGC
>NZ_JAQPOK010000083.1 GCF_030068445.1 Roseofilum halophilum BLCC-M91 | reverse complement strand
AAGCTGACGCTATAGTGTGGGCTTCTCGCTTCGCAGTCCCGCTATTGCGTCGGACTCCACGAGCTTTAAGGACGCAATGCCCTGCCGCCCTATTTTTTATGTTTATTGCCCCATTCAAGTCACGGTCTATGACGATACCGCAATCTAAAACGAGGGTTGGCTGAAAAAACTTCAGCTAACCCTTTTTTTTCTTCTTGCCGATCAAGTTTTCTTGGATAATTTTATATCCTTTTGTACCTTGTTCGAGTAAGCTGGCAACTTCTCGATCGCTTAATCCATTTTTCTTGGCTTTATAGATCGAGTCAGCAATTTCTTTATCTGTCAAACTGTTGGTGGCCAGTTTTTGAAGGGTTGAGAAGCCTTTTTTAAGGGTTTTCCTCGCTTTTTTCGGATCGAGCAGGTCATCAAGCATGACTTTTTTTTTCACAGAGTGAGTGAATCTTTCGGTATATCACTTATAAGCCCTAGAGATCGGCTCTAGAAGTTACTGTTTGGCGATTTCTTGAGTGAGAATCTTCAGGGCTTGGGCATATTGGGGATCGGTTTTTGTGCCAATTTGATCCCGATGTTTAACCAAGTATTCTTTTTGCTCTTCCGTGAGTTCCACGAGGATATCGGGTTCAATACCCAATTTATTAATATCGCGACCATTGGGGGTGAGATATTTAGCAATCGTGACCGCTAACCCCGATCCATGGGCCAGGGGTTGCACTGACTGAACTAAGCCTTTACCAAAGGTTTTCGTACCCACAATCACTGCTCGTCCATTATCCTGTAAAGCTCCAGAGAGGATTTCACTGGCACTAGCCGATCCGCCATCGACTAAAACGACTAAGGGGAGATCGCTTAACGGTCGATTATTGGCCCGTTGCCGTTCCGTTTCTCCCTGTCGGTTAACCGTAGAAACGATCGCCTCTCGGCCGGGTAACCACATCCGGGCGATCGCCACACTCGAATAGAGCAATCCCCCAGGATTTGAGCGTAAATCCAAAATATAGCCCGATACCCCTTGGGATTCTAAATCCTCAATTGCGTCGCGCATCTCCTCAGCCGCCGGAGCGCTAAACTGGGTCAGTCGAATATAGCCTATATTATTCCCAGTCCCTTCCTGACGATAGCTATAGCGCACGGGATGGATTTCGATGCGTTGGCGCTTAATGGGAAAATCAATCTCCTCTTGACCGCGCAAAATGGTTAACACCACCTCAGAATCCACCGGGCCCCGGATCAGTTTCACCGCATCATTAACATCCATGCCTGCGGTATCTTCACCATCAATTTTGACGATAAAATCCCTCGCCTGAATTCCCGCTTCAAATGCAGGAGAATCTTCAATGGGAGAAACCACCACTAATCGATCCGTTTCTTCATCCATGGAAATTTGAATACCTACCCCGGTCAGTTCCCCAGAAGTATCAATTTGCATGTTGTTGAACTCTTCTGGGTCCATAAACCGGGTGTAGGGGTCGTTGAGTTGCTTCAACATTTCCCGGATGGCTCCATAGGCTTCTTGATCCGAGGTATAGCTTCGACTCAGGTATTCCTGACGCACCTCTTGCCAATCCACCTGATTAAATGTGCCATCAACATATCGATTGTTGATAATTTGCCAGACTTCATCCACTAATTCTTTGGGCCCATCTTGGAAAAATGCTTGGCCTCTTAAATGGATTCCTGCACCAGCAACGGTTACAGCGGTCAGCATAACTGCCGTTGCACCTAAAACAAGTCCGCGTGTGGTTTTGGTCATAAGCTTACTGAACCGGGGATATTACTTTAGGGGGAGTTTAGCCCAATCTAACACATGCTACTCTACACCGAGCTATAGAGAAGGCGATAATGCGACCCATCGCTTCGCGATCGCTCTTTCATGGTTCCCTTATGCGATCGCATTTGAGCCAATTCCGGAGAATTCAATTCGACTTCCTCCTCCCTTCTTCTTCAGGTTACGGATCGACCCAACGGCCATCCGCTTTAATTAAATTAATTAATTCTTCCACGCCTTGGTCTTCTGGAACCTTTTTAATTTCTTCTTTCCCGCGATACAGAGAAATATACCCCGGTTGTCTTCCCACATAGCCATAGTCCGCATCTGCCATTTCCCCTGGCCCATTGACGATACATCCCATCACCGCAATATCCAAACCCGTTAAATGGTTAGTCGCTTCCCGCACTTTATGCAGCACCTCTTCCAGGTTAAACAAAGTCCGTCCACAGGAGGGACAGGCCACGTATTCAACCATGGTTTTTCGCAGACCCAGGGCCTGAAGAATGCTATAACAGACTGGAATTTCTTTTTCTGGAGATTCTGTTAAGGAAACTCGAATCGTATCCCCAATACCATCAGCTAGAAGCGTAGCAATACCTGCGGTGGATTTAATCCGGCCATACTCTCCATCTCCTGCTTCTGTGACTCCCAGGTGCAAAGGATAGCTCATTCCCAGTTCATCCATGCGCCTCACCATCAGCCGATAGGCTGCCAGCATAACTGGAACTCGTGAAGCTTTTAGGGAAATAACAATATTATAAAAGTCTAGAGATTCACAAATTTGGATAAATTCCAGTGCTGATTCTACCATGCCCTCTGGGGTATCCCCATAGGTAAACAGCATCCGCTCTGCTAATGACCCATGATTGACCCCAATACGCATGGCTTTCCCTTGGTCTCGTAGAGAAATCACTAGGGGTTCTAGGGTTTGGCGAATTTTATCCCCGATTTCGGCAAATTCCGCCTCTGTATATTCAGTGCGATCGGCTTTAGGTTTTTCAAACACATATAACCCTGGGTTAATGCGTACCTTATCGACATGCTTGGCTACCTCTAGGGCAATTTTCATGCCATTGTGGTGAACATCAGCCACTAGGGGAACTGGTTGATAAGTGTCTTTGAGTTTCTGCTTAATTTCACTGAGGGCTTTAGCATGGGCCAGACTCGGAACTGTGACTCGCACAATTTCACAACCAATTTCATGTAATCTGCGAATTGCTGCCACTGACCCTTCAATATCCAGGGTATCTTCGTTAATCATCGATTGGACGACCACAGGATGGCCGCCCCCAATGGTAATATTGCCCACGGGAACGGGTCTAGTTTTACGTCTCTCAATGGTCGTGGCGATCGCCGGTGACGAGGGTGATTGAGTTTGGGTCGGATTGGGTAGAGTTTGCATAAACACTCAATACGGATGGAAAGGCTATCATTAGCGTCTCATATTCGGGCCGTCCTGGGAATAGGCCAGGCTCGTAATCCTCATTCATCATTCATTGGAGTCAGGGATAACCCATTGGGGAGGGGCCATTCTTTTTTTTCGCACAGCCTCATCGGCAATGTCTAGCATTCGATCGAGAGAGGTGTCTTTAATAAAGTTGGAGGCTTGTTGAGCGTATTCTCGGTGAGGACATCGATCGCCTAAGACACATCCATTGACACAGGCTTTGGCGCAATCAATTTTTGGTTCCATGGTCGAGTTTCCTTGCTTCTACTCTTGACGTACCTTATCTTATATTTTGCTAGTTGGACAGCCTAATCCGGTTTCTGCTACTGATTCTGCAAAAATGCTGGTATTCTTGATCTATGAGCTAAATTGTGCTATAGTTCCTAAATTACGGACGTATAGCTCAGTTGGTTAGAGCGCCACGTTGACATCGTGGAGGTCACAGGTTCGAGTCCCGTTACGTCCATTGAGTTTTAGGCTTTTCAAGAAAATTCCGCGCCACTCGTGCGCCAGATTCTGGATGGATCGCCTTGGTTTTGCTAGGGCGATCGCCTTGGTTTTGCGCCAATCTTGCGCCACTCAATAGAGATCGGGAAGATCCGAACTACTGAGTCGCTCAATCCCTGCATAAAATTTGAGGATGGTTTCGACGCGATCGCCGACTAACCAAGCAATGGTGGGGAGTGGAACACCGCGATGATACATATTGCTGATGAAGCTATGCCGAAGAGCATAGGGTGGCAGGTATCTGCGGATCGCCCCTGACTGGGCAAGTTTCTTTACCAAGGGTTTCCACGCCCGGTTACGGAAGTTGTTTTGGTTGATGTATTCACCCGTCAGGGAAGGGAAAATGATTGCCCCATGATGCCCTTCAATGGATTGGATGGCCATATCAGAAACAGGGATGGTTCGCACCAAGTGATTTTTGGTATAAAGAGACAAAATCCCTTTGCTGAACGCCTTGTCGAAGGTGCATTCAGTCCCCTGGGAGGAGGAGGAGATATCAGAGGGGGTTAACGCGATCGCCTCCTCTGGCCTGCACCCAGTGGACGAGAGAAAGCTTACATAGCGCTCGTAATGGTTCCCCTCAAACCCCTGAACGATCGCCCGAACCTCATCAGGGGTGAAGAACCGAATTGGCTTCTTCGCTTTTTTGGGCAGTTGCTCTTTAAGTTTGATGCCTGGTAGCGCTGCCCTGATTGCTGGCTGTAAAGATTCAAAGTGTCGGTGGGTTGTGGATGGCTTCCGGATCTTTAGGTATTCCCGTCCCAGTGCGTCAATATTGGAAAGTTTTAGCGCCTCTCTGGGCAAAGTTTCAATCGCCCTATCAATCTCCACCCAAACGCTCTTTTGGGTGGTGGGGGAGGTTTTGCCCTGGGATTTAATCTTGTATTTTTCCCAGAGGGTCGCGATCGTCTCTTCCTGTTTGATTGGGGTCGGACGGTTTGTGTACTTCGCCAAGGATTCATCAAATCGGTTTAGCGCGATATCGGCGGCGATCGCGTTGGCCTTGGCATAGGCCACTTCAATAGTGGATTTTGTCAGCCCGCCTATCGCCAGATGGAACCGTTTCCCTGCATATGTCCATCGGAGTTGAATAGACCCGCTTCGATTAATCAAACTGACCCGTTTGGCTACGCGATCGAATGTGCCGACCGACGATCTCACCGTACTAAGTTGCTTCATCCTCCTTCCCCTAATGACTCTACTGGCTCGTAAACCCAATCAGGGAATTTAAGGTCGGTGCGGCTCACCTCTCGTTTTCCGATCGCCCTGCCCTCCCCCCCAGCACAGCGACACATATAGTGAGTGGAGTTAATTAGATCGATCTGCCATTCCTGTACCCGCCCCTGTTCATCCGTTATTCCAGCCCCTTTACCGATCCGGATTGGGTCTGGTTGCGATCGCCACTCTTTCAACCCGTTGGCGACGGGGGCCGTCAATGTTTCTTTGTCGAACTTTTCTATCCGTTGGGCACTAAAGACTTTTTTGTGAACCCGTTGCACTTCGACCAACTCCCAGTACCCGTCTAAGGGGACGTAGACGCGATCGCCCTTCCTTGGCATTGGGGGAAAGATTGAGAGCTGTTTTTGACCTTCATCAATTTGACCTTCATCAAACTGAACCATCAGCTCTTTAGCCTCAAACCGGGGGAAGCCATCAATGTCCAGTTCATACCTTATCCCCCAAGGCACGGTTTTCGTGGGCTTCTCGATCCAGCGAATATGAGCTGTTTTGCCACTCCATTTTGATTTGTTGGCTCCGACTACTTTGACTCTGGCTCCTGGACTCAGATCCGAGTCTTTGGCGGGCTTCCATCTGGTATTTTCAGCTAACTGATCCAACTGATCCGGAACTGATCCGGAACTGATCCGCAAACCCGGATCAGTTCCGGATGCTTGATAGGATTGGGTTTCAGCCTCATTTGGACGAACTGATCCAATTGATCCGCAATTTTTTGAATTTTTCGTTTCATCCGAAACGGATGGTTTTTGCGGATCAATTGGATCTTTAAATTTCTTGGGTGTAGTATCATCATTCTCAAGCTCAGTCACAGAGAGGGGTTGAGTGCGTACTTCATCAACCGATCCAGCCGTCCGGATCAGTTCCGGATCAGTTGGATCAGTTGGATCAGTTGGATCGGCTAGATGAGTAAAGTAAACTTTTCTCCGAGAGTTCCCCCGCTCGGCCGATATCAATCCAGCCTTGAGCAGTCCCCCCAGCTCCTTTCTGATGGTGTTTATGCTCGCCCCGATCGCCTCGGATATTTCCTCTACTTCGTGCTTCTTCCCTGTTTGGTTCAGCCAAGCCCGAATGTTTTTCCCCAGATCAGAGATCGATAGGATTTCCTCCCCTTCCATTTCTCCCTCAACATTCCATCTCCAAGAGTCTGAGTCGTACTTGAGGAGATACTGAGAAGGCCCCCGGTTCCTTGATTTCTCAATGCTTAAAACAACCTCCCCATTGGGGCGCTCTGTTCGGTGAGACAACTGCCAAACCTCGTCTACTGTGTTGTGGATTGCAGTCGTTCCTCGCATGCCTCCCCCTTTATTGGCGTGGTGGAGAACGACGAACGCACAATCGCACTCTTGGGCCAACCGCTTCCAATGGATTAATGGGGTCGCGTAGCGCATAGAATTCTCGTCAGTAATGGTGTCCACATTGACGGTCGTGAGAGAATCTATAAAAACAACATCCGGCCTATGTTCTAAGATCTCCTTTTTCAAATAGGACAGCCGGCCTGTTGTCCAGTCTTGGATGAGGCGATAGCGCTCTCTCTGCTCATGGGACAGAGAATAGAACCCCTGGATATCAAGTAGTTGGTTATTCTCTCGATCCCCCTGATCAGACTGCACCACCAGGACTCGCTTGGCCCCTCCAACCTCATAATCGCCCCATGACTCCCCAGAGATAAGGGAGTAAATCATTGAGTGGACTAAACGGGTCTTGCCGACCCCTCCACTCCCATAAAGGCAAATTTCTGCTTGTCGAGGTATCCAGCCGGGTAGAATCCAGTCGGTTTTCAGACCCTGGCAATGCTTTTCATAGGAGGCAAGGCTAAAGGATTTTGGTTTAAGTATTTTACTCAAGATCCATCGGGCGTGAATGTCTTTCATTTCTCTCAACCCGCTAAAACCCCACCTCTTGGCCATGTTTTTGAGCCTTAGATCTCTCTCTATAGAATCCTCGTCGCCCAGGGTCTCCATTTCCTTGTCAAGGATACTTAGGTCAACCCCCCGGCGAACTCCTTTCATTAGCACATAGGAAGAGAGAGCGGATCTTTTTGCTTCCATATCCTCAAGTGTGGAGAGGGGGTTTTGTGCCAATGCAGCCAGCTCCTGGCTGCATTCAATTATTTTTCTCCGTTGGTATTTGTTTAGGAGAAGTTTGGCGTACTCGTCAATATTGACCGCGCTAACCGTCTTTTCCAATAGTTGGACAAGCTTCACTTGCCCCCCTACTTTGTTTAGCAATCCTTGTTCTGCAAGGTGATTCGTTGCGCTGATTAGATCGACCTTTAGCCCTGCTTTGTTCATCTGGGCTAATTCTGTAAAAAGGATTTGGTTTGAAGGGGAGGAGAAAACGTCTGGGGTTAAATCGAACTCCTCGATTCTGTCCCATGCGCAAGGGTCGAGGAGCAGTCCCCCCAGAAGGTTTTCCTCTACTTCGATATTTTGGGGCGGGGGCTGATCGAAAATGTGATTTGAGTTCAGTCTCCTGTGCAAGGCAAACTCTGCAACCATGGCAAAAAAAGGAGGCGAAGCCTCCATCCTCCTAAAAAACGATCAAAATGGTTTGCTGGGCAGTGGCGGATCTAGGAGGGGTTCCTTTCCGAGGTAGAAAGCCTCCTCCCTCATTTGTTGCTTTGTCCTCTTGCTTATCAAGATTCGTTCGATCAGTTCCCTCTCCATATCCTCGTAATGCCATGCGGCTTGGTCTAGGAAAAACCGGAGTTCTTTCTTTTGTTCCTCTGACTTGATCAAGAGATTGAGCAACCGATCGAGGATGTCGGACGCTAACTCGCCCTTTTCTCCGATCTCGAATCCAAGAGCATTTTTTGCCCTTTTCAGGAATGTTTTCTCTATCAACAAACCAGGGGTTGGCACACCTTCGGGGGCAGGCTCCTCTGCAATTTCTCTGAGCCTTAAGATTGTTTGTGCCAGCTCAGATAAAAGTGCGTCTTGGTCAAGAACTTCAAAGTTCTCCCCGACCGTCCACCCGGCAACTTCTTTTATTACGTGCTTCTCTTCTTGCGTAAGCATTACTCAACCCCCTGTAATGTTGCCGGATCGACCATTTTCTCCACTTCATGGAGAGGGATTAACCCGCGCTGGTGGCACTGCCCTAGGTACTGGGCACATATTTTGAAGTGCTGGTATGCTTCTGCTTTCGTTCCCTTGAAAAGGCAGACGACGACATTAGTCGTGGTCTGCTCGTGCCGACCCTCTACCTTTCCGTAGACCCACCATTCAATATCATCCCAGTCTTGTCTTTGCTCTCGGCTAATAAACTCCCCTTCCGATATCGAATCAAAAGGAGCAACGCTCAACCTGACCAGGCAGCTTGATTCGATAATCATGTCATCGGTTAGCTGAACAAACATTAAAATTTTCCTCCTTGATTTTGGGCTTTCTTGGGTGTAGGCAGCCCGGTAAGATCTTCCATCTCTCGATCTTTTCGTCGGGCGATCGCTTTCGACATCTCGATCGCAATATCGATTGAGTCATTCACGAATGCGGCTACGTCGCTCTCTAGCTGTACCCCAAACTCCTTTGGGTAGAGTGCTGTAAATATAACTGGGGCGGATTTTCTGACAAAATCCCAATCGGTAAAATCCATTGTTTTCGTTCTCCGTGTAAGTGTCAGTCCCCGCAAGGGCGGGGGAAAGAGTTAAAACAGGTGACGGACTTCCTCAAATACTTCTTCAAGTTCACGGATTTCCGTTTTCGCCCCCTCTATAGTTGCGTGTCTGTTGGGCGTTGCGTTATGTAGGACTCCATTCCAGTAAAAACCGACTCGCCAAGGGTCATAAGGGCGGCAAGGGAAATTATGTGGGAAGAGCTTCCGATGTTTCATTACCAGTCCAAGGGTTGCCTGTTCTTGGATCTGAGGGGGGAGTTCTATTACTTCTACTACCACTACCAGAGTCCTCCCTGGCGGCGGATCGAAACAGAGTGGTGTTCGGACTTGTCGAATTCCTTGATATAGAAATCGCAATCGAGGCACTCTACCCAGGCGAGTTTGCAGAAGTAGCCCTCGAATTGACGAATACGGCGGCCACGCCCCGCGCATTTAGGGCAGATGGTGGGGGTGGCTTGTTGGCGAAAGGTGTTATCATTCTTCATGTGTATCTCCTGATGGGGTGTACTCTTCGCAGAATGGAAGACCCGATGAAACCTTCCATTCTGCGACTGGCTTATCGCAAATGAAATCGAAGAAGAGGGGACAGGATACTTCCTTGTCGCAAGTCTCGCAGTAGGCGCTTAGGAACCGCCGTGCGACTTGCGTTTTTTGCTTTTGGGGAAGCCGGTTTAATCCATCCACGAACCCCCCGTTGATTTGAACTTGATCGTCTGGGATGCCCTCCCAAATGTATTGCACCCCACGGGCCCATGGGGTTCCATTGAGTTTGTTAATCATTGTCCCTCTCTACTTCTTCGCTCAAGTGACGACGGACGGCTTGCGGGCTGATATTCATGTGTTTGGCAATTTCGCTGAGTCTCCACTGTTCCTCTCGGCGAAGGATCTGCATTCGCTGAGCCATCCTCCTGGAAACGTGATTAACCCTTAAGCGATAGTCGGGGGGTGACCAGGGTCTCCCCGCTTGGAAGTCGCGGATGGATCTTAGGTAATTTGTCGCCGCTTTCGGGTCGTAGTCTTGGATGTCTTGATACAACTGTCTTTGTTGGGCTGTTAGTTTCAGTTTCAAAATGGAACCTCCTTGCTCTTCAGTTCCTGAATCCACGGGGCAAGCCATGGATGAGCTTGCCGAATCCATTCAAGGTGTGCGATCGGGAGGCACCTCTTCGGGAAAATCTCCCCGGCAATTTCAGCGTGCCCGCCGCCGCAAATCACTACAAGCATCCCTAGGGGGGAGCTAACCCGAAAGATTATGGTGTTCCCCAGTCGGGAAAGTTTAATAAGGAAAAGCTCCTCTAAGCTGCTCATGCCACAGACTCCTTTTCTTCGTCTGGGAAGAGTGGGCCGTGGCTTTTCTCGAAGTTGTCGAGGAAGCTCTCTAGGAGGGCTACTGTTTCCTCGGATAGCCCACTCTCCTCCGGTGACTCCCATGGGGGGAGGATTTTTTTTATATTTTCCTGTCCTACAAAGATGCTGTCGTCGGGGAGTCCGTCAACGTTTATCTCGTAGAACCACTGGGTGGTGTGATACATCCCGTAGCTCATCCCGGTGATTAATCCGCGATCCGTTTCCTCACTCGGATCGAAGAACTTTACATAGTTGCCGATCGCGTACTTCGGTCTGGGGAACGTCCGGATTCTGCAATCAATGGAGATTCTTATCCCCTCAATTGAATCCACCTGGCTTTCGGCTAGAATTTGCTGCCCCAGAATGTCCTGGGTCTTCTGTAGGCTCTCGTTGGGAAATCTCTGGAGAGCCGCCTCGACTGCCCGGTACATCGTTCCGAGCCTTTTGATTTCAAGAAAATTAAATGCCATAATTCTGGTGTGTTTTATTTGTGGCTCCTCTCCTCTCCCGTCCGTGGCGGTTCCTTCGAGGAGTGGGGCTTTTTGTTTTCCTCTCCCGTTCATGGCGGTTGAGGAAGGGGTGAGGTAGCTTCTCACCCCTGATTTGTGATTTGAATGGGAGACATCAATGTTGATGCTTACAGAGCGTCATCTAGGTTTTTCCTTGGCAAATCCTCCCTTTGCTATATAATCAATCCCCCCCTAATAGGGGGTGTCACCCCTTAGCTGTTCCCAGCAGCTTTTGGGTGCTGTCAACGTTTAAGAGTGACATGCACGATTATCGTGCATTATAATCAATATGTCAACAGATATCTCGGATTCAGAACTTGAGTACCCTATGGAAAAACTTCGTAAGTCACGCTGTGCAATGAGTCAAAAGGCTTTCGCTAAAGGGATAGGAATGAGTTGGCGGACTTATCAGGATTGGATGGCGGCGGGGAAAGCCCCTAGGTTTTCCCCAGATCAAATGAAAAACCTTTGTGAAATCTGCAATGTTGATGCCAACACGCTTCTAGACTTTTTGACCGGGGCGATCGATGTCGAGGAATTGCCCAATTAAGAAGATTTGTAAACCACAGAGACCCCGATCGCACCTAGTCGCGATCGGGGTCTCTGTTTGGGGTAAGATTTTGGCATGATATTCGGTATTTGGTTATGAAGTATCCGCGCTGGTTCCCCTTCCCTGGCTGTTGGATTCGCGCCCTCGTTACTTGGTTGACGGCCAACTTGATCGGGTTACTCCTTGTGGTGATTACACCTCTGGCTGCTGGGGTCTCTGTCCCGTTCTTGGCGATCGCCAGTGGTGACAACCCCATCATTTCTGGTGTCGCTATCTTAATCATTGTCGCAGTTCTTTTTACTGCGCTGGTCTTGTTCCCTACGTTCGTCTATGCCCATGTCCGCCAAGTCGGGGAGTATTTCGCTGGCAAACAAGAAGCCTTCCCTTTTATCCCCACGGCTGCCAACTG
This sequence comes from Roseofilum halophilum BLCC-M91, assembly GCF_030068445.1. Classification (GTDB taxonomy): domain Bacteria; phylum Cyanobacteriota; class Cyanobacteriia; order Cyanobacteriales; family Desertifilaceae; genus Roseofilum; species Roseofilum halophilum. Next base: position 263 of record NZ_JAQPOK010000083.1, on the reverse strand, counting down.
GAGAAAAGCGGTAGGTGATGAACTGGTCGTTTTCCTGGGGGCACTTTCCGTCCTGCCGTTCGTTATTCCCACTCCAGATCACTTGGTGGAGGAAGTGATAGCGATCTGCATCCCGCTTGCCTTTATTGCCACGGCCTACTGTTACCACTTCCGGGTCTTGTTCCACCGCCACCAAGAACGGGCCCGAAAACAGGAAAACCTCAACCGCAATCGCCAGGGTCTTCGGAGAAACAAGAGGGTTCCGACTGCGATCGTCGATGACC
>NZ_JAQPOK010000082.1 GCF_030068445.1 Roseofilum halophilum BLCC-M91 | reverse complement strand
GACTCTTGCTCTAAGGTTGGGTAAAATCGGTAGTTAAATGCTCTTTCCATGTTGGAGTCAAAGGATTTTTTACAGGGTAGCACCTAAGATGTAATTGTGGTAGCCTATGGTTAGTAAAGCCGCCCTGGAAGGGCGGGGTTTCAGACCAATTTTTCTGATGAAACCGATTGCCCGTCACCGTATTGCCCGAATTGTGGAAAAATGGCTGCTGGTTGAGCCACTGTTGCTGGCTACCTGGACGAGCCATGCTTTGGTGTCGGAGCCGCGCATTAAAACGATTCGCGTGCAACGGGGACGGATTGAGTATAATCCGGAGTTTATCGCGCAATTGAGCGATCGCCACCTAGAAGCTACCCTACGGTTTGAAGCCCTACGAATTCTGCTCAAACATCCCTACAGTCGCCGCCAAGCGCACTCGGCGACTAGCTATGCTGCCAGCAATTTAACGCTCCAGGAATATTTGCAAACCGAGCTACCCTTTCCTAGGGCGCGGGATGTTTTTGGCGATCGCAGTTATGACAAACAATTTTTTGAATTTTACTACCACAAATTACTCGACCAGGTTCTCCCCTTATTAATCAGGGGGGATCGACAGTCCCCCAGTCCCCAGGGGAAAGCCTCGGTCGCGTCTGGAGCAGGCATAGGGGACGTTGAAACTGCCCTGCCATCCGGCTCTTCCGACTCTTCAACCCCAGATCTCCTAGAAGTCTATACCGACGCAAACCTGAGCGGTGTGGAAAATACCGACCAGTGGGATCGAGATGAATTATTGAGCGATCGCCTGGACGATCTGGTGAGAATGGCCCAAGCTAATGACAGTTGGGGCAGCATTGGCGGCAAATTGCGCGAACATATCTTAGCGAATCTGCACCCCAAGCTGGACTATCGGGCAGTTTTACGCAAGTTTCGCACCTCTATTCTCAGCCAACAGCGACGGCTAACGCGCATGAAACCGAATCGCCGCTATGGGTTCGCCTATATGGGCAGTCGTCGTGATTTTACCACCCGTTTGCTCTTTGCCATTGATGTGAGTGGCTCAATGGGAACGAAAGAGCTACGGCAGGGGTTTTCGGTGGTGAATCGCTTTTTTAATTATGGCGTGCCCGCGATCGATGTCATTCAATTTGATACTCAGATTACCGCCGACGTGATGACCTTCCGTCGCGCCAAGCGTGAGGTGCAATTAACAGGACGAGGCGGGACGAATTTTGACCCAGTTTTGGCCTATCTGGAGGAACATCGGGATTACGATGGGCTGATTATTTACACCGATGGTTATGCTCCCTGCCCCGCACCGCCCCAGAATCGGCGGACTCGCATTCTGTGGTTGTTTGTGAGTGAGGCGCATTACCGGAGTTGTTATCCCAATTTGGAGCATTTGGGGCAGGGAGCTTATCTTAAATCTTCTGCCAGAGAGATGCGAGTCATCTGAAGTTTTTATAATTCGATTACTATGGAAGGAGAGGTACTATCCAATGATTAATCCTGAATCCGATATTGGGTCTATGACCAACCAGCAACTCCGAGCATACTTTCGAGAAACCCAAGATGAAGAAGCTTTTCGGGAAATCTTAAGTCGAGGGCTTGACGAAAAGGATAAAGCGGCTGCTTGTGCATTCAAAGCGTGGCAAGAGGAACAATCTGCGACATCTTAAATGCGATCGCCTTGACTCTCCCGAAAAATTCATACCTGCCACTGAACTTGTTAGAGCGTGAGGTGTTGCAATCTCGCCTAAAATATAAACAGATTTTTTGGGTAATATGCCATGACACAAGGTACTGCCAGAGTTGTCCCCCGCTTAACATCACAGGAATATTTAGAATGGGAAGTCCAGCAACCCCTACGCTACGAATATTTTAATGGGGAAGTGTTCGCGATGGCAGGGGGAACGTTGCCCCATGCAGATATTGCCCTAAATTTGGCAAGCCTCCTGCGAGAACCGCTACGGGGACGCTGCAAGGTGCGTAACTCTGATGCTAAGGTGGGCATCACTGACGAAGGGCCGTTTACCTATCCAGACCTTAGTATTAGCTGCGACGATCGAGATCGCAGTGCCCGACAATTCATGCGCTATCCCTGCGTCATTATTGAGGTGCTTTCTCCGAGTACGGAAGCTTACGATTCTCCTTCGGAGACGCTACGCGAACGCGGTGGTAAGTTCGCCCTGTACCGTCGCCTCCCAACGCTACAAGAATATGTTTTAGTGAGTTCTGAAACCAAAACGGTTGAGATTTTTCGGCAGAATGATGTTGGAGAGTGGCGATTCATTCCCTATAGTGAAGGTGATACGATTGAGTTGGTGAGTTTGGGAATTACGTTATCGCTAAATGCTATTTATGAAGATGTTGTTTTAGAGTTGGAGGATGAAGGGGGTGAAGCCAGTTTATGAACTACCGAGACATCATAACATCGAAAAACGCTGTATAGTATAGTGCGAGCATCTTGCTCGCTGCCTTCCTCTAGCGAGCATCTTGCTCGCTGCCTTCCTCTAGCGAGCATCTTGCTCGCTGCCCTCCTCTAGCGAGCATCTTGCTCACTGCCTTCCTCTAGCGAGCATCTTGCTCACTGCCTTCCTCTAGCGAGCATCTTGCTCACTGCCTTCCTCTAGCGAGCAAGATGCTCACTGCCTTCCTCTAGCGAGCAAGATGCTCGCATTACCCAACATCTAAAGTACCCAATTAGCTGAAACACTCCACTACTCTAAACTCAACACAGTCGATTACAATTCAAGCTGTGCGAAGCAATTAATCAAAGTAGCGAAGGTCAAGAGATTGCTTGTGCTTTTCCCGAATTACGATGCACTTTTGGCGATCGCTCTATTCTTGTTTTTCGACCCAAACAAGAACCCGTTATTTTTGCTCAAAGCGATCGCTTGCTATACTTCCACGAAAGTACAGTCTATGGATCGCGATTCCCTATTCCCCGTAAAAATAAGTTATTTATCTCTACGGGGTTTCGCGTAATCTAAGATGATGTTAACCGGCTGATGAAGCTGAGGTTTGTTGTTCAATACGTTCTAACATTTTCTCCTTATCTTGGCGGCGTTTCTTGGCATAAAGTTGAATCGCAGCTACCATGGAAACAACAAGTCCAAAAATTAGCCATGTTGTTAAATCTAACGGTAAACTCCCCTTAAAGACAGCCAAAAGTACGATAACCACTAACAAAACTGTTGGGGCTTCATTCAAAGCGCGAAATTGTTGACCCGTCCAGTTGCATTCACCTGCTGCTAACCGTTTCATTATTCGTCCACAATAGAAATGATAGGCCAGTAATACAGCAACTAGAGCCAGTTTAATATGCAGCCAACCCGATTTTAAGATTTCTGGTTCTGTAGAAATCAAACCGATGGCCATGGCTACGGTAACCACCATTCCGGGCATGGTAATAATATGATAGAGGCGCTTTTCCATAATTTCGTATTGCGCCTTGAGAATGGTTTGTGCGGGTTCATCTCGTTCTGAGGCTTCAGCATGGTAAACAAAGAGACGAACTAAATAAAATAACCCGGCAAACCAGACCACAACACCAATGAGGTGGAACGCTTTAAACCAAAAATAAGCCATATAATGTTTTCGTATCGAGCAACTCATCAAGGCGAGTTTAAAATTTCTCTTGGGTCAACAGTGCGATCGCGTAACAAAAGTTAATATAGTCTGAAGGAGTAGGGAGTGCGATTCTCGTACCGAGACGCTACGCGATCGCCTAAAATGAAAACAGATTTTTTGGGTTGGGAAGGAGATAAACCTTGAGATTGGTGATTTTGGGTGGGCCGGGTGCGGGGAAAAGCACGCAAGCGAGGAGTTTGTGCGATCGCCTCCAGATTCCGTTAGTATCCATGGGAGGGATTCTGAAAAGGGCGATCGCCGAACAAACCGAATTAGGCCGGCAATGCCAAACATATGTAGAACGGGGGGAATTTGTACCTGACCCGATTTTAATTACCTTTATCCGCGATCGCCTCCTACAATCAGATACCACCACGGGATGGCTCCTCGAAGGCTATCCTCGCACCGCGTTCCAAGCCGAAGAACTGGATTTTTTACTCGATGAGTTACACCAACACCTGAACTGGGCCATTTTTCTCGACACCTCAGAATCAGTGATGATCGAGAGACGGTTAGCCATGGGTGAGTCTGAAGATCTCCCCGACTTAATCAAACGACGGATTGAACTCTTTCAGACCCGAACTGTCCCCATTCTGGATTATTATGACAAACGTCAGCGCCTACTCACGATCGATGGGAACCAAGCCCAAGACCAAGTGCTGGCACAACTACAAACTCAACTGATGGCAAATTCCAGCGAAATTTAACCTCAATTATGGCTCTACCCCGTCCCGATGGTCGTCAACCCGATAGGCTCCGTCCCATTCGCTTCGAGCGTGGCTTCACCAAGTTTGCTTGGGGTTCTGTACTCACCAGTTTTGGCGATACTCAAGTCTTGTGTACCGTCTCTGTACAAGAGAGTGTGCCCAAATTTTTGGAAGGAACGGGGAAAGGATGGCTTACGGCAGAATATCGAATGCTTCCCAATGCGACTCCCCAGCGCCATCCTAGGGAAGTATTGAAATTATCAGGACGCACCCAGGAAATTCAACGGTTAATCGGACGGAGTTTACGAGCATCCTTAGATTTAGAACAGTTGGGCGAGCGTACTTTAACGGTGGATGCGGATGTCTTGCAAGCGGATGCAGGGACGCGCACGGCTTCGATTACGGGGGGATATGTGGCCATGGTGGATGCCATTAATCAATTGTTAGCCGAAGGAAAATTAACCCAGTCTCCTTTGCGTCATCGAGTTGCGGCTGTATCTGTAGGATTACTGGAAAATGAGCCTTATTTAGATTTGTGCTATGAGGAAGATGTAATCGCCCAAGTGGACTTTAATGTGGTGATGACCGATCGCCTAGAGGCGATCGAAGTCCAAGGAACTGCCGAACACGGCAGCTTTAATCGTCAGCAACTCAATCAGATGCTGGACATGGCAGAAGTGGGCATTCAACAGCTTGTAGACGCTCAAGAGCAAGCCCTGTCCTGAGAGCGATCGCCGGTTTACTCTGGATCGGTGGGGGGTTCTTCCGATGCAACCACCGTATCCGCTCGATCGATAACGGACGGGGGGAGAGTTACGCCCATGGCTTGGGCAGATTCAGGGTTAACATACAATTGCAGGGTATCCACAGATTCTACGGAGATCTCACCGGGGGATTCTCCTTGCAACACCCGGACGACTTGTTTACCGGTTTGTCGCCCCACATCATAATAATCAAAGCCTAAACTGGCGATCGTTCCCCGCTCCACGGAAGCCGTATCTCCAGAATAAATGCCAATCTGATTATCGATACCCACTTGAATCACCGATTCTAAAGCAGAAACCACCGTATTATCAGTTGGCACATAAATAACATCGGCTTTCCCAACCAAACTTTGGGCAGCCGTAGCCACACCACTGGAGTTGGCAACGGTGGCTTCGACAACCGAGAGTCCCCTAGTTTGTGTCCGTTCTTTGAGTAACTCAACCAAGGAAACAGCGTTGGCTTCCCCAGCATTATAAATAACACCGATAGTCTGGAGATCGGGGTTGATTTCTTGCATTAAGGACACATGGCTATCAATGGGAGATAAATCGCTCACTCCCGTGACTAAACCACCCGGTCGATCCAGTGTTTCCACTAATTTGGCTCCCACTGGATCGGTGACTGCGCTAAAAATCACCGGAATCTCCGAACTGGCAGAAACGACAGCTTGGGCGGATGGGGTGGCGATCGCCACAATCACATCCGGTTGCTGCGCCACGAAACTAGACGCAATTTGGGCCGCAGTCGCGGGCGATCCTTGGGCGCTCTCCCACTTCCAAGTTAGGGTTTCTCCAGCCGTATATCCGGCCGCTTTTAACTCATCCTGTACCCCGTCGCGGGTGGCATCGAGGGCAGGATGCTCGACGATCTGAGTCACCGCCACAAAAGGCATAGTTTCAGCAGTTGGAGATGCAGAGGAGTCTTGAGGCGTTTGGGGCGTGCATCCCCAATTGAGGGCAACCAAGAGGGTTGTACTCAGTAAACTGGAAAAGGAATTCCACCGTAGAGTCATAGGCTGGGTTAAAGTATGATTTGCAAGGGTATGTGACGATCATAGATCGGATAGGGGAATGGGGAGATAGGGGAATGGGGAGATCTCTCAAGGGAATGATTTTAAGATTCGAGTGGGCAAGACACGGGGAAACGGGGACACGGGGACACGGAGAATGGGATGACTCTATGGAATTTAGGGCTATCTGAGGGCTGCTATAGATGGACAAAATGAAAATCATTCACTTGTAAGAATGGGGAGATGGGGGAATAGGGACAAAGAGATAAACTATTACCGATTACCGATGACCCAATTTTTCTGATGACTCAAGCCTTAGATACTCAGAAGACGATCGCGATCGCCGTTTCTAATCTGAATTTTTCCTATCCTGACCAAGCCAACGTCCTGGACAATCTCAATTTCACCATTCAGCAAGGGGAACGGGTGGGGTTAATTGGCCCCAATGGAGCGGGAAAAACCACGTTATTTTTTTGTTTGTGTGGGGTTTTATCGCCCACGAGCGGAGGGGTTCAACTTTGGGGTAAACCGGTTGAAGTGGGACAGTTTCGGCCGGAAATTGGCTTAGTGTTCCAAAATCCTAGCGATCAGCTCTTTTCGGCTTCTGTATGGGATGATGTGGCCTTTGGCCCGGAAAATATGGGCTTGTCTCCTGATGAAGTGAAATCACGCACCCAGAAGGCTTTGCACTTAACCGGAGTCACGGAGTTAGCCGATCGCCCTCCTCATCATTTATCGGGGGGACAAAAGCGGATGGTGGCGATCGCCTCTGTCCTGGCCATGCATCCCCAAGCGATCGTTTATGATGAACCCAGCGCTAATCTGGATTTGCGATCGCGACGACGTTTAATCCATTTCCTCCAAGCTTCTCCAGAAACCCTGCTCATTTCTTCCCATGACCTAGACTTAATCTTGGAAGTCACCTCCCGCACCCTCCTCCTCGACTCCGGCAACCTGATCGCCGATGGTTCCCCTGCCGAAATCATGGGAAATCGGCAAATGATGCTCGACCATGGGTTAGAGGTTCCCTACCCACTCGAGTAAATTTCCTGAGAACTCTGGATTGGGCGATCTTGATCGCCCTCAAAACCACCTCACTCTCACTCTCTTAAGATCGAGTTAAATGAATTGTCGGCTACCCATAAAATTTAATTAAAATTTGTTCCTCTTTAACGATTAGAGTTTAAGTGTTCAATATAAACAAACTCATTTATTAATATCTAATAGAATAAGATGCACCTTAAACCATAGCCCATCAATACCAAAAAAATTGGTTGAAGAATAAAGTATATATATGTCATTCACTTATAGTAACTATAAAGTCCCTTCCCAGATCACCTGGATAGTTGTTATTATTTGTATCCTCCCTTTTGGCTTCAATCTTTTCGGGATTGACTTTGGAACAACCGGCCAGCCCTTCGATCTTCAAGATGCCCTCAATTGGGAAAATAGCGAAGTGGTTGATGCCATGCACTATGCCTTAGCAGGTAGCTTTGTACATACCATTTTAGAATGGAGTGCTTGTTGTGCCGCTCTTTTAATTGTTCTGTTAAGTTTTCTCAATTATAGTATCAAAGGAAATCCCATTACTCCCACATTAGGGATTGCTTTATTTTTCGCAGGCGTGATGGATGCCTTCCATACCTTAGCCTCCGATCGCTTAATTAATGTCGTCGCCGATCATCAAAACTTAATTCCGTTCACTTGGGCGATTTGTCGCTTATTTCATGCCCTAATTATGATCGGAGGTGTTTTAATTCTTCTAGTATATCCCTCCATTAATTATAGCCCGAATAATCCCCAAAACAAAAAACAATTTAATTTGATATTTGTGATTAGTCTTGTCTTCGGATTTGTTGCCTATGCCATTATTTATTTCTCCGCCACCAGTTACAATCTACCAGAAACCATGTTTCCCAACTCGCTGATCACGCGCCCTTGGGATGTGATTCCGTTAATTTTATTTCTGTTGACTGGATGGGTATTGTATCCCATGTTCTACAGAAAACAGCCGAGTATTTTTGCCGATTCCTTAATTATTAGTGCCATTCCCAATGTAGCGACCCAAGTTTACATGGCTTTTGGCTCAACTACTTTATTTGACAACAATTTTAATATTGCCCATTTCCTAAAAATAATTGCTTATCTTGTTCCTTTGATTGGACTATGTTTAGAATATATACAAATCTATAAAACCAAAACTCGATATCTATCTGAAGATCTCAAAAAAAGCATTAATTTATTAAAATCATTGGGAACTAAAGTATTAGATGCGACTCAAGTTACCCAGATCGTTCGAGACTCTAGCAATGAACTCAAAGGGATGATCGACAACCAAGTGATAGGAACCCAAAATGTCGTTAAAAATACGCAAAAAATATCTAAAAATGCTGACCATTTGTTAACTAAGATCGAGAATTTTGAAACGACTTTTAATGCGCTCCAAGATTCAGTTAATATTGTCTCAAGCCAATTAAGTAAAATTGATGATGATTCTAGAAGTGTTAAGAAGATTGTTGATAAAATAACAGGAATTGCTACCCAAACTAAGATGTTATCCCTGAATGCTTCCATTGAAGCTTCCAGAACAAACACCCATGGTAATGGTCAAGAGTTTACGGTAATCGCGAGAGAGATCAACCATTTAGCTACGGAAGCCTCGATGGTTGCTAAAACCATTCAGCCGATTGTTCAAGATATGCAATCTTCAGTGAAAAATGGAGTTTCTCAAATGAAAACATTTACCCAAGAATATATGGATGCATTAATCCCAGAAATTGAGGTAATGCGCGACCATATCAAACAGCAAAAGGAAGGTGCTAATCAGATTAGCCAAGGGGTAAATGCACTCAATTCAGATTCCGAACATACAGCGATTTATCTCCGAAAAACTTTTGAACAAACGAATCTTGCCCTAGAGAACCTTGAGCAAGCTGTGGAAGATTTGCAATTAGAAATTACTCGATTTTCTGGTGCAAAAGAGGATTGAGGGTAAAATATAATAAAATCAAAGCAGGGCGATCGCCAGATCCTGTTGAGTTGCCTGTTGAGTTGTGAGTGAGAACCTCTGCCATGTCATCGCCCTTGGGCTTGATTCTACAACGTCGCTATCGGTTAGTGAAACTCTTAGGTCAAGGAGGGTTTGGCTGTACCTACTTGGCGGAAGATTTGGGGCGCTTTAATGAGCTATGCGCCATTAAGGAGTTTGTCCCTAGTGCCAGAAATACCCAAGGGTTGCAGAAGGCTGAGGAGTTATTTCAACGGGAAGCGACTATTCTCTACAAATTGCAACATCCCCAAGTTCCCAAGTTTCAAGCCAATTTTGAGGAAGAGGGACGCTTGTTTCTGGTGCAAGATTATGTGGAAGGCAAATCCTATCGTACTCTGCTCGATGAGCGCAAAGCACGGGGACAGGTGTTTTCGGAAGATGAAGTTAAGGTTTTTCTCACCCAAGTCTTGCCGGTTTTGGGCTATCTCCATTCTCAAGGGGTGATTCACCGCGATATTGCCCCGGATAATATGATGTGGCGACAACAGGATGGGCTGCCGGTGTTGATTGATTTTGGGGTGGTTAAGGAACTGGCAACCGAATTATGCAGTGAACCGGGAACTTTGCCGACAACGGTGGGGAAGGTGGGATATGCTCCTAGGGAACAAATTCAGATGGGTTTAGCCTATCCGAGTAGCGATTTTTATGCCCTAGGAGTGACGGTGTTGGTGCTGTTGACGGGGAAGGAACCGGGGGAATTGTTCGATCCGCAAACCCTGAGTTGGAGAGTACCCAGTTCTGCTCTGAGTCCCCTGTTTACCCAGGTGTTGCAGCGTATGTTAGCGGAACAACCGGGCGATCGCCTGCAAAGTGCCGATCAGATTTTACAAGCTCTCAGTAGTGCAACCGTTCCCCCTCCCCTGTCTCAGTTGCAAACCCAATCTCTGACTCCCCCATCTCCCCATCCCCCCATCTCCCCAGAACCAGATTCTTATACCAAAATCTGGATCATTGGGGCGATCGTGGCTTTGGTTGCTGGGATTACCTCTTGGATGGTGGTGAGTGCTTGGTTGCGTCAGGATCGGGTGGAAACAGTGAATCCTGGTGATAATCCTGGGGTAGAATCTCCATCTCCATCTCCCTCTGTGTCTCCTTCTCTATCTCCATCCCCCTCTCCTTCACCTTCACCGACTCCGATCCAAACCCCCAAACCCCCTAGTTTACCTACCACCTATCAGGAACGGTTAACGGTTGAACCGGGGGAAGTGAAGAGGGTGGAAGGATCGCTTAAAGCCAATGAAGTGCAATATTATCTGATTTCTGCTGAAGCTGGCGATCGCTTTTCCATGTTTATTACTGGGGATGGGGTGTTGATGACGCTGTTGACTCCCGAAGGAGAGGCAATCGGCGATCGCTCCACAGATATTTCTCTATGGGAAGGAGAGTTTCCGATCTCTGGTGAATATGCCATTATCGTCACTCCCCTGCGAGGGTTACAGGAAACCGATTATCAACTGGAAATTGAACAGTTGAATGTTCCTGTGGAACCAGAACCCACACCAGAACCCGAACCGACTCCAGAACCCGAACCGGAAATTAACAGCCAAACGGTTCAGTTTGCACCGGGAACCACAGGAGTAGAAATCAGCTCTCAGAGCGATCGCCAGCAAATTCAGCGCTATTTAGTCAGAGTCAGAAAAGATCAGATCATGCAAGTCAGAGTAATTGAAGGTAGCGTAACGATGAATATTCGCTATCCCACAGGAGAGCTGATGGAAGAAGCTTATGATGTACTCTACTGGGAATCTCAAATTCCCGAAAGCGGAGTTTATCAAATTGATATCGTCCCTACCGAGTCCACAGACTTTAGCCTAGATATTCAAGTCACCGATGAATAATCGGTAATCGGTAATGGGGAGCTGTATCAGTTTAGCGTGCTATCCTGAGAGGGGTCTTTTTTTGTAAACGAATGAGATTTAAAAAAGCAAGCCAAACTTTCGCTAACTTCTGCTTAATTCTCTTGATCTCCCTCGGATTGACAGAAATCATCTTTCGAGTCTACAATTACTTAAACCCCAGCTTCATTTTTCACGACAACTCTTATAACCGGTTTCGGGGAAAACCGTTAGCCCCAGAATATAACTTCAACCTCAACTCTCAGGGATTCAAAGATGTAGAATTTCAAGTTGAAAAAGACCCAGAAACATTCAGAATCTTGGGCTTAGGAGACTCCTTTGCCTATGGCGTAGTCCCTTATGATTACAATTATTATACTCGCTTAGAAGAGAAGCTCAAGCAACGGGACTATCAACTAGAAATCATTAATATGGGAATTCCTAACCTTTCCCCGAAAGATTACCTCGCTCTATTGGTTACTGAAGGATTAGCCTTAAATCCAGACATGGTTATGGTTAGTTTTTTTATCGGCAATGATTTTGACGATTCCCAGCGCAGTATTTGGTCTTATTCTTATGTTTTCTCATTTTTCAAATTTCTGATCGATCTTCAGAATAGCTATGAAGGTAAAGTCATTCATGGAAACCTAGAATATCAAGACGATCAACCTACGCTCACAGATGAAAAATATTTGCAAATCGAAATGGGTAGAAGCGATCTATTTTGGGTTGAAAATTCCGAATTAGAATCTCAAGTACAGGGAGCCATGGAGTATTTAAGAGAAATTCAAGAACTCTGCGATCGCCAGGATATCGATCTCTTAGTAATTCTGATTCCCGATGAACTGCAAGTCAACCCAAACCTGCAAGCTAAAGTCATTGATGCTCAACAGATGAATCTAGACGATTTTGACTTTAGTTTACCCAATCAATATTTACAAGAAGAACTAACGGAAGCAGAAATTGCCTTTCTCGATCTGCTCCCTTACTTTCAAGGCTATTCAGAACTCGAACAACTCTACAAACCTAATGATAGCCATTGGAATATCGCCGGTAATGAACTGGCTGCGGAACTCATTTTCCAATACTTACAACGGACACCAGAACAAATAGAGCTATAATCTACTTTTATAACTCTTCTTTGAGCCTGACGATATACCGATAATTAGCAGCATGTTTTCCTTGAAGTTCTAAACTTCCTCCATGAAGTTGAGCTAGGCATAAACTCAGCTCCAAGCGCAGAAACTGCATTTTCGTTTTTAAGCTGCTAGAGGTTTCTAGGGGGGGTTGGGCATTGCTTGAACTGGAAGAGAAATCAGTCAAATCATCGGATTCAGAATACCACCTTTGACGGTCTTGAGTTTCTCTGTTGGGCTGAGAGGAACTCATTTGTTGTTGCTTGAACCAGCGTTCGACTTCATCGGGGTTAGGAATACCTTCTCCTAACCAGGGATGGGTAATCCAAACGGAAAAGAGTAATTGATGCTCTTTATGAGAGGCATGAAGGCGAATTGTGCTTTCTTCGGCAGCGCCTTCAATCACACTCGCTATCAGATGGTAGAGAATTTGTTGGACTAAAACTTTATCCACACGCCAAATGCGGATTCCGGGTTCAAGAGATAGGCGAATTTGTTGGTTTTGACTGTTGGCTAAGGACTCTAAATGATTGGTGGCTTGCTGACAGAGCATTTCCACATCCACGGGTTTAATTTTGAGGGGTGGAGCGACTTCATCGAGAACGGCTAATTCTAAAATTTGATTGATCAAGGAGAGTAAATTTTGGCCACTATTATAAATAATGGTCATGTATTCTTTCTGTTTTGGGGTCAGGGGGCCGTAGGTTTCCGTGTTGAGCATTTTGGCCATCCCTAGGACGGAGGTTAGGGGGGTGCGCAGTTCTTGAGTGAGTTGATTGAGGAGTTTATTTTTACTGCTTATGGCGGGATTGACTGGGGAGGGTGCTGGGGTAGAGTCTGAGGAGCGAGAGTACTGTAGGGAAGCAGAAACGCCCACTAATCCAGTTTGGTTAGAGGGTATTTTGAGCATATGGGCCCGTTCAAATTCACTTAAACTCCAGCGAGCGGTCATTTCGAGATAGGAAATTTCTTGGGGGGTGAAGGTATGGGGTTCGAGATCGAGGATGGCTAAGGCTCCGATGCAGTGGCCTTCAGAGATAATCAGGGGAATGCCGACATAGGAGCGAATGCCATATTCTTGATGGAGAAAACTGTCGTTGAGTTCTGCATCATCGGCTAAATCGGTAATCAGCCATTTTTTGCGGGTTTGAACAATTTGACGACTGAGGGAATGTTGGAGGGGAATGGAGCGTTGAGCGGCTAAATCGTTCATGAGGCCGAGACGAGAGAGGCCAAAGGCGGCTTTGAGCCATTCGACTTCACGGTCTACAATGCCTAAAATGCAGATGGGGACTTGGAGATAATGGGCGACGGTTTGGGTGGCTTCTTCAAAGATGGGAACACTACTGTTGTCGAGTAAGCCTAATTCTTCTAAGAGGTTTAGTCGCTGTTGTTCCCGTTTTCGATCGCCACTGACAGAGAATTCGGGTTGATTTTCACGCTCATCTATGGTCATATTTACGCAGGTATTGTGGATGTTGAGGGACTAGGATGGGTAACACGATTAAAAGCTTTCTCCAATTATATTGATCGTTCCTGTGGGTCTCTGTGATATCGCTCAGTATGATTGAGGAATTATTGAGGATATTGCCGAGCAGCTAGGGCGATCGCCTGGGGTAGGATGCGGTGTTCTTGTACCTGAATTCTGGCATGAAGGGTTTCGGGGGTATCATCCGGTAGCACGGGGACGGCTGCCTGCACTAAAATCGGCCCCGTATCTACCTCTAAATCCGCTAGATGTACGGTACATCCGGTAATTTTTACCCCCGCTTCTAAGGCATCTTCAACCCCACGAATCCCGCGAAAACTCGGTAATAAACTGGGATGAATGTTAATAACACGGTTGGGGAAAGCACTGAGAATTACTGCGGTTACAATCCGCATCCATCCTGCCATAATCACCCATTCTACGCCCTGTTCTTTGAGGATTTCGACAATGGCGGCATCAAATTCTTGACGACGCTTTTTATAGTCTCGGTGGTTAATTAAGACGGCTGGAATTCCCCAGCGTTGAGCGCGAGCGGCGGCTTTTGCTCCTGGGTTATTGTAGATGAGAACCTTAATATGGGCCTGGAGTTTCCCGGCGGCGATCGCCTCTAATAGGCTCTCAAAATTACTGCCACTCCCCGATGCCAGCACCCCTAATTGCAGAGGTTGGGTAAGCTGAGGGTAGCGATCGCACTCTGGAGAGATTAAACTCTGGTTCATGGCTGAAGATTCCATCCTGTCTGTCCCTGGGTCACCCGACAACACTTTTGGATCAGTAGTTTAACATAGGTCGTCTCTCTGAAAACAATCAACTTCCAGGGTTGACCCTTTCTGAAAAAAACCTTAATCTTCACTGATTTTCAAAATTTCGTGGGTTAAATAGTCCTGTTTTGTGATTCCAAATCCCGCAAAAGAAGGAAGTAACAGAGAAGTACAATAAGAGAAGAAGGGGAATTGAAGACCAGGAGTGGGTAAGAGGCGATCGCTAAACCTCGATCCATGCTGCTCTGATTCACTCATTAATCCGGAGTTTAGCCATACAGCAAGGTTACAATCATGCAGAGAACGATATCACAACTCGAACAAGAGATTCGATCGGGAGAATCGGTGATCCAAGAAGGTATCCGGTATATTCAAGTCGCTTGTGTGCGCGTCACTTATCCACCTGACGAGCTACAGCTCTTTGAAGCCTATCAGATTCTCGATAACGGTGAGACGAGAGAGCGACAGGTGTCGGGAGTCTCGGAAAAGCTCAAATCAGGCGAGAGAGCCATTCAAGCGGCAATACGGGGTATTCAGGAAGAATTGGATTTAGATCTACCTGGCGATCGCTTTTTATCTCTAGGGACAGAATTATCCCAAAGGATATCAAAAGGCTACAATCTCCCCACTTGCTATACCTTACATAAATTTTCTCTAGAATTGACCCAAGAAGAATTTCAGCCCTTGTATCCCATTTATATCTCCCAAGAATCCGATAAAACAACCGTCTTTAAGTGGATGGCAATCACCCCCATTGTTGTCAGCGCCGCTTCTCTGCGTCCCATGGCGACAACTGGTGTGAACAATGGTTAATTGGATCTCTTTTTATGTTATGCTGATCGATAAGCTGAAAATAGTTTTTAACGATCCGAGTGCCCGTTTCACACCTAATCTTTGATTTTGACGGTACATTAGCACAATCTTTAGATACGGTGGTGAACATTAGCAACCGTCTCGCTCCTGAATTGGGTTATCAACCCAGTTCTCCCGAAGAACTCGATCGCTTCAGAACCTACCGCACTCAAGACGCACTCAAACAAGTGGGAGTTCCTTGGTATAAACTCCCTTTTTTGATGCTAAGACTGAGAAAAGAAATGAATAAGGTTATTCATACGCTCAACTTAGTTGAGGGAATGGCCGAAGTCTTACAAAACCTGAAGAATAAAGGCTGTAGCTTGGGGATCATTACCTCGAATGACCGCAAGAATGTCCAAATTTTCTTAGACAATCATCAGTTAGCGCAAACCTTTGACTTTATCGAATCGGAATTAAATCTATTCGGTAAAAGTCGCGTGATTAAAAAGATGATTAAAAAACAAGGGTGGTCTCCCCAACAGGTATACTATGTGGGCGATGAAGTGCGCGATATTGAAGCAGCTCAGAAAATAGGCGTTAAAGCGATCGCAGTCGCTTGGGGTTTCCACTTCCCAGAAGTCCTATGCCAATATCATCCTGATTTTTTGCTATCAGAACCGAGGGAGTTAATTACAGTGGTTGAATCTGGAAAACGTGAGGAAGGTGTCTAAGCAAGTTGCTCTCAAGGTTTTCATCCGTTAAAATAGAAGATTGAGAAAATGTAAATTATTCAATCCCTAAACCGGATCATGGCAGGACATAGTAAGTGGGCAAATATCAAGCGTCAAAAAGCCAGGGTAGATGCCAAAAGAGGACAGGTATTTACGAAAGTGTCGCGAGAAATTATTGTAGCGGCTCGCAGTAGCTCCGATCCGGCAGGTAATTTTCAACTGCGGACAGCAATTGAGAAGGCAAAGGCGGCTGGAATTCCCAATGACAATATAGAACGGGCGATCGCCAAAGGAGCAGGCACTTGGGAGGCTGATAATAACCAATATGAGTTTATCCGCTATGAAGGATACGGCCCCGGTGGAGTCGCTATCGTGATCGAAGCACTCACGGATAATCGTAACCGTACCGCCGCCGATGTGCGCGAAGCCTTTAATAAAAATGGCGGAAACTTGGGGGAAACCGGATGTGTAAGCTGGATGTTTGCCCAAAAAGGAGTCGTGCGACTCACGGGTAAGGTAGACGAAGATCGGTTATTAGAAGTCTCTGTGGAAGCAGAAGCAGAAACCTATGAATGGGTGGACGATCCCGATGATGAAGCAACAGTAGAAGTGTTTACTGAAGTGGGAAATTTGCAAAACTTGACGCAAACCCTGCAAGAGGAAAACCTGGAGATCGTCACTTCCGAACTACGCTGGATACCGAATATGACGGTAGAGGTGAAAGAAGAAGACTTAGCGCGATCGCTACTTAAATTATTAGACGCTCTCGAAGAGTTAGATGATATTCAAAATGTAACCCCCAACTTTGAAATGAGCGATCAATTGATGTCTTTAAGTGTTGTTTAGCAATTATGGCTGCATCTTCTATTCCCGTCACCATTAAGCTATTTGCCGTTTATCAACAAGCCTATGGTGTCCCTGAACTCTCCTGGGAATTCCCCCCCCAAACCCCCGTGTCTGCCATACTCCATCGCATGATTGCCGAACATCCCCACTTAGCTCCATGGCAACCCCTCACCCGGTTTGGGGTAAATTTGCAGTTTGTAGAGGCCGATCGCATCTTGCAATCTGGCGATGAAGTGGTCTTAATTCCTCCTGTTAGTGGAGGATGAGTCATGATATCAAATGAGGTTCGAGAATTTTCTGGTATCATTCAAAATCCTGGAGAAATTGCTGGCAATTGCTCAAGTTCGAGTTCAGTGATTAAACTCATAGGCATGGGTTCTTGACTAATAGATTGGATATAGGCGGGAGTTAAATAGGGTTTGTATTCTAAGTTTTGAGCGAGATAAGTTTGGAAAAATGATAATCCTAATGCTAGGGTATAGAGACGAGCTAAATCGGGATCTTCTCCAATGACTAAGCTGGGTAAAGCAAGGTCATCTTCACCGGATTGTAAGGTAGAAAAATGAGTACCTCCTTGCTGTAGAACGAGATATTTTTCTGGGCTGTTGGTGAGCCAAACAAAGGGTAAAATTTGTTCAGGAAATGACGGTGCAATGGTGTCTTTACTCCCCGCAATAATCATGGCCGGGATGTTAATATCATTGAGGCTCAATTCTCCGAAAACCCGGCTAGTGATAGGGTTAATGGCAACGATCGATTGAATGCGGGAATCCTGGAGATTGAGAGAGCGATCGCCTTCCCCTAGCTCTAGGGCGCGACATTGGAGCAGCAAGGAAACGTTCCAGGAGGGACTATCGGGATTACAATCGGCTTCTAATTGGTCAAAATTAATGGTTGCTCCGGCGAGAGCTAAGACGGTATAACCGCCAAAAGATTGTCCGATCGCCCCCACCCGATCCATATTTACCCGTCCTTCTAGAGTACCCCCCGGTTGGGTTTGGCGGCTCAGTTCATCGAGCATAAACGTAATATCGAGAGGGCGGTTAATAAACTCGCTCGGTTCTGCGACTTCATTCGCTTTTCCTTCGAGCATCGCTTCCCGTTGGCGATCGCTACTTTCCAAATGCTCAGGAACCGCCACCGCAAACCCCCTGGAGGCTAAATGAGTCGCTAAATAGACAAACGTTTCTCGATTCGAGCCTAACCCATGGGAAATCACCACCAAAGGAGCGGGTTGATCGGAACGGTTAGGAAGATACAGATCCACCGGATAAGTGCGATTTCGCTCCCGATCTCGGAGGGTAAACGAGCCTTTTTCCCAGGGAAAATAGCCCGGAGTAAACAAATCGGGCAGTTCAGAAACCGGAATTTCTCCTTCCGGAACAGAAAAAGGAAACGCTGAATTCCATTGAATTCCTTCCGGTACGGTTGCCACTTGAGACTGGAAAGAAACCTCGATCGCCGACTGTTGAGCAACCACCTGATGGGCTTCATTGGTTTGGCGCACTAAGGTATACAAATCCAGGGCAATATCCAGAGCTGATTCTAAATCAATGCGCAATCCTTGAGTGGGGAATTTTTTCATAATATTCAGCAACGTCATCCCCTCTGGTTCCGCCGCCGCTAAAATTAAAGCCGCTCGAATGGCATAAAATCCCTGTTGTCGTCCTCCCGTTTGCACCACTCGCCCCAGGCGCTGTAATAAGGCTTCTCCTTGGGGGGAATACAGAAATTGAGAAATGCCTAAAGCCGTGACATCAATCGGTTGTTCAAGACTCTCCTTAAACCGGTTCAGTTGCGCCTCATTCAGATAGCGGGTATAGGCGGATAACTTGGGGCTAATTTTTCCTTCTTTGACAAAGTTTTCTAAGTCTCGTACTGGAATAGAGCGCTCGACTAAAGAAAAGGAAACATAGACTCGTTCGGCTGCCCAAAGCGGTTGTAGGGGAAGGGAAAAACCGGCGAGTATCGCCACTGCCATCAGCCATTGCCATTGAAAATACCGTTGTAAGACCATCGATCTCACCTCTCACACCATCTCTAGGTTAACTCAGGTGAGGCAGAAGTTACTGAACGGAGTCCCAACTCAAATAGCATGTAGCACTATAATTGATTTAACACCAATCTCCGAATAATTCCTGTTACTTCCGTTGCCATCCGAGCATCCAATTCTACAGCTTCGCGATCGCCATCTCCTAAATCCTTGGCTGCGCGTAACGTCATCGTCAAAGACTTCAATTGATCTCGATACTCAAATTGTACAAAACAGCTATAGGTCAATTCCGTGCGATCGCGGTCAGAACTCCGCCCAAATCCCATTTTAGAAAGAATCACAGGATTCTGAATCTCTATGCCTAATTTGGCGATCGCCACATCCACATAACGGGCACAATCTCGTCCTAAACAAGGCACTAATAGGGCAAGCTGAGAATCCCCTAATCCGGGAATTCGAGCTGATGAGGATAAATGATGATGCCAACCAACCATCGATAGAATGCGAGTCAGAACATAGGCCGGTATTAAATTTTCTCCAGGTTGAGTTGCGCGAGATTTCACTTCCTCCACCGCCGAGAGCAAGATCTCTTCATTGCGAGTAATTTGTGGGTGGGGTGTAAAGGGTTCTTCCCCATATAATCCCTGAAAATCCAAACCCTCTTGTCCACTGAGTTCTTTCACCCAAGTTTCTAGATCGGCATAAGTTTGGAAACACTTAAATGCGGCCGCGATTGCATTAGAACTCCCGTAGGTTTGAGCATAACTGACCAGATCGTTAATTGCACCGACCAAGGGATAAACTGTCTCCGAATCTCCAATTTGTGCCCCTTCTAACTCTCCAGTCACCTGAGTTAGGGTATTGATCGCCTGCAAAAACTTGGTTGCACTCCAAAACTCTACTTTCTCTAGCGCATTCCTGCCCAACCATTGGGCCTTAAATGCACCACCGGCCGAGCCACCAATACAAATGCAAGCATTCTTAATCTCCGGGTGCAGAAAATCTAAGCGTCTCTCATTAATCTTAGGTCTTTCCTTAAGCTGAGAATAATTTTTACATCCAGCATAGTATAAACTGGGACGTTGTTTGAGGCGATCGCCATAGCTTGACAAATCGTTGCGGTAGGGAGAACTCTCAATTGTGCGATCGAGAAATGCCATTTGCCAACTGTTATATCCAGCTTCTTCCTGAAAAAAGTCAGCATAGAGGCGATCGGGAGAAACCGGCAGAGGTAGAGAGTTACGAGTTAAAAACGGCATCAACGCACCCGGAATTCAGTGAAAGTAGAAATCATCCATATCATACCGGAGTCTTCTTCGTTTTCGATCCTAAGAGCGATCGCGATTCATAGATTACCCGATCCCTCTTCTATAACGCTACCCGCTTATGAGAAAAAAGGAGCGATCGCCTATCGCTCCCTTCGATCTTATTCAGGCTATACACAGCAGGCATTAGATGATGCCAACTCCTTTACCTCGGTTATCCTCTTTCATAGACAGGTTCCCATCTTCATCCGTTTCTTTCACCTCTTGATAGGTTTCCTGGCGTTGGGATTCTAACTGTGCATCTTTATGATCGAGATCTCCGGGAGTTTCCACATACATTTGTGGCTCGACTGCAAAGTTATTCAGTTTTCCTTCGCGATCCACGGTATACCCTCCAGTGGTATCGAGGTCTCCGTCAGCATCAGGGGTTTGCTTAAAGTTTTCCCCTTCTCGTTCCTGACGACGGTTGGTTTCCGTCGGGGCAATGGCGCGATCGTATTGGGGTTCAAAGCGGTTTTTGGCAGTTTTTTGATTATTAATCGTAGACATAGATTGTCTTCTCCAATTCAACAAATTCAACAAGGGTAATTGAGGGATAGATCGGTTTTAGCGATCGATATCGGGAACAATATCCGGACGGTCTTTATCTTTCCAACCGACTAAGCGAGTGGAGTTATACCAAGCGATCGATCCTAAGATGACGGCCGCTAAAAAGCCTCCAGCATAGACAAGTAGTACAGATAAAGGAATGGATAAACTATTAGAGTTGGCTTGAATTTCTGAGAGTACAAACATGAATTAAGTTGACCTCTGTTCTCAACGTCATCTACAGACTATCAAAATCGAGTAAGATTACTCATCCGTCAGCCGATAGAGATCCCCTCTACCGATGGAAAGATTGCACCTCTGTGTCTTTGGGTAGAGAGAAGGTCGAGTGGAGTCTTTTAACCGACTAAACCGGAGCGGAGAGCGCGAACGGCTGCTTGAGTGCGGTCATCGACACAGAGTTTATAGAGAATGTTGCGAACATGGGTTTTAACGGTTCCCACCGTAATATAGAGTTGCTCGGCGATCGCCGCATTATTGCATCCAGCCACAATTAATTCTAAAACTTCCAGCTCGCGATCGGTCAGGGGTTCAGACTCTAGCACCTGTCGATATTCAGGATCGACCGACCGAATTGTGGTTTGTATGGGCCCATCCGAGTCCGACTCAACAGAGCGAGATTGTTGCACCTGATGCAGGACAATCCGGGCGATCGCCGGATCGATCCAAGAATTCCCCTCATAGGTGGTAGAAATCGCTTCTAGCAACTGCTCAATACTGGCATCTTTCAAGCTATAGGAATCTGCACCAGCAGCAAAGGCCGCTAACACCGTATCGCGATCGTCATGCATCGTCAAAATCAAAACCTTAATCGGAGTTAGAGACGCAAACTCTTCGGACTCTCGGATATGTTGCGTCAATTCAATGCCATCACGATCCGGCAAACCAATATCAATTAACGCCACATCAGGAGCCGTGTCTTTCAACACCTCTAATCCTTGTTGGCCATTAGCCGCTTCGCCAACAACTTCAATCATATCTTGTTGTTTCAGAGCCGTGCGTAAACCCATACGAGTCAAATCGTGGTCTTCAATCAACACAATACGGATAGCGCTCATGGTACTCTAGACTCCGAATCCAAAAACTGGGCGATCGACGGGTTGAGTCAATTGACCCGTAACCTCAACATTATTGATCTCGTTTACTCTTATGGCAACCGATCCGACTGTAAACCGCCGTCCTGCTCGAATTTTAGCGGTTGATGACGCTCCCGACAACTTAATGTTAATCGAGCATATTTTGGGTGAAGAAGGATACGAAATTAATTGTCAATCGGATAGTCAACAAGCGCTTCAAGAAATAGAGCGCTTTGTTCCTGATTTAATTTTACTCGATGTGGTGATGCCTGACTTAGATGGGTATGCGTTTACGCGGCGCATTCGGGACAATCCCTATTTACCCTTTATTCCTATTTTATTGATTACGGCTTACGATCGATCGAGTGTCGTTGAAGGGTTAGATGCTGGAGCAGATGATTTTATTCGCAAACCCGTTGATGTGAATGAACTCTTAGCACGGGTGCGATCGCTCCTGCGCTTGAAGCAAACCTTAGATGAACGGGAAGATTTTGTTTCCCGGCTCACCCACGATCTGCGAACGCCCTTAGTCGCAGCCGATCGCATGTTTTCTCTGTTTCGGCAAGATACCTTTGGCCCCTTAACTCCAGATATGGCAGAAGCCCTATTCACCATGCAGCGCAGTAACCAAAATTTGCTCAACATGGTTAATACCCTGCTTGAAGTCTATCGCTATGCTGGAGGACGCAAAGCCTTAACCTTTTCTAAGTTTGATTATGGGAAATTAGTGCAAGAAGTCGTGGATGAACTCAGTCCCTTGGCAGAAGAGAAAGGCTTGCAATTAAACTTTGAAACCCTCGATGGCGCTCCCATTCCCCATCCCTTCCAAGCCATGGGCGATCCCTTAGAATTGCGTCGAGTGGTGATTAACTTAGTGGGAAATGCGATTAAATTCACCCAACAAGGTTCAATTGATATTCGGTTAGAATTAATTCGTTCTTCGGAAGAAAATATTATACGCTTACAAGTCCAGGATACCGGCCACGGGATTATTCCTGAAGAACAAAACCTAATCTTTGAACGGTTTCGACAAAGTAAATCCTGGGCGATCGCCGGTAAATCCAAACGGTTAAGTAGCGGTCTAGGCTTGTATCTCAGTCGCCGCATTGTTGAAGCTCATCACGGAACCCTTACCCTAGAATCTGAACCGGGGAAAGGCAGTATTTTTACGGTTGACATTCCCCAGAAAATTAGCCGACCGTATTCTCGTTTTTGAGCTTTACCCCGACTGGGGATAATGTTGCCCAATAAATTCATCGAGTTCCACTAACTTTTCTTTCAAAAGAGTGAGGCTATCTTCACATTGTCTCCGGTTCTGGGACTGAGCGTTAGCTTCTAGATCTGTGGCGACTTGATGAACGGCGATCGCCCCGACATTGGCACTCGATCCCTTTAACCGATGAGCGGTAATCTCAATCACCGGCCAATTTTGATTGTCCAATTCAGTCAAGAGTTGATTTTGATCTTGATGAGCCATAGCCAAAACTTTCTGGAGTAAACGCCTTTGAAAGCGTCTATTGCGACGGGAAATAGAGTTTAAACGCTGAAAATCTAACAAGTTGATGGCAAAATCAGGCACTCGGCGGGAATCAACCGGATCGCTATAATCGCTGGTGGAGGAGCGAATAGCGGTGTTTCTTGATATATCTGAGTCAGGTGGAATCATGGTGTAGACAATAAGCAAAAAACAGGTCAATCAAAACGATTATAGTCAATTCAAATAGGAATGAGACACGGTTGTTGTAGGGCGGGTTTCAAACCCGCCCCTACAATAGACCAATTATGATTGTCTCAATTATGATTGTCTCAATCTTAATTGAATCCACTATAGTTTTGAGTTTAACAGCATTTCTACTTATTCTTCCTCTGTCTGCGGGTAGAGAGGAGTCAACCAATAGGTAGAGACATTCATCTGGATTAATCTAGCTACAGATAGATGTGTACAATCCTTAGATTTGTTTTAATAGGGTACAGAAGCGATTTAGGAAAACAAACACACACATTATGGCTACTCAAACCCCTAACACAACTACTCAATCTCATGAATCTAGACAAGAATATCAAGAGAAGATTAACGCGCAATTGGATCGCTTAAATGCCAAAATTGATGAATTTGAGGCGAAAGCGAAGCAAGCTAAGTCCGATGCTTCAGTGGAATACCATAATACACTAGAAGAGTTGTATGCCAAGCGAGATGCCGTGAAACTCAAACTCGATGAATTATCGAATGCGAGTGAGGATGCTTGGTCAGAGTTGCGATCGGGATTCGATAGTGCTTGGAACAGCTTAACTGAATCCGTCAATAAGGCGATCAAAAAGTTTGAATAAATTCGTATAATCTTGTAGGGGCTTTCTGGTCGGAAAGCCCCTACAAGTAGATATCACACCATAAGGGATATAAGCAAATCAGATGACCACCCTGAGCCTGATCAGTTTAATCTTAGGAATCACCCTGGCAATCATGACCTTGTTGTTCATTTTCCGGATTGTCCTCACCTGGTATCCTCAAGTCGATCTCAACCGTTTTCCCTTCAATGTCGTCGCTTGGCCCACTGAACCCTTTTTAAGTCCCCTACGCAAAGTAGTTCCCCCCCTCGGAGGAGTAGACATTACCCCCATTATCTGGGTGGGCATTTGCTCTCTGATCCGAGAATTGCTCATTGGCCAACAAGGACTGTTAAGAATGATGCTCTAATCTTCCCGGTTAAAACGGCGTTAAAGTTGACCCTGTAGGGGCGGGTTCACCAACCATTCAGGAAACCCACACATCAATGGTCAGCACCCCGCTCTAAAGAGACGGGGCTTCAAGCCTCGTTAATTTAGGTAGCTGACCCGCCTAAGCCCCTAAAGGGCTACGTTGCATTTAAGAGCCAAAGCTCTCACCTTGGAATGCCTCGCCAGTTCTGAGCTTCTGAAACCAAATAGTTAAAAGTTTACGAGGGGTAAAGC
>NZ_JAQPOK010000081.1 GCF_030068445.1 Roseofilum halophilum BLCC-M91 | reverse complement strand
GTCCGATTGTTCATGTCCGCGAAGCGGAAATACCATGATTAAAAATTTAGGGAGCGAGACGCTCCCACTCCAGTAATATCAAGGGATTAGAGGAGTGCGGGCATCTTGCCCGCTTCTTCACCCTTTATCCGGACTTGATATAAAAATCCAGGGAGCGAGACGCTCGCACTCCAGATCAAGCCAGCATTTCGGTTGTGCCCTATTCCCTGGTGGGGCACTATATGTTAATATTTTTCTCAATTCTGAAAATCATGCCCCGTACTGTTGGAGAGGAAAACACACTTATGGAAGCAGCACTGCTGTTGGCAAAATTACCTGAAGCCTATTCAGCGTTTGGCCCACTAATCGATGTTTTGCCTGTAATTCCTATCTTTTTCCTACTGCTGGCCTTTGTTTGGCAAGCAGCAGTTGGGTTTAAATAGATCTTAAGATAGATGTAACATCAGAAACATTTATTTGACCAGAGACAGGCTTTAAACCTGTCTCATTTTTATGAATCTAGCGTTTGCCGAGGGTGTTTTGGAAAGCGGGACGTTCTGATAAGCGCTGAATATACTCGGTAATGGCGGGATACTCGCTTAAATCGAGTTGGAGCATTACCGGCATGTAGAATAACAAGGAGCCTACAGCCACATCAGCGACGGTAAATCGATCGCCAAGCAAGAAGGGTTGAGCTTCTAAACGTTGATTCAGGGGAGGCATAAAATCTGCTAAGGCGCGATCGCGAGACGCTTCAATAAACACCCCAGGGCCTAAACTAGCATTAGCAAATATCACCCACTGATTCATCTGAGCCATATCTTGCACCGATCGCTGGGCATCCCCATACTGGAGCGCCAGATACATCAAAATCGCGCCAGATTCCCAGATCGTAAACTCCCCATCGACGAGGGCGGGAACTTTGCCCATGGGATGAATCGCTAAATATTCCGGCTGCTTATGGGCTTGTCCTTGGATGTCCACAGCAATCAATTCATAGGGAACATCGAGTTCCTCCAAATACCACTGAACCAAAGTGCCGCGAGTGCGGGGGCCACCATAGAGTTTAATCATTACCTTAAAGCACCTTATGGGTATATTCGTGTTGCTTAACGTTGTCTTCAGTGCGGACAACATTGGTCGTATTCAGGACTCGCTTGCGCTCCGTGGAAAAGTTGAAATCCTGACGACAAGTGCCAATGGGAATTTCAGTTTTTGCCGGTTCATGGCTGGGAACCTTATAACTTCGTACTGCGGCGATCGCCCGTTCAGCAAACTCGTCACAGAACTGGGCATTCTCTGGGAACTCGCTGGGTTTTTGGGTGGTCTCCTGGATGAGTACCGTCCCTAATGTGGCTCCCAAGGCCATTTCATAGGAGGTAGGAATTCCCTTGAGCAGAGCTTCTAGAGCGGCTGAAGGGATCGGTTCTATCACTTTTACCGGATAGACTTCTCCATCTTCCTTAATAAAGCAATTGGCCAAGCCAACGACTAAATAGTCTTCTGGGGATACATCGGGGGCATTGGGATAGGTTTGTTCAACAGTCATAAGGGTGAGGGATATAAGTAAATGGGTCAGATATCAACTGAACTGAGAGATGGGGAGCGTTTAGGCAATAATGGGACCCATCGCTGCCGCGATCGCCCAAACCACCGAGCGTAAGGGATACCTCGATCAGCGCACCGCGCTTTTCCATATGTTGCATCTTACCATCAGCCACCTGAGTAACTGGTACATTTCGACTTTTTCCCTGAGAATTTTCCCCTTACAGTGAAGGTATCAAACATCAGTCTAATCAGTCATTGAGGTACAGTCCATGGCTATCCATCTTTCACCTTCTAGTTTTGATTCTGGCATCGGTTTATGCCCAGGACAGCATACACCTATTGAGAAAATCATCCCCATCGATCGCCAATTAAGCCGCCAAGCTCAAGCTTGCTTAGAACAAGGGGACTACAGAAGAGCCATCAATCTGCTCACTCGTCTGATTGAGGCTGATCCCATTTCTGCCCATTACTATAATAATCGCGGATATGCCTATTTTCAGGATGGAGAAGTCGAACGGGCGATCGCCGACTATAACCAAGCCATTCAACTTAATCCCCAACTCGATCGAGCTTACAATAATCGTGCTAATGCCTACGCCCGTCTAGGGGATCTCTACGCTGCTCTGCTCGATTACGATCAAACCTTAGACTTAAATCCCCTCAAAATCCAAGCCTGGATTAACCGAGGCATCACGTTCCGCCAACTTCAGATTTATGAACTCGCTTTAGATAACCTCGATTTTGCCCTGCGCATGGGTCGTTTAGAGGGCTATATTTACGCCGAACGGGGACGCACCTACCATCTGATGGGAGATTGGAATTGGGCGATCGCCGACTACCAAAGAGCGATCGACCACTTCCAAAATGCTCCCCACCTCTCCGGAGCCGAACAACGCCAACATCAACGGGTTCTCCATTGGCAAGACCAACTCCTCAAACCCCTTGAAGGATAAAGCTTTTCTCAAATCCCTTAGCGATCTACCGTTTCCTTTTTCCACACCACAGAGCGCCTTTGGGGATCGATCCGGTGACTTTGTTCTGCCATCACCCGTTTCGCTTGCTGCGGATCGAAAGAGCGGTCAAAATCTTGTTGCAGTTGAGTGACCCGATCTTGAGTTTGCTCAACCTGGATCTCAACAATCTCTAACTTTTCTTCTACTGACTGATGATGGGGAATCAGGCGCATCACAGCCCCCGTGCCTACCATCACCAAAACCAGATTAACACTTAACTTGATCGTCGTTTCCCAGGCGATCGCCGCAGCCAAGGGAGAAGAGCGACGGCGGATTCGCTGACGTTGGTTACGAATCCTACGACGATCGAGAGAAGTCACTGAGCGAGAGGGTCTTTGGGGGGTTGGCTCACTAGCAAGCATGGGCGTTTTAGGTGGTTACAGTGCAAAGAAATTTCTGCCCTGATAATACACCTTAGAGCTAACTCCAACCGCCTATTCTCAAAAGTTTTTTCAGTATTCCCCCACAATACTCAAAGACCCTCCATTGAAGCTCAGTTCTACCTTACTTATACAGTTCGGTCGATAGGCGGAAAGCCAAGATCCCTGGGATTAAAGCCAGAACTAGAGCCACAAATACTTGAGTATCGGATAAAGCCATAATCAAACACTCCTATGAAAAATTAGGTTTGTACAACACTGTTGCTTAAATTGCCCCCTAGGGGAATAGTTTTGTTACATACCGTAACATTTTCTCTAACAAGTGATGGGGTATTGGGTTAAGCTTCAATTAAATCCGGCCGTTATCAGATCGAGTCGCTATACTGATGGAATTCAAGCGCAATCAATCAGCATTTAGTTGGGAGAGGATACGGGTGGATATCCCAACATCGACCTCAAGTATAACGAGAACCTATTTTCAACGTCAGTTGCGGAGCTTGCAACGGGATGTTCTGCGTATGGGCGCTTTAGTGGAAAATTCTTGCTGTCTCGCTCGTCAAGCTCTATTTGAAAAAGATTTAGAAGCAGCCAATCAGATTAAACCCCAAGACAAGCGCATCGATCAACTCTATCGCCAAATTGAACTCGACTGTGTGACAACCATCGCCCTTCAGTCCCCAGTCACCCAAGATTTAAGGTTGCTCAGTTCAATGATGCAGTTGGTTAGAGATCTAGAGCGCATTGGGGACTATGCCAAAGACTTAGCAGAGATTTCCATTAAACTCTTTGCCTATCCTCCCCATCCTATGATTGGGGAAGTGCAATTGATGTACGATCGCACTCAATCGATGTTAGCCATGAGCTTAGTGGCCTTATCCAATCTGGATGCTCAAGGAGGATTAGAGATCAAAATCAAAGATGATGTTGTCGATGCAGACTATGAACACCTGTACCAAAAATTAGCCAATCAACGGAATATTCAAGGGGAAATCGAACCCATTTTATTGCTGGTTTTAGTCATTCGTCATTTAGAGCGCATGGCCGATCACGCCACCAATATTGGCCAGCGCGTGGCTTATATTGTTACCGGTGAGCGCCATTAATGGGCGATCGGCGATCGAGTTGATCCCAATTAATGATAAACTTAAAAATAGTCAATTTTATCCTCGGATCATATTGACCAGCAATTCACCAAACGTTAGCAGGTGGTAGCAAGTAAGGGGATATTCAACGGTCTACTCTTCTCGGTTGACCCCAGTATCAGGGTATCCCCAAAAAAGGCTTGACCATGATTTCCTCCTCCTGAGTCTTCGCTGAGACCACTGGCGGCCGCAACTGAATCATCTCCATGGGTTTGGGTCGGCGGCTAGTCAAAGAAGAGAGAAATATCCACCTGATTCCTGATTGGGTCGCCCTTAGATTAAGGCTGAAGCGTTTCAATACGGGTAAGGGTCTGTACTCATTCAGACTCTTGTTAAGCAACAGCCCCACCCTAAAGGCAATAATTGGATTTAGATCATCCCCATACTATTGACCCGATCTAATCCAGATTTAATTTAGGCGGGTTCAACCTCCATGAACCGCCTCGCCCTATCCAGATAGCCAACTGGCTGTAAAGACACAGACAATCAAGGACGTATCGCTACATGGAATTCACGATCGCCAATTTGCTCTCCAATTTCACTGACGATAAACTAATCGCGCCCAAAGTCCTAGAAAAAAAACTAGGTCTACAGGGTGAGAGCAGTTTACGTCAACTGCAAATCGCTCTGGATGCTCTAGAGAAAATGGGGATACTGATCAAAGACCGAGGACGGTATCGCCGGGCCCCAGATAATGGACTGGTAGAAGGAAAACTGCGCTGTTCGAGCAAAGGATTTTGCTTCGCCATTCAAGATGATGAAGAAGCTGAGGATATTTATATCCGAGAAAGCAATCTATCAACAGCTTGGAATGGCGATCGCGTCTTAGTGCGTGTCCTCAAAGAAGGCTCCAGACGACGATCGCCCGAAGGGGAAGTTTACCTGATTGTTGACCGGAGCATAACATCGGTTCTCGCTCGTATTAAATTACAAGAGGGAGAATACAAAGCGGTTCCCCTAGATGACCGACTATTGTTTGAATTAAGCTTACCGGAAAAAGCGACCTTAGGATCGGCGATCGATCACCTGGTGCATGTCTCCATTCAGCGCTATCCCCTCGGCCCCTATCCCCCCATTGGAGAAGTTACCCAAGTTCTGGGACTCAATGCGGAAGAAGCCGCAGATACGGAAATAGTTCGCTGTAAACATGACCTCCCCAAAATCTTTTCCCCTGCGGTTCTCGAAGAAGCGGCCCACTTACAACCGAAAGGAATAGGGGAAGGGAAGCGCCGAGATCTCCGCTCTCTACTAACCTTCACCATCAAACCAGGGGAATATGCTCATCACATGGACACCTTTGATGATGCCATCAGCCTGGAGCGCTTAGAAGAAGGCTGGCGCTTAGGCATTCATATTGCCGATGTCGCCGACCTGATCCCCCCCAACTCTGCCATTGATAAAGCCGCAGCGAAACGGGGAGTATCCGTTTATTTGGGGCAAAAAGTGCTACCGATGTTACCCCCAGAAGTAACCCAACACTGTGCCCTGCTTAAAGGGCAAGATCGGCGTAGCTTCTCAGTTTTGATCCGTCTGAATGATAAAGGAGAAGTTCAGGAATATACAATTGAACCGACGTTAATCGCGGTAGATCATCATCTCAACTACCAACAAACCCAAGCCTTGCTGGTGGCAGAAGAACCCCTAGAAGACCTACCGGAGGTTTTGGGAGAAACGATAAAAAATCTCTATAGTGTAACCCAAAACCTGCGTCAGCATCGTCTAGGGCGGGGATCGTTTGAGCTGAATTTACCGGATCAGAAATACTACTACGATGATGAAGGCTCTTTAGGCGCTTTGGTGGTTCCCTTCTCCTTACCTGCCAGAGGAATGGTGACGGAACTGATGATCTTAGCCAATCAACTGGTGGCTAAACATCTCACAGAGCTACAAGTGCCAGCCCTATACCGGGTTCATCAAGCCCCCCATGTGGAAGAAATCCATGAACTGATTAAACTAGCAGCCAATCTAGGGATTACTTTAGAACTCGAAGAAGAGGAAGATGTTACCCCCAGAGATTATCAGAACTTTACGGGGCAGTTTGATGGCACTTCTGCGCAAAAGGTGCTGACCTATTTGCTCTTGGGGGTACTCAAACCAGCGTTTTATAGTATTACGCCTAAACCTCACTTCGGTTTGGCCCTTGATGAAGGCTATACCCACTTTACAGCGCCCTTACATCGCTATTCTGACCTGTTGATTCATCGAGTTCTGCATGAGGTATTGACTCAAGGTCGCGATCGCCGTAATGCTCGTGCGAAAGAAGGAGTAGAGTTAACTAGCAGTAGCTGTCATGGCAAAATTAACTGGAATGTGCTGCCCCCCGATACCCAAGGGGAACTAGAAGAGCAATTTAGCAATATTGTCGCCCATTTGAGCGAAACTGAGCGCATCGCCCAAGAAGCCATAGACGACCTCGATGGCTTGCAAAAAGCTGAGTTTATGAAATCCCACACCGGGGAAATCTTCCACGGTGTGATTACCGGAGTTCAATCCTACGGCTTTTTTGTCGAACTCGAAGATGTCTTAGTTGAAGGACTCGTGCATGTCAGCTCCCTCAAAGATGACTGGTATGAATATCGCGGCCGTCAACAGATGCTGATTGGACGAAAAAATCGCAATCACTATCGATTAGGCGATCGCGTCGAAGTCCAAGTCAAAAGTGTAGACTACTATCGTCAACAAATTGACTTAGTAGCCATTAGCGGCGGCAGCTATAGTCCCGATACCTTCGACGATGAAGAGGAAGACGACGACGATTACTATAGCTAAGAAATGGGTAATGGGTGATGGGGTCTTAACCTCCCCATCCCCCCATCTCCCCATCCCCCCATCTCCCCATTTCCCCATCTCCCTTTCCCCGTGTCCCCCCATTCCCCCATTCCCCCACTCCCCCATCCCACTCCCTTAATCCTGGGTGTCTCTGGAGCCTCTGGCCTCATCTATGCCGTTCGCGCACTGAAGTACCTCTTAGCGGCAGACTACACCATTGAGTTAGTCGCCTCTAAAGCAACCTATCAAGTGTGGCAAGCGGAACAACAGATTACCATGCCTGGAGACCCCCAAAAACAAAGTCAATTTTGGCGAGAACAAGCGGGAGAAACCGAGAAGGGAGAGTTAACTTGTCATGCTTGGCAAAATGTGGGGGCGGCGATCGCCAGTGGCTCCTTCCGAACTCAAGGTATGCTAGTAATGCCCTGTAGTATGTCCACTGCTGCTAAACTAGCCGTAGGCTTAAGTTCAGATCTACTAGAGAGAGCCGCCGATGTACAGCTCAAAGAAGGGCGTAAACTGGTCATCGTCCCCAGAGAAACCCCCTTAAGCGTCATCCACCTGCGGAACTTAACCACCTTAGCGGAAGCCGGTGTGAGGATTGTGCCCGCCATTCCCGCTTGGTATCATCATCCTCAAACCATTGAAGACTTAGTAGATTTTGTCGTTGCCAGGGCCTTAGATCAATTTGCCATTGATTGCGTTCCTCTCAACCGTTGGCAGGGCACTTCGACTTCGCTCAGTGACCGAAGTAAAGGTTAGAATAGGCAAATGAATCAAAAAACTGTGCTATTGGGAGTTCTAGGGGTTAGCCTTCTCGTTGTAGCGCAAAATTTGACCCCGTTAATGTCCGTGGTGTTCTTAGGCGGGCAATTGCCCTCTCTGCCCCTCGGTATTTGGCTTTTTATTGCCTTCACCCTGGGATTGATTAGCTCTCGCCTAATTACCATCATTTTACAAAGCTCGACTTCAGTCAGGGAGTATAGAGAATATATAGACGAGCTAGAACCCCCCTCAACCCGGAAGGCTAACGTCACCTCGAACCCGGTCACTGAGCGGAGTCGAAGTGAGCCGAGTCGAAGTGAGCGAACTCCACGTAAGAATATCTTTTCTAAATCACAAGACTCTGTTGATTCATCAGTTGATTCAGAAGACGATTGGGAAGCAGAGCCACCTAAACCCCCTCAAGAATGGGAAGAAGAACCCTCTAATCCTGTAACTTGGGGCCATGGGGAACAAGAAAGCCAGAATACTTATCGCAGTAGTCCAAACCCCCCAGAGCGCCCGACAGAAAAACCCAAGGACACGGTTTATGATGCCGACTATCGGGTGATTATTCCTCCCTATGGAAGCTCACCCCCATCCCCTTCTCCACCTCCCGCTCCTAAGCAAGAGCAAGACACAACCGACTGGGAGCGTTCAGACTCTAACCCGTTGGAAGATGAAGATTGGGTTTAGAGTTCCATGCACTGGGAATGGAGGTATAGGTCTGTAGCGTCTCCTGATACAAATTCGATCGCAATTACAGCGCTTTCTGCTTCGCAGACATGAAACGCGCGGCAGAAGGGTAATTGGTAATCAGGTTGCAGAATAGGATCGCGCCTTACTATTATATTTAACAGGAAACGACTGGAATTTGAATCATAAAAGTTGCCCCGTGACCGACTTCGGAAACACAACTGAGTTGCCCTTGGTGTTTTTCCACAATAATTTGATAACTAATAGCCAGTCCTAATCCGGTTCCTTTGCCGACAGGTTTGGTGGTAAAGAAGGGATCGAACAGCCGTTGGCGAACTTTTTCGGGGATGCCTGGGCCATTATCGGCCAGGCTGATAATGGCTTGATTGTTATCGATGAGTTCGGTGGTAATTGTAATTTTCGGCTCAGGGATGCTATGTTCTTCTAAGGCATCAATGGCGTTACTGAGCAAGTTCATGAACACTTGGTTCAGTTGTCCGGGATAGCAATTAATTTTGGGTAATTGACCATAGTTTTTGCTCACTTCTACTCCTGGGCGATCGCCTTTCGCTTTTAAGCGATTTTGCAGAATCATTAAGGTACTATCAATACCTTCATGGAGATTGACCTTTTTCATCTCGGCTTCATCAAGACGGGAGAAGTTCCGCAGGGATAGGACAATTTCCCGAATCCGCTCGGCTCCCACTTGCATGGAATCTAGGAGGCGGGGTAAATCTTCACTTATAAACTCTAGATCGATGGCTTCAATTTCTTCTTCAATCAGCTCTGCTGGCTCAGTATAGGTTTCTTGATACAGTTGTAAGAGTCCGAGGATATCCGCCGTATAATCTCTTGCGGGAACTAAATTACCATAAATAAAGTTGACCGGATTATTAATTTCATGGGCTACACCGGCGACCATTTGACCGAGACTAGAGAGTTTTTCGCTTTGAATCAGTTGGGATTGGGTGCGCTGGAGTTGTCTGAGGGTTTCTTCGAGTTCTGTGGCTTTGCGATCGGCTTGTTCGGCTGCTAAGGTGGCCTGACGATAGAGTTCGGCTTGGCTAATGGCGATCGCCAACTGATCCGTTACCGTTTGTAACAATTCCACCTCATCTTCTGTCCAGCGACGAGGGCCATCAAAATGGGCACAACTGACACAACCCAACTCCCCATAAGCCGTTTTAATCGGTAAAAACAGGATCGCCCGATAGCCTCGACTGTCATAAAGCTGATGAATCCCCAGATCCTGATGACTGAACACATCATCCACTTGCAGCATTTCTAAATTGAGTAAATTATTCAACAGAGGATCGTCGGCCTCTACGGGAAAACAGCCCAATACCGATGGTAACGTTTCTGTTTTTGCCTCTTGCACCACATTTAAATAGCCATGGGGAGAAGCTTCAGGCGTTTGCTGTTCCTCTATTCCCTGGGACTGATACCAACCAAACCAACACTGATCCACCTGTAACAAATTCTGAATTTCAACCACCGCAATTTCCAAAATCTGGTTAAGATTCAAAGAATTGCGAACTTGAGAAGCCAAACGGTTAATCAACTCTTCCCGTTGAGCCATTTCCCGATAGCGAGTCTCACTTTTACGGATGGCTTCCTCAGAACGCTTACGCTGGGTAATATTCTGCATTAAAGCCATACCTGCCATAATTTGACCTTCATCATTTCTGACGGGTAGGGTCTGAAATAAATAAAAATGATCTCCCAAAGCCACTTCAAACTGTTCTGTTTGTCCAGCCAAAGCATTTTGGTAATGATATTCCATCAATTGACTCACCGATGAGGGAAACACTTCTGCTGGGGTTGATCCTTCCAATTTTTCTTTCCCTAATCGTAATTTCCCTAACTCTCGTCCTTCGGCGAGGGTAAACCGCAGATTGAGGTCAAACAAGACGACTGCACCATCGGGAAAGTTCTGGGCCAAAGTGCGATAGAGTTCTTCGCTTTTTCGCAAGGCCATCTCGGTTTCAAAGCGATAAGTAATATCATTATTAATTTCTAAAAGAGCCACTGAATTGCCCTGCTTATCTCGCTGAAGCGTCCATCGACTGGCGACCGTTACTGGAGTTCCATCTCGCTTAGTTTGTTGTAATTCTCCTTCCCAATACCCATGTTCTTCTAGAATTTGATGGATTGTGGGTAAAGGGGTACTAAATTCTGTTTGTAAGAGGGTATGAATATTTTGATTGAGTGCTTGATGTTTTGTCCAACCATAGAGTTTATGGGCCCCATGATTCCAATATTTAATCGTTCCATCTAAGTTGAGAATCATAATGGAATCATTGGCTAAATCCAACATTTGCACATGCTGGCGTAGGGCCTGTTCCATTTGTTGGCGTTCTTTAACTTCTGCTTCGAGTTCAGATGTTCTTTGTTCGACTCGTTCTTCTAGGCTATCTCGATATTGTTCTAATTTTCCTTCTGATTCTTTGCGACGGGTAATATCACGGGCTACCCAAACCACAGTATTCATATCTAAGGGAGAAACTTTAGCTGCTAACCAAAAGGTTTGGTCACCCAGGATAATCGAATATTCTACATCAATGGTTTTTTGAGTTTCTAAGGAGCGACGGAGGTTCGCTAGTAGGAGGTTAGAATTTTCAGCCGGCATGAGATCGTTGAGCTTCATGCCGTAGAGTTCGACCCGATCTTGAGCCAAAAGGTTGGAGTTGGTTGGGGCAACTTCTAGGATATGTCCTTCTCGGTCAAGAACCAGGATCAGATCGGTCATGGCCTGAAACAGGGCGGTTAATTGGGCTTCCTGTTGCAGAAGACTCAATTCTGCCTGTTTGCGTTCTGTGACTTCAATGAAGAGGCCATCTAGGACTAATTCGTTGGGGGTAATGTCATAGGGGAGATCGTCTAAGAATTGCTGTTCGATGGAGTGTTGTTCATCTGGAGGAGAGGTGGAACAAGCTAACCACTTAATTTCACCGGATTGGGTAATAATGCGCCCTTCCCAAAACCAAGAGGAGCGGTTTTGAATGGCTCTGGTGATTGAGGCTTTGTATTCTAAGCGATCGTCTGGATGAATTAATTCTTCAAATAGATGGGGCTGTTGCTGGAGGTCATCTGGATTGAGTTCGCAGATTTTGGTACAGCCTAGGCTAACGTAAGTGAATTGGATGGGGTGTTCGGGTTTAAGGAGGAGTTGACAGATAATTCCGGGTACATTTGCTGTAAGTTTGTTAAAGCGATTCTCAATTTTCATCCAGGCCGCCTCTGCACGTTTACGTTTAGTAATATTTTTGGTGAACATCATCAGACCATTAATTTCTCCGGAAGGGGTACGCCAGGGGCGGATATCCCATTCCACCCATTGGAGTTTTCCATCTGCTCCGAAAAAATAATGTTCTTCACACCCTTCATAGTTTCCCAGTAAACATTCTTGGTGAATAGGTTTCCATTGCTCTGGACACTGGGGAAAGGTGTCGTAGAAGGTGAGGTTGTTTAGGGGGGTATTCCGCAGACCATAGTCACTCAACCAGCGATCGCTGGTGAGTAAATAACGCATTTGTCGGTCGAACAGGGCCACAGAGGCGGGGGTTTGTTCAACAAATAGTTGCAATAACTCTAGAGTAGGATTTGGACTGTCCATTCGCGAGTAGGGACACATCAGGTTACCCAGAGCTTAACTGAAAAATCTCTGGCTTGGAAATGGCCGATTTTCGGGATCTCTCTGGGATAGATTTTAAACCAAGGGTTTAATAGGAACAATGAATTAGGTTTCCTATGCTTCATTCTATCTTAGGACAGTTGGTCGTTGGCAACCTCCTCCTCTTCTGCTCATCCCTCAATGGCCGAGCAGTTCTTCTAGGGTGGGGGTAAAGGTGGGGTAGGAGATGGCGGCGGCTTGGGCGCGGTGGATGGTGGTTTGTCCTTGGGCGTTGAGGGCGGCGATCGCCAAACTCATGGCGATCCGGTGGTCGGTATAGCTGTCTACTTCGGTTCCTTTGAGGGGTGTGCCGCCGATGATTTCTAGGCCGTCGGGGTGTTCGGTGATGTTGGCTCCCATGCGGCCGAGTTCGGAGGCGATGACGGCTAGGCGATCGCTTTCTTTAACCCGCAGTTCAGCCGCGTCTTTAATCACGGTTTTTCCTTCGGCAAAGGCGGCGGCGACAGCTAGGATGGGA
The DNA here is from genome assembly GCF_030068445.1 of Roseofilum halophilum BLCC-M91. Classification (GTDB taxonomy): domain Bacteria; phylum Cyanobacteriota; class Cyanobacteriia; order Cyanobacteriales; family Desertifilaceae; genus Roseofilum; species Roseofilum halophilum. Next base: position 34,052 of record NZ_JAQPOK010000081.1, on the reverse strand, counting down.
ATTTCGTCAATTAAGCGGGGAATCACATCGCCGCCAAATTCGCAGCCGTGTAGACGGCTGGATTTGACCCGTAAATCGGCCACCGGTTCGCCGGTGACGATTCTTTGATTGAGAAATTCGATATTCGCTCCCATTTTTTCTAATACTTCTAACACACCAGTGCGGGTGGGGTTAATGCCGACATTTTCAACGATCAGGTCGCTATCGGGAATAATAGCTCCGGCGACTAACCAAAAGGCAGCCGAACTAATATCTCCAGGAACAATAATCGATTGTCCCGATAATTGGGCTGGCCCTACAACGGTGACTGAATGGGTTTGGGGGTCTCGTTTCACGGTTGCGCCAAAGGCCGCTAACATGCGTTCGCTGTGGTCTCTGGATAGGGCGGGTTCTGTCACAGTTGTTTCTCCCTCGGCCATCAGTCCGGCCAGGAGAATACAGGATTTGACTTGGGCTGAGGCAATGGGGGAATGGTAGTCAATGGGCTTAAGTTGGGTTCCTTGGATGGCTAAAGGGGCGAGGGTATGGTTTTTGCGTCCCCAAATTTGAGCGCCCATTTGTTGTAGGGGTTGGATGACTCTGGACATGGGCCGCGATCGCAAAGACCGATCGCCGGTTACACTAAAAAAGCGGTCTTTATGGGATGCTAAAATTCCCAACATCAGGCGCATGGTGGTTCCAGAGTTGCCACAATCTAAAATATCTGTGGGTTCTTGTAGCGATCCGAGTCCTAAACCGTGGACGTGAACCTGTTCTGAGTTGAGTGGGGTAATCTTGACCCCCATGGCTCGGAAACAAGCGGCTGTGCTTTGGGGGTCTTCTCCAATGAGTAATCCGGCGATCGCGGTTTCTCCTTGGGCTAAACTGCCTAACATCAGGGCCCGATGGGAAATCGATTTATCTCCAGGCACTTGAATTTTGCCTTGTAATGCGACCCCAGTCGTTGGGGGTTGCACGATCAAATCTTCATCAGGGCCAATTAAATTTAGACTAACGATCGGGGCGGTCATGGAGATAAACTAAAAATAAGTGAAAATTAAGACTCTGTAGCGCAATCATACCCTATGGTGTTACAGGCGGGTAGGGGTTCACTTCTTAATTTGTCTTAATCTGCCAATTGTCGTTCTCTCTTCATACCTATGCTAAAAAACCACCGCAAACCTGTTAGTCTGTCTTTTTCCTCGACGGATCTTCCCATTTATTCGTTTGTGGAAACTGCCGCTACGTTATACCGTAAGGATCAAGAACGCTTTCACCTGCTACTCAATGAACCGGGACTCTACGACCGTAACCCGGAAATTAATCCGACCATTCCCTTAGCTGGCCCGCCGCGATTATTATGGTTAGAGATTTCTCCTTATCGCGTGGTCATGACGATGCAGGGGAATGGCAAATTGAGTTATCGCCATTTCTGGGAGCAGGGGATGTATGGATTATCTCGATATTGGCTTTCTGGAGAGTCGGCTAATGAGGTGGGACAGATGCGCCTGCGGAATTTTACCCGCAGCCTGATTTTAACGGGGTATTCGCAACCGGAACACTTGAGAATTGAGTATGAGTTATGGTGTGAGCGTCTGCATTTAGGTCAATATATTTTATCGTTGGATATTCATCATTAAAAGTGTTGGTAATGGGTAATGGGTAATGGGTAATGGGTCGGAAAATTCTCCAGAAGAGGTGAATAATCGCTGTGTTTGGGTGTGTCAACATGAATCCTGTTGTCGGCAAGGATCGGCTGAGGTTTTAGCTGCGTTTGAAGCCTATGCCAATGAAACGGTTAAAGTTGAGGGGGTAGGCTGTCAAGGTCAGTGTAATCTGGGGCCGACTGTACGGGTTTTACCGGATGAGACTTGGTATTGTCGGGTCAAACCGGAAAATGTGTCTGAGATTGTTGAATCCCATCTTGAAGGAGGGGAACCGGTACAGAAATTTTTGCACCCTCGTATCCATTTTCAATATCAATATTACAGTGATTGATATAAACTCGCCCAGTGAACGTATGCGACTCGAATACAGCAGAACCTGGTTATGGTACAAGCACGTCCCCAATTAACAACGTTTCAAGATTTTCTGACCTGGAAGCCAGAAACAGGGCGGTATTCTTCGTGGTTTAGGCTTAGTCAATCTGATTTTTAATCGGTAGGTTGATGATAAAGGTGGTTCCTTGTTGGGGAGTGGAGTGGCATTCGAGGAGGCCATCATGGCGTTGGATGATTTGATGCACGATCGCCAATCCTATGCCTGTGCCTTTTCCTGCGGGTTTGGTGGTGAATTGATACTCAAAAATTTTATCTTGAATGTCTTCGGGTATTCCTAACCCGTTATCGGTAATGCGAATTTGGATCTCGGAGCGATCGCTGATAAATTCGGTTGCAATGGTAATCTGACAAGCTTCTTCTGAGGATTTCCCCTGCTTTTCACATCGCTCATCTAAGGCATCAATACTGTTGGCTAACAGATTCATAAACACTTGGTTGAGCTGTTCGGGATAACAGAGGATACTAGGTAATTCTTGATACTCTTTTTTGATTTCAATTGCGCCTCGATTGGTATTTCCTTTGAGGCGATGTTTGAGGATTAATAGGGTACTTTCGAGTCCATCATGGATATCAGATTCTACCGGTTTATCATTATTTCCACGGGAAAACTTACGCAAAGAAACACTCAGTTCTTGGATGCGATCGCTGCCAATTTTAATGGAATCGAGAAGATTCGGCAAATCTTCTAACAAATACTCTAAATCAATCGTCTCTGAGTGTTCAACAATTGCTTCTGTGGGTTGAGGATATTCCTGCTGATAGATCTGCAAATGCTCCATTAAACCCTCCACTCCTTCTTGGGCAAATTGGAGGTTATTGGTAATAAACCCCAAGGGATTATTAATCTCATGGGCAATCCCAGCAACCAGTTGTCCCAAGGTTGCCATTTTTTCACTTTGTACTAACTGAATTTGAGTGTTTTGTAAACTTTCAAAAGCCCCCAATAAAGCAGCCGTTCGAGCGTCTACTTTTTGCTCTAATTTAAAGGTTAATTCTCGAATCGTTAATTGATTCCTCACTCGTGCTAATACTTCCTCGCACTGAAACGGCTTACTAATATAGTCTACGCCTCCAACTTGAAAGGCTTTTACTTTATCAATTACATCATCTAAAGCACTAATAAACACGACTGGAATTTCAGCCGTTTCTGGATTCACCTTTAAGCGTTCGCAAACCGTATAGCCATCTAAATCTGGCATTTTAATATCCAGAATGACTAAATCTGGAGGATCGGCCTGACAAGAATTTAAGGCCATTTCTCCATTAAGCGCTTTACGCACTTTATACCCTTGTTCGGCTAACATCATGGAGAGTAAGCGAATATTATCCGGGGTATCATCGACAATTAAAATGCTTTTTGAATCCGTATTGTTATTTACCATAGGAATCGATAGTGTAGAAGCAAAGTTGACATTAACTAACCGTTAATTTGTTTATCGATAGACAGAATTTCTGCCTTGTTGCTTGGCATGGTAGAGGGAGCGATCGGCACTGGCAATTAAGTCTTCAGGGGATAAATCTGAATTGGGAAACCGACAAGCTACGCCTAAACTAACGGTAACATAGGAACTCACCTGGGATTGACGATGGGGAATGTTGAGGGCTTCGACTTCCACGCGAATTAATTCGGCTACTTGTAGGGCGTAGTCGGAGGATGCGTTGGGCAAAATAACGGCAAATTCTTCCCCCCCATACCGGGCAACTAAAGCGCCAGAGTGGGTAACGACTCGTTTCATTGTTTGAGCGACTCTTTGTAGACATCGATCGCCCTTTACGTGGCCGTAGGTATCGTTATAAAGTTTGAAATAATCGACATCAGCTAAAATCAAAGATAGGGCTTGGGAATATCCTCTGGTATAGGAAGGGAGGGAAAATAACCGTTTCCATTCTTGTTTGAGATAATCATTAAAATGGCGGCGGTTACTGAGTTGGGTAAGTTCGTCTAGGGTGACTAACCGTTCTAAGTTTTGTTGGGTTTGTTGCTGTTGGTTGACCTCTTGTTTGAGTTTTTGCAGTTCTTCCTTGAGTTTTTTCTGTTGGCAACAGAGGGTGATTTGATGTTCTACTCTGGCTAAGACTTCTTCGACTTGGAAGGGTTTGGTGATGTAGTCGAGTCCGCCAGATTTGAAGGCTTGTAGTTTATGGTTGGCTTCGTCTAGGGCACTCAAGAAAATAATGGGAATTTCGGCGGTCATGGGGGAAGCTTTGAGGCGATCGCAGACTTGATAGCCGTTCATGCCGGGCATATTAATATCGAGGAGGATTAAATCCGGGAGCTGGGCGGTGCAGGAGGCGATCGCCATTTCCCCGTTGATCGCTTTTCGCACTTTATACCCCTGCTGGGTCAGCATTTGGGAAAGCAGACGCAGGTTATCGGGCAGATCGTCCACAATTAAGATATCGCCTCCCATGGGTTCCGATTCTGTGGTCATGGTCTTACCTTTTGAATTAACGACACCACACAGTCAAAGCGAAAATTATGGGCCCATTCTGACAATTGCTGGGAAAGGGGACTTAAGGATTCGGGAATTTCGTCAATGAGCAAGACCATTTCATCGTCAAATCCTTTAATGGCTGTTTGATAGAGTTCCTCGATCCACTCTGATGTCATTTCTGCCAGATAGTCTTCTAGAGGACGGGTTGGGAGTTCCTCTGCTTGAGAGGATGAACTCTCGTTCTCTTGATAAAGATACTCAATTCCTAGATGATGGGCAATTTTTTCTAAGAGGACATTTTCTCGGAAGGGTTTGCGTAAAAATTCATCACATCCAGCACTGAGGACTAAATTGCGTTCTTCTTCAAAGGCACTGGCAGTGAGGGCAAAAATGATGGTGCTGCGACCTTTGGTGCTACTTTTAATCTGCCGGGTGGCTTCGTAACCGTCCATGATGGGCATTTGCATATCCATGACAATCAAATGGGGATACCACCGTTTCCAGATGGCGATCGCCTCTTGGCCATTGGAGGCGACTTCAACATCAAAGCCTAAATTACCTAGCAGTTGCAGCAGCAACATCCGACTTTCTTGGCGATCGTCTACGGCTAAAATCCGCTTGCGCTCTTGTCCGGGGGCTAATCCTTTGATCTTGCGAGTGGGAACCGAGGACTCAATTTCACTGGGGTCTACTTGTTTTGCCTCGATGGAAAAGGTAAAGGTCGATCCGCGATCGACTTGGGAAGTGACGGTTATATCTCCCCCCATTAACTGCACAAACTGGCGACTAATGGGTAATCCTAATCCTGTCCCTTGTTGGGATTTGCGCCCGGTTTCGGTTTGGGTAAAGGGTTCAAACAGATGCTCTAGTTCTTCGGGAGAAATTCCCGGCCCGGTATCCTCGACCTGAAACTCAATGACCTGATTGAGCTTATTGGGTTCTGATTTGGCACTGACTCGCAATGCCACCCCCCCATCGTGAGTAAATTTCAGGGCGTTACCAAGTAAATTAATTAATACTTGGCGCAGTTTTCCTTCATCTCCGCTAATAAATTGGGGAACATTGGGATCGTATTCACAGAGCAGGTGCAATCCTCTGGAGGTGGCTCTAAGCTGAAGCATTTCTTCAATACTTTTCAGCAGGCGATAGAGATCGAAGTTACTGGGATTAAGGGTAACTCGACCGGCTTCTATTTTGGACATCTCCAAAATATCATTGATCAACTCTAGAAGATGTTCGCCCGATCGCCCAATAATCTCTAGATTTTCTTGGTGTTCCCGTTTGAGCGAGGGATCTCGACTCATGATTTGGGTGAAGCCAAGGATCGCATTTAAGGGGGTGCGTAGCTCATGGCTCATGTTGGCCAAAAATTCACTTTTGGCTTTATTGGCATGTTCTGCGGCTTCTTTAGCTTGGGCTAGGGCTTCTTCTGCTTGTTTGCGTTGGGTAATATCATTGGTAACCGAGAGTAAACAATCTTCTCCCCTCAGTTTGATAATCTCGGCGGAGAGTAAGGTAATCCGACGCTCTCCAGATTTGGTACAAAATTCAAATTCATAATCGCGGATAAAGCCCTGACTAACGAGGGTTTCAAAAAGGTTGACCCTCTGTTCCATTTTTGTCCATAATTGCAATTCGACGGCGGTGCGCCCAATCACTTCCTCGTTGGTGTATCCGGTGGTTCTTAGGAAAGCATCATTGACTTCTAGATGTCGCCCATCTTTCATGGAGGTAATGGTGATTGGGTGGGGGGTACACTGGAAGACGATGGAAAATTTATCTTCGGATGCTCGCTTATCGGTTTCGGCTAGGGTGCGATCGCTAATTTCTTGCTCTAGTTGTTTGGTTTTGGTTTCTAACTCTTGGGTTCTCGATTGTACCTGGGCTTCTAGGGTTTGATTTAAGTGTTTGAGTTGGGTAGATAGGGCAGTAAGTTGCTTGCGGTTTTCTTCTAAGGTTTGAATTTCCTGATAGGAGCGTAAGGCTTTGACTAAACTCATACCCAAGGTTTGTGGGTTTAAGTTGGTTTTCTGCTGATAATCATTAATGTCATAATTGAGCAAGATGGAGAATTCTAGGGCTTGATCTGGCTCTGGGGCGCATACAATAATCCGATGAGATGGGTTTTCGAGATCTTCCCTGATAAACTGAACCAGATCTAAACCTCCCCTAGGTTTTTCTAAATCTAGATTAACAAATATAATACTCAGTTCTGAGTGGGCTTCTAGGTAATTTCGAGCGGCTTCTGCTTCATCTATCCATTCGACCTGCAAGGGTTTTCCTGCAAATACAAAGTCATGAAACTGAGTCGTAAAAATGTGGTAAATTTCGGGATCTCGATCGATAATTACAATAGACCAAAAAGATCTTGATGGCTGATTTGATGCACCCCGGTTATGGTTTTTTGATGGCAAGAGTTCAGCGGGTTTTTCCGATGATCCTCTCTCTTTTTTTTTCATAGTTCACACCAAAACCGTAAGTCAATCGATGTACAATTAATAGTTGATAGTTGATTTGAGGGGCGAGTTTTTTAGATCTGGTCAACCCCATAGATAACCGGCTCTTATCCGCTATCCTTTTATAATCTACTCATTATATCAACTTCTGTCTCATCTCAAATTGGCTTAAAAACTTGTCATATTTATGGTTCGGTTTATTTTAATACGTCAATTTAAGTTTTTCAGCATTTATTCTGATATGAACTTCAGGGCTAGACGGGCGCTCCCATAGGCAGCTAAAGGACTGATGGGAGTGAGAAAGGGAACGGATAAATAGGTTTGCCGGATCTGCGACCAAGTATTACTTTTTGCACCTCCTCCTGCCGTATACAGGCGTTGGAGGGGAGTCGCTCCGAGTTCGGAGAGTCGCTGATATCCGAGAGCTTCAATACGAGCAATTCCTTGTAGGAGTCCATGGAGAAATTGGATGGGATCTTCTGGACGGGGATCGAGACGGGGGAGGAGGTTGGGGTCGTTGATGGGGAAGCGATCGCCTTTTTTGAGTAAGGGATAGTAGTCTAGGGGACTTTCTGGGTTGGGGTTGATTTGACTCGATAGGGTCTCTAATTCTACGTCAGAGAAAAAATGTCGCAGCACTGCACCCCCGGTATTGGAGGCTCCCCCAACTAACCAGCGATCGCCGAATCGATGGCTATAAATCCCATACTGGCTATTATTGACGGGGGTTTCACTGAGCAATTTTAACGCTAAGGTGGAGCCGAGGGAGGTCACCCCATCGCCGGGAATGGATGCACCACTGGCGATAAAGGCGGCGATACTGTCGGTGGTTCCGGCACAAATGAGACAATCGGGGGGGAGGGAAAATTGTTGGGCAATTTGGGGGAGAATGGGGGCGATCGCCTCTCCGGGTGTATAAACTTTCGGTAACGTTAGGTGATTGGGAAGTTGGGGAAACCAGTCCGGATAGCAGAGATTCTGGACATCATAGCCCAGTTTGAGCGCATTGTGATAATCACTGATTCCGAGTTGTCCGTGGAGTAAAGAGGCTAACCAGTCCGCTTGATGGAGAAAATAAATGGAGCCATCTAAGGATAGGTTTTCGAGTCCCCAAAGGAGTTTTGCCAAGCTCGATGTGGCGCTCAAAACGAGATGATCCGCAGGGGCAAACCCTTGTATTTGGGGAATCATGGCTTTTCCCCGGTCGTCATTGTACATCAGTGGGGGGGCGATCGCCTCTCCCTGCTCATCGCAAAACAAAACCGTTGCAGACGTGCCATTAATCAAAATTCGCTTAATCTGTTGCCGACAGTCTAACGGCAGTTGCTCCAATAGGGAAAACAGGCTCGTTTTCCAGACTTGGGGATGCTGGCGATTATAAGTGCAGGTTGCTTGTGCAACGATCGCCCGATCTGGGTTAATGGCGATCGCGTCAGCGATGTCCAGCATTATCGCCCTAGCTCCCGATGTGCCAAAATCCATTCCTAACGCTAATCCCATATCCAGCATTTTCAATTGAGTTTGAGTTATCAACAGTTGCCCCTCATCCCCCTACCCCCTTCTCCCGCAGGCGCTGTCCTGAGCGAAGTCGAAGGGAGAAGGGGGAAAGTCCCTCTCCCGTGGGAGAGGGATTTAGGGAGAGGGCACTTCAAATTTACCAACCCATTAGAAGTAATATATAATGAATTCTTAGATAAAGATAGCTAAAGTATTCTTACTCAAGAAATTGTTCCTTCTAGAACTAAAAACCTGATGGCAGCTAGAGATAAATATCATTCTGCGGTTAGAATTGCCCTAGAAAAGGAGCAGTGGAACATTACAGATGATCCCTTGCGACTCGAAGTTGCTGGAACAAAGTTTGAACTTGATTTAGGCGCAGAGCAATTATTAGCCGCAGAGCGAGGGGAAGAAAAAATAGCCGTTGAAATCAAGACATTTTTGAGCGATTCCCCCCTAACCGATTACCATGCAGCATTAGGACAGTTTTTGAATTATCAGCTCGCCTTGGAAATTAACGATCCGACAAGAAGGTTATATTTAGCCATACCCACCAGAACCTATAAAGGATTTTTTCAGCGAGAATTCACACAAATTTCCCTAGAACGATATCAAATTAAACAAATCATTTACGATCCAGAAAAAGAGGTGATTGTACGATGGATATCCTAGAACAATATCGCCAGATCATTCAGTCCATATTAACCGAATATGCTGCCATTCCCATCGCCAACGGGGAGATTGATTGCTACACTGTTTTTGATACTCAACAAGATCATTATCAAGTGGTCAATATTGGATGGGATGGCGATCGCCGCGTCTATGGTTGTGTCTTGCACCTCGATATTATCAACGGCAAGATCTGGGTGCAGCATAACATGACCGAAATGAGAATTGCTCAAGAACTGGTGAATCGAGGAGTAGCCAAAGACAAAATTGTGTTAGGCTTCCAAGACCCTAACATGCGGCAATATACAGAGTATGCGCCCATTTAAGGCAATCGGATGGCCCATTACCCGCACATTGCACTATATACTTTTGAGTAGCATAGAACCGGAGTAGAGATTAGCCGAACGCCATGCCAGAACCCTTAAGACTTGATGAAGCCGTTGAATTTGCGGAGAACCCAGAACCCCGTTGTCCCTGTGTCCTCTTGCTTGATACCTCTGGTTCCATGCAAGGAGAAGCTCTTGATGCTTTACACCAGGGCTTAGAAACCTTTCGCACCGATCTCAATAAAGATACTTTAGCCGCTCGTCGGGTAGAAGTGGCCATTGTCAGTTTTAACAATGAAATTAAGGTCGAACTCGACTTTGTAACCGCCGATCAATTTGAAACCCCGAAACTTAGAGCATCAGGGATGACGTATATGGGCAGTGCTATTAATACGGGCTTAGATTTAATTGAAGCACGAAAAGCGGAATATCGCGCTAATGGGATTGCCTATTATCGCCCTTGGGTATTCTTAATCACCGATGGAGCGCCCCAAGGGGAACCGGAAGAGGTGGTGCAAAAAGCAGCCCAACGCATTCAACAAGCGGAAAATAATAAACAGGTGGCGTTTTTTGCCGTGGGTGTGGAAAATGCTGATTTAGCCCAGTTAAGCGAGATGGTGGTGCGGACTCCGGTAAAATTAAAAGGACTTAATTTTGTGGAAATGTTCCTATGGTTATCGGCTTCTATGTCTGCGGTTTCCCATTCTAAGCTCGACGATCAAGTGGCGCTCCCTCCTCCGGGTTGGGGCACGGTTTGACAGGAGTAATGAGTAAATTGTTTTAAGTTTCAGAAGTAATTGAGGAAAAAAAATGAGTAAACCGATTTATGAATTAGTCGATGAACTGCCCACGGATAATATTACGATTAAGGCTTTGCGTGCCCTAGATTTTGTGGTTCCGGGAGAGTGGGATAACTTGGTGGGGTTTGAAAATACCATCTGCACGATTACCGGCGAAGAAGATCAAGAGATGATTCAAGCGATTGGTAATCGTGCTATTGAACTGTTCAATGACGATGGAGAAGGCTATCAACGGGCCCTCTGGATTTATCAGACCATTAGCGGAACGGGTCGTGCCCTGGGTGCTGCTACCTTAGCGAATATGGTTGGGGATAAAATTCCTTTGGTTGGAGGTTTGTTGACTCGGATGACTCCTAAGCCAGCTAAGACTCAAAGTATTGATTTATCTTTGAAAGTGGTGGGAGAGTTGGTGGGCTTTTGCTCAATTAATGGCATTCCTGGCGATAGTATTGGTGATTTTGTCGGCGCTTTAGGCGATTATAGTGGGGAGTCGTTAATGCGGATGGCGGCGTTGGTTTGTTTTGATGGGTTAATTCCTTTGGGGCCAGATTTTCTAGGGGTGGTTTCGGATTGGATTGGGAATTTGTCGGCGGGAGATTTAGAGGAAAATGAGGAATTTCAGCAGTTGCAAGGGGTGATTCCAGGGGACGATCCGGGCAGTAAGTTAGGCTTTATTGGCGAATCTTTTAGTTCGGTTTCGGGTTGGATGGGCGATTTTGTCAGCGATCGCGGCATTACGCCGACGAATGTGGCCAATAGTCTGCAAAGTTTTGTGGAATTTAGCGATGATAAATTAGATTATCTAGGGGCATTCCTGGACATGAGTACGAATTATTATGAACATACGGGAATCCAGACCCTAGCCCATCGTTTGATTGAACGGGCAGTGGCGGAAATTTGATTTTTTAAAGGATGGGGAGATGGGGAGATGGGGAGATGGGGAGACGCGGGGACGCGGGGACGCGGGGACGCGGGGACGCGGGGACGCGGGGACGCGGAGACGCGGGGACGCGGGGACGCGGGGACGCGGGGACGCGGAGAAATTACTTCCTGCCTTTTGCCTTTTGCCTTTTGCCTATTCCCTATTCCCCATTACCAATTACCCATTACCAATTACCCATTACCCATTCCCTATTCTTCCCGACGGATATTGAAACAACACCATTCTTTCCGTCGCCACAGGGTGGCAACTGTCCAGCCATGTTGCTCTAAGGTATCGGCCACGGGTTTGGCTTGATCTAAGAGTACGCCACTGATTACGGCCCAGGTGTTGGGTTTAGAGATGGCTTCAAATTTGGGAATGAGGTCAATCACGACTTCAGCGAGGATGTTGCACAAGATACCATCGACAGGGCCGGGAAGGGTTTCGAGCAGTTCGTTGATGCTTCCTTGGGCTGTAATTAGGCGATCGCCTCCCAAATGGTTGAGTTTACTATTACAGACCGTGGCGCGAACGGCGAGGGGATCGGTATCGACGGCGTAAACTTGACGAGCGCCCAATAAAAGAGCGCCAATTGATAAGATCCCTGAACCGCAGCCGATGTCAGCTAATACAATCTCTTGGTTCTCTTGGGGGTTGATGCTGAGGCGCATTTCTAGGGACTCTAGGCACAGTTGGGTTGTGGCATGATCTCCTGTGCCAAAGGCGATCCCTGGATCGAGATGTAAAAGATGGCGTTCAGGGGCTTCAGGAGCGGATAACCAAGCGGGACAGATGAGGAAGCGATCGCCAATGGGTTGGGGTTGCCAATGTTTTTTCCAGGTTACTGACCAATCTTCTTCATCAATTAAATGCCAGTGAACTCCAGGAACCGGTAAGGAGACGGTAATGGCATCTTGGCGAAAACTGATGGATAAAGCCGCTAAATCTAGGAGTTGGGCTTGTTCTTGGGGTAAGTAAGCTTGCACCAACCGAGAGTTCCCTTTAGCTTCGCTGCTGGTTCCTTGACAGCCAAATAGGTCTAAACGCCAGAAGATCAGGTCTTCTAAGGCTGGATCGCAGAGTATTTGAATTTCCCACCAGTGCTTTGCCAAAATACCTGAGCCTCCCTGAGCGCCTTAGCGAGTCGTATTTCTTTTTGACTTTATCAAAATATGGGATCTTAAGGAAATCAGGGATGGGAGTGTGTCCATTGTCGTTGGCTCTCGTAAACAATGAGGGCAGCAGCGATCGCCACATTCAATGATTCTACACCCTTAGCGATGGGAATGCTCACCTGGCGATCGGCTAACTCCAAGAGTTCTGAGGATAGCCCCGCCCCCTCATTGCCCAATAACACCCAAGTCGGTTGTGTCCAGTTGACTTCCCAGTAGGTTTGGGGTGCGTCCGCAGTCGTGGCAATAATCTGCATCTGTTCTTGACGGCATTGGGCGATAAACTCCGGTAAACTCGGTTGCATCGCCATCGGAACCTGAAACCAAGCGCCCGCAGAAGCCCGCAGGACTTTGGGATGGTCTAAATCAACACTATCTTGGCTGAGGGCGATCGCCTCTAATCCTACCGCCGCACCCGTGCGAGCGATCGTGCCCAAATTCCCCGGATCTTGCAGAGTTTCTAGAATTAGCCCTAGTCGGTTGAGTCGTGGCGAGAGGGGTTTGGGGGAGTCCCGTTTTAGGGTAGCAATTACGCCATCAGGATTCACCGTAGTAGCTATGGACCTTAAAACCTCCGCGCTCACCTGCTCCACCCGTTGACAGCACCCTTGCAGTTGCTCCCCTAACCGGGGATTTTTCGCCAACCATTCCGGGGTATACGCGGCACTGTCTAAAGCTGCATTCACTTGACAAGCAGCTTCCACCAAATGGGTTCCTTCTAATAAACATAATTGGGCTTGTTTGCGCCCTTTAGGTTGATGCAACTTTCGCAGGTGTTTCACCCAAGGATTTTGCAGACTGGTTAACATTAGGAATGCGAGCCTCTTGCTCGCTAGAGAAAGGAATGCGAGCATCTTGCTCGCTAGAGAAAGGAAGCGAGCCTCTTGCTCGCTAGAGAAAAGAATGCGAACATCTTGCTCGCTAGAGAAAGGAAGCGAGCAAGATGCTCGCACTACATCTATAGCCTCATTTTAGCTGTGTCACGGCACTACAGTAAAATGGCTGTCAATTTTAAATACTCTAAGATAAATACTTGTTTACTGGTTTTGGATTGGTACACATACAGAATACGATCGCGATATTTTCAACTCACTCCGATTGAATTAATCGAGCATAAACACTATCTTCATCCTGTTTCATTTCCTCATGAGTTCCACGTTGTACTACTTTTCCTTGTTCTAAAACAATAATCTCATCACAATCGCGAATCGTACTCAAGCGGTGAGCTACAATCAAACAGGTGCAACCTCGGCGACGCAAATTTTGGTCGATAATTTTCTCCGTTTCTGCATCTAACGCACTGGTCGCTTCATCCATCACTAAAAGGGAGGGATCGTTGACTAAAGCACGGGCAATTTCTAAACGCTGGCGCTGGCCTCCACTTAAATTTCCTGCGCCTTCCAATAAACTCCCGTCGAGTCCTCCAGGAATGGCTAAAACGGCATCCAAAATTTTGGCATCTTCACAAGCTCGAATTAATTGGGAATTGGGAATGGTACTATCCCAAAGGGTGAGATTATCTCGGACTGTACCACCAAATAAGAAAATATCTTGTTCCACCATGGATAGAGAATTGGTTAATACTTCTCTGGGAATATCGCCTCTGGGAATACTGTCTAACAGAATTTCACCTGACCAAGGTTCATAGAGTCCAGCCACTAATTTAGCAACAGTTGATTTTCCTGAACCACTGCCTCCGACTAGGGCAACGCGCTGTCCGGGTTGGAGTTTTAAACTCAAATCTTCGACTAATGGGGGATTAACTTTTGCATAGCCAAAGGTTAAATTTTGCAGTTCTAGATATCCTTGTAGTTTGTAGGAAGTATGGGCATAAACTTGAAGAGCCTTCTGATTTTTGTTCTCTTGGGCAACTTGGGCATCGACTTCGTTATCGAGGACATCATCTAAACGGTTAATATCGCCTTCTAATTCTTGCAGGGTAGAACCAAATTGAACCAGGGTGCTAACGGGTTGTTGAAAGCTGGTCATTAAGCTTTGAAATGCGACTAACATCCCGATACTTAATTCGCCTCTCATAACTCGAAAGCCACCGACAACCAGCAAAAATAAGGTGGTTAAAGAGGTGACAAGAGAAGGGAGAATTCCTAATATTTGATCGGGAACGCCTAATGTTTGTTGGGCATTGGTGGTTTTGGCGTAATATCCACTCCAACGGGCAAAAAAGTCGGATTCTAGGGCCGCAGATTTGAGGGTTTCGATACTTTGCAAGGCAGCAATACTGACACCGGCTAGTTTACCTTCATCTTGCGTTAAGCGGCTGTGGGTATCTTTGCGTCGCCGTGCTACCCACTGCAAAACTATGACATTTACGGCGGAAAAGAAGATGCCAATGAGGGTGAGTACCCAGTCATAGGCGAGCATAACTACCGCGTAAAAGACGACAACCATGGCATCAATGACGGTTTTCGCTAACTCACCAGAGAGAATATTGGCGACTTTGGTATTCAAGTTGACGCGATCGCCGATTTCACCGGCAAACCTTTGTGCATAAAATCTCTGGGGTAATCGTAAAACATGCCACAGGAAATTACCGGACATGGTGACCGAAAGCTTAATCTGCAAATGTCTGAGATACCGAAATTGTAGTAGGGAGAGCATTCCTTGGACGATCGCCGTTAAAATCATCCCCAAAATCAGCGGCCGCAGCCATTCCATGCGGTTTTCCACCAGAATATTATCCACAAAGACTTGACTAAAAACGGCGACGGCTAACCCAGGAATCACGAGCAGAAGACCTGCTAAAATGCAGTATAAAATCGCTCCCAAAGAACCATTGAGGCGGTTATATAAAGCAGCAACCATGCTGGGTTTTCGCCCCCCTTTTTTGAAGTCCGGCCCCGGTTCCATGATCAAGACAATCCCCGTATAGGCGCGATCGAATTCCTCAAACGAGATTTTCCTTGGCCCATCCATGGGATCGTTTAAATACACTTCATCTTTAACAAATCCTTCAACAACCAGGAAGTGATTAAAATTCCAAAACACAATGAAAGGAGGCTTCACATCTTTAAGCTTCATGGGATCTTTCTTAAATCCCTTCGCTTGCATTCCATAGGTTCTAGCTGCTTTAACTACATTCGCAGCATTACTGCCATCACGAGAAACCCCACAAGTAATTCGCAGTTCGGGTAAAGGAACAATCCGGCCGTAGTAACTTAAAATAATACTTAAAGAAGCCGCTCCACATTCAACCCCTTCCATTTGCAGCACGGTCGGCGTTTTCACCCGCTTATAGGTTTTCTCTTTCTTTTCTTTTTCCTGAGTTGCTTGGGTCATAATCGGTAATATGAATATTTAGAAACTGACTAGGAAAAATTGGAAATCATGGTATTTAATGACATAGTGTAACTGATTTTCCGGATTTGAGATCATTTAATACACTCCTGTCCATTCCCGTAAAATGGGTAAGACGAAAGTAATCGGCGATCGCTCCTCTACCCTCACTCTAGCCGTTGCCGTCGTTCCTGGAGTAATGTCCAGGTTTGGCCCTTGGGAAGAAGACCATTGATAGCCACTAAAGTTATCCTCATTTTCTTGTAATTCTGCCCTGATTTCTATCACGCCACCACTAGACATTAATCCCTTAACTACATCTGAATTACCCACAATGGTGGTTGCTCCCGCTTCGGTGACGGCAAAATCGGAAACGGATGTAATTGTGCCGACAATTCCACCATAACGCTGTTGTTTAACAATATCTGGCGTGATTTGAATCGGCATTCCGGGTTTGATTTTTTTACCATCTTTAAGCGCAAAGTAAGTAATGCCAATCATATTGCCCTCTGCTCCCCTCATATTCATTGCGCCCAAGCGAGTTCCTGTTGATACCACTTGCCCAGTTGTCACGGTCGTTTCTAGAATACAACCTGAGTTAGGGCTGAGAATTTCACTCTTTTCAGCAATCTGTTGTTCGAGTTGAATAATCTCCCGCGCTACTTCCTGAATTTGATTGCGTTTGGTATTGAGTTGTTCAAGGTTTTCTTGCTCTAAACGCTTTTCTCTAGTTTCTAATTCTTGCAGTTCGGTGGCAAGTTTTCCCACTTCATTGATATTATCTAGATACCGCTTTTCTGCTTCCGTTTCTTGAACTTCTAGTCCTTTGATTTGGGCTTGTAGATTGCTCACTTGACTGAGATTATCTACAGATTGTCGTCTAGCATCGGCTTCTTGAACATCGAGATTTTTCAGTTGGGCTTCGAGTTCGGAAATACTTTCTAAAGCTCCGATATAGGCTTGTTTAGCGTCTAATACGGAATCTTCTTCGATCGCCCCTTCGATGACTAATTCTTGACGCTTTTGCAGTCTGTCTTCTAAAACGGGAGCGAGTTCTCTGGCATTATCGAGGCGCTGTTGCACGCTCTGACGTTGTTCCTCGATCGCCTCTAACACTGTATCTTTGAGGATGGGGCTGAGGTTTTGCGTATTGGCTAACTGTTCCTGCAAGCTCTCTCGCTGCTGGGCAATGGAGTCTAAACCGCGCTCTTTGAGCAGGGGAGTAACGGCTTGGGTATCGCTCAGGCGCTGTTGAATACTGGCTCTAGAAGCGGCGATCTCCTCTCGCTCTCGGCTATTTTTTTGATTGAGGATCAGAGCCGTTTGGTTATATTGCTCTTCTAATTCTGCTTTTTTCGTTTGTGCTAATGCCAGTTTATTTCGTAGTTCTGAGGGGTTAATGGTGGCTAAAAGAGTATTTTTCTCGACACATTCGCCTGGTTCGACATGCAAGGATTCAAGTTGTCCAGAAATGGGAGATTGGAAATCAACAATGCGGCGAGGATCGATGAGAATTCCTTTACCTTGAACGGTAATGGGGATGCGTCCGAACACACTCCAAACTAACCCAATAAAGACTAAACTTCCCAAAACTGTTAAAGGTAGCCAGTCTTTGGGACTCACTACTTGCATGAGCTGATCGAGTCGTTCTGGAGAGGAAAGTTGATCTAAAGATTCTTGGCGAAAAATACTCGATTTTGAATCTTTTTCTTGACTAGGCATAACAATTCATAATTAACAATTAACAATTAATAATTTTTATAATAGATGCACCCATCATTTATGATTACCTAACGCAGTTGCCGAATCATCCAATCAAAGCGGGTTCCGGCGATCGCTGTTCCGTCAATGACATCGAGATCGAGTTCATCTTCAGCTTCAATATCTTCGGATAAGAGGTCAGTTTGCTCGCTCTCTAGGGTAGCAAACCCTCGACGGAAGAGGCGATCGCGCCATCTATTCGAGAGTACAATGGCGATCGCCCGATAAAACCGAGCTGCAAACCCGCGATCCTGTTCTAGTTTAGCCGCTAGTTTCGGTTGATCGATCGCCAGTACCCAAGATTTTTCCGCCGCTTTTACCGTTGCTGAAGCCATTCCCGTTTCTACAAAGGACATCTCTCCTAGGATTTCCCCCTTAAAGGAATTGGCGACTTGTTTCTCGCGGTTGCGTCCATTATCGGATAAGGAAATATAGATACCGAGGTTGCCTTCGAGAAGAATATACACCGCAGGTACGGGCTTTCCCTGTTCAATCAGAGTCGTTCCGGGGGTGACTTTTTGCGATGTGCCATTGGCGATCGCCCAGGAAATGTCGCGATCGGTTAAAATCGAAAACACCAACAAAACTTTGCGTAAAGGCTGACTTGCGGCTGTGGCTTCTGTGTGAGTTAATAAATTGGAGAGTCCCCGCAACTGACCGGAGAGCTTTAAAGCTAACAAATGATAAAATCGAGCCGCAAAATCTCCATCACTGTCCAACTTTCGCGCTAACTTTTGTTTAGAAATCGACAGCACTTTCGAGGGTTCAACCACTTTAATCGTTGCTGAAGGGGGATGATTGTCTAAAAAAGACATTTCTCCCATCATTTCTCCCTCATGGAGTTGTTTCAGTTCTTGTTCCGCTTGCTGTTCTCCAGATACGGTAACCGCTAACGTTCCAGATAAGGACAAATAGATCGATTCAACAGAAGAACCTTGTTGAATCAGAACCGTTCCGGGTTGACAGTCCTCTGAGGCTGATTGGGACACGATCCAATCAATATCCTGGGATTTGAGGACTTCAAAATAAGGAAATTGGGCGATGGTTTGTTTCATAGTTTTAAGGCAAAAGGGGGGAAAAGGCAAGAGGCAAAAGGGGGAAAAGGCAAGAGGGAGGGTTAGGGATTTATAGCGATTTTCTCTTCTATGAGGTACAGCTTGAAGCCTTAGATCCTAAGCTATCCAAGCTATTGCCTCTTGCCTTTTGACTTTTGCCTTCCTAAATCATGCCATTTGTCTAGCCATCAATTGCGCGAACAAACCGGGTTGTGCGGCGAGTTCGTTAAAGGTTCCTTGTTGCACCACAAAACCCGATTCAATCACATAGATGCGATCGGCATTGACAATGGTACTCAGACGGTGAGCAATCACAATCCGAGTGACATCGAGACTATCTAAACTTTGACTGACAATGGCTTGGGTGCGGTTATCTAAGGCACTGGTAGCTTCATCAAAAATGAGAATTTTGGGATTTAAAACTAGGGAACGAGCAATCAGTAATCGTTGGCGTTGTCCTCCGGAAAGATTACCGCCACCCTCAGAAATTACGGTATGCATTCCCATGGGCATTTTTTCCACATCTTCGGCAAATCCGGCCATTTGTGCGGCTTCCCAAACTTCATCCATGGTGACTAATGCACCACTAGAAATATTCTCGAAAATTGAACCGGTATTAATGCGTCCTCCTTGCAAAACGACTCCCAATTGTCGGCGAATAGCAGAAATGTCTAAACCGCTTAAATCTTGACCGTCATAATATACGGTTCCGTCTTCTGGGGTTTCAAATCCTAGAAGTAAACGAATCGTGGTAGATTTGCCACTTCCGGAAGGCCCCACCAGGGCAATAAATTCTCCGGCTTTGGCTTCGATGGTGACTTCGTTGAGAATCAGAGGGCCATCTTCTCGGTAACGGAAGGTGACGCGGTCGAGTTTTACATCGCCGTTGAGTTTTCCCGGATCTGCTTTGGAAAGATCGACTTCTGGAATGGCTTGTAAAATGGGTTGGGTTCGTTCCCAGAGAACGGAAACTTCTAGAACTTGAATCAGAGTATCGCTGAGGCTTGTGAGACCGGTAATCAAAATGGTAAAGGCGGCATTAAAGGCTAGAAATTTTCCGGTTGAGAGTCCAGGTTGACCTTGGGCTTGGGCGGTGTTAATTAGTTGAAAGGCTACGGTAAAGATGATAATTGAACTAACTGTGGGTAAGAGGGTATTAAAGAGGTTTATGGCATCTTCAACGCCCTCGGTACTAAGGGTTAACATCAGTTGTTCTCTATATTTTTTTGTCCAGTAGGCAAAGCCCCGCTTTTCTGCTCCGGCAATTTTGAGTTTGGAAACACCACCAATGAGTTGGACGGTTAATCCAAAGATTTCTCCTTGAATTTGTTGCAAAGGTTGCATTTTTTTGCGGGTGATGTTGCTGACGATGAGGGTGACGATAATGTTGGCGATCGCGATCGCCGCAGCCGCTAGGGTGAGGGGTACGCTATACAACAGCATCAAGCCCAAATTCAGCAGGGAAAATACGCCCGTAAAGAGCGATCGCATCACATTCGCCGTCAGCAGTTGTCGCATCTGATCGAAGGCGGTGGCTCGATCCATTAAGTCCCCAGTCGCATACTGGCGAAAGAAAGACATCCGCAGCTTCAGCAACCGATCCCAGAGCGCCGCTTGGTTGGCGAAGTTGAATAGGGCTTGGGTTCGCAGAATGGCAAACCCCTGGGCTAACTCGAAAATGGCTTTACCAAAACTAGCCGCTAAGAGAGCAAGTCCAATTTGCCAAACTAGGCTGCGGTTGGCATCGGGAATGGCTTGATCCATCAGGATACCAGTGGCTTGGGGAACCACCATTCCCACTAAGGAGGCGAGAATGCCCATCAGCACGATGGTGATTACATCTAGACTTAAACCGCGTAGGGAAAATCTCAACAGTTCCAGGAAGTTGAGATGTTTATCGGGGAACGGTCGATAAAAGGTGTAGGCGACGGGATCGAGTTGGAAGGCAAGAGCGCGAGTGATGGGAGTGCGGGTTTCGGCAACGGGATCGAAGAGGTCGTAACCCCCCCGTTTTCCAGGGAGGAGTGCCACGGGATGTTGGTTTTCTTGGGTATAGGCGAGGATAGCGCCACAGTCTTTTTCCCACCAGCGATCGCTCAATAAGACGCGACGAATGCGAATACCGGAGGCGCGGGCGATGGCATCTAGGGGGTTTTTTGTCCGCTCCGTATTTTCTGAGTGTGCCGGGGGGCGAATTTCCAGTCCTATGGCTCTTCCCACTGCCCCCGCAGCCACCAACAGAGGGGTTCCTTCTTGCAGAAATTCGGCTTGTTTGGGTTTGAGGATGGAAACGAGATCGCCGATACTACTGCGTTGAGTGTTTTGATTGAGGCGTTGGCGCTCTTGAAATTGGGTGAGCTTATCCGCTAGTTCTTCCTGTTCGAGTTGGTCTAAGCTATGGAGAAAATCTTGGTGCAGTTGGTCGAGATAGGACGCAAGTGCGGCGGTTGATTCGAGCTTTTCTAGAGTGGGTGGGGTAAAGGCACTGTGGGTGTTTGTGAAGGGGGAGTTGAGGCGAGATCTCCACTGTTCTAAGTGCCCTTGAAGAGAGGGGGCGCGATCGCCATTTCCTTGTCCTTGCTGGAGAAAATCCTTCAGACTCCATGAACTTAGGGCGGTTTCTTCAATGGCGATCGCCACCAATTGATAAGGCACTTGACCTACATCCGCTAGACCCCATAGAACCTCATTAGCTGTCACGCTAAACAGGTAACGACGCGCTCCTTGTGCCACGCCATCTACCACACCGACAGCAAAAACTACCATTGCACCTGACTCGATCCGCCAAACCTTATTAGGGTCATTTAAAAGAAGCGGTTCATTGCCTCGAATCAGGGTTTGAGTAGTTGAGTTTTGATTCATTGTTAATTAAAAACCATGAGTCATTTTCTCAATTTCCCTAATTCGCTTTTGGGAGAATATTAAGGAAATTGATTGACTGTATTGTATTGAGTCCCTGTTTCTCCGTCAAACCTAAAATTAACAAGGTTTATATCTTTAAGTATTAAGATACAAACCTTGTATTAGATTTACAATTGATTCAGCGATCTAGCCCTTCTCGAATAGATAAAGTACATCCTTAGCTGCCCTCTACCATGGGAGAGAGAAGCTGAGGGCCATACAACTACCAAACTCTAGAAACAGATCTCCAAGCACGACGGGCCCAGCCACCACCGGCTGCTGCTTCTAATTCCGCATCATCCAGCTCTTGATCGTCTGCGGAACTCAAACTATCAATGAAGGTTACCAGCTCGCTAACAGTTAAGTCCCCTTCACCTAATTCTACCGATCCTTTAAGGATAGTGACAACCACTTGTTCATTAGTCTCACAACCTTCCATTTTCTTAGACCACTCGGATGATTCCGCGATCTTCTTAGACAGTGACTCAATTGACATTGTACAAAACCTCCATTTATAAAATTGCTGTGGTTTTGCTCGCAATCATAACTAGATTCCTTATGAATTGACAAGAGTATTTATTTTTTTTAATATTTTATTTATGTTTCTTAAGAAAATGTTAATATTTGTAGAATTAGGGTGCTTGTGTCAGTTACTCTAGGTGAGTATTTACTATCGTTTACTTTTTCTTAAACTTAATACCAAATCAGCACAGAATATACCTTAAAGAAGACTTTCACGAAAATAACTAAAGAGTTTTAAAGTGATGATTCCCACAATTATCTTTGAAGACCGCAAAGAATCTTGTATCCTATGGAACTATGCTATACATAAACAATTTATCTCTGAAGAAGGCAACACTCTCCTTCACATCAATCGGTATATAAATAATCACCCCAATTTAGCAGCATTGTATGATATTCATTCCCATGAAATATCTATCGCTCATTTCCTTGTGCCCACGATCCATCGAGGCTTGTTTAAGGAGGTTTATTGGCTATATCCCCATGAAGAAATGCTCTCTCAATCCCTGTGGGTTTGTACTTATACCTCTCAAAATAGAGAAATCCTCACCTACAAAACCTTCCACAAGGAAGAAATAGATTCCCAGACATTTTTGCAATGGCTGATCAAACCGAAATATAAACTTCAAGAATTTCAGACTCTAACCACAAAAGATACATTCACAGAGCAACCCGGTGTAGTGTTGGATATTGTCTCAGATTACTTCAGTCCCCATCCAAATGGTGCTAATCCAGAAGACAAGCTAAAGAAAATAGATGAATTGGTTGATTTCTTAACTCATAATCAGATTGATCCCAAACTGATTTGTATTCGTCGCTCCCAAATCAGTAGCTTTGGGGGAGACGATCGATGGCCATGGATTGAAGAAAATCTCGTAGAAAGTCTGAGCAAAATTTATCCCCTGCAACGGCTCTCGTTAGATGAAATTTGGGAAAACACCCAGTTGAGAACAGCTTACCAGAACCAGAAGCAAAAAATAGTCAGTTCCATGCAGCTCTTGGAATCTAAGGCTCAATCCTCCACAGGCTCTTCTTCCGTCTCTCTCACAGAAATCAAGGTAGAGTCTGGCAGAATAAGAGTCTATGATAACTTAATTCCTCACGCCTTGTTAACAGAAATCTATAACTACTATCAATCCGGCTTGCGTTGGGAATTTAAAAACTACGGAGATGACAACGACCTATTGACTTCTTTTTGGGCTACAGAAGAATTTCCAGACAGTATCGATCGACTCAGAGAATTAGTTACCGAACAACTCGACTATAAACCAGACGATCCCAGAGTTATTGTCAATGGCCATGTTTTTGGACTAGGAGATAGTATTCATCGAGATTCAGAAAATTTAGAGAATCCAGGACAGACAGCAGTTTGTTATGTAAATCCCATGTGGAGAGCAGATTGGGATGGAGAAACCAAGTTTTATAGCCATCGTGATTTGAGTCAGGCCGATCTGATCTATAGTTGTCTCCCCAAACCAGGACGAGTGATTATTTTTGATAATACTATCCCCCATCGGGGTTGCGCTCCCAGTCGTTTATGTAATAAACTACGGGTTACAGTCGCTTACCAATTTCCACCGCCTAATCTCAATAAATAAGCGTTAATTAAAATTAATAATGATTCCAGTTTTCACCTTTGAAGAACACAACGAAGCCTTCTTTGTCTGGCATTATGCGATCGATCAAAACTTAATGCCAAAATCGGATAATATTCTGTTTCACGTAGACGAACATTCAGACTTTAATTATCCGAGTTTTAGGGAGTCCCTAAGTAATCTGAACACCCATAATCTGTCAGAGGTTTATCAGTTTACTTACAATCAGCTCAATATCGCCAACTTTATTGTGCCAGCGCTCTATCAGGGAGTATTTAAAGAAGAATATTGGCTCAGGCATCCCTCGCCTAAATTATCGACAAAGAAGCGGACTTATAAAATATACTTCCCCAATGAAGAACAGGATATTTTAGTCGCCAAACCCTTGAAACCTGAAGAAACGGGACTGAAAAATATTATCAAATTCTTAGGAGATCCATCTTGTAAACTGGCCAAAATTCAACATTTGACAGTGGCAGATGAGTTTCCAGAAGATCAAAAGGTAGTCTTAGATATTGATTTAGATTACTTTTCTTGCAATGAGCAAGTGTTTGAAGGCCAAGGAATCCTAGAAATCACCCAAGAACAGTATGAATCCTTAATCCAAGATCGATATCACTTCTTAAGAATTTTTTATGGCAGCCGTTTTTCTATTAAAGTGGAAGAGAATCGATATTATATTCAATTTCATGATTATCCCTTCACCGATGAGTCTTTTGATCGACAACTGAAAGTTTCAGAAGACACAATTATCCATCGGATTGAACAGTTAATTGACTTTTTGCTATCCCACAAAGTTGAGATCCAGATAATTTGTATCTGTCGATCGCGAATTAGTGGGTATACTCCTGACGATCAATGTCAATTCATTGAAAAGACCTTACTGGAGAAACTGACTGAAGTCTATGAGATTAACCCTATGAGTATTGATAAAGTGTTGCAAGAGCAAGGTTTAAATCCATTGCTAGGCGCTGTATAATCGTGATGTAAGTTTAAATAATTCTTCTTAATTGTTTATTGATATAACCATGTCAGCAAATTTAGATAGCGTATCAGCTTTAAAAAAACTGATTAAAAGCAAACAAGACAATCGCCAAAAGCTTTATGAGCCGGTTCAAGTTGTTGAATCGATTTCAATAGAGAACTTTATTGAAAACTATGAACAAAAAGAGATTCCGGTGATGATCAAAAACTTTCCGTTGGGTTGGAAGGCGTTTGAAAAATGGGATCGGAACTTCATTACTGAGAAATTGGGCATAGCCAACTATAAGAAATATTTAGCCAATTTCCCTCAATTGTCTTTTGCCAATGGAAAAACCAGTTATCTTCGGGATATTCCCATTGAAGAAAATCGGTTTTTAGAGGAAGATTATTCTATCCCCCCTTTCTTTGCACAAGCCTCATATCAACCTTACAAATATCGATGGATTTTTCTCGGCCCACCTTCTTCAATGACGGAAGCTCATATCGATGTTGAAGATTGTCATGCGTGGAATGTGAGCATTTATGGTTCAAAATACTGGTGGTTTTTTCCAGATAAAGATCGCGTCCTTGCGGGAATAGCAGAGCCTGGAGATATTGTTTTTACACCCGGAGGAATGTATCATGGTGTTGTGAATTTACAGGAATGTTTATCTGTGACTCACGATTATCAACGATAGCGTGTTTAAAACAAGAAACTTGAGAGTAAAACCAGAGTAAACAGCTATGAAAATTGCAGTTATTGGTGGTGGAACGGCGGGTTTTGTTGCGGCTGCACACTTGAGTAAATATTTTCCGACGTTTGATTTATACCACATTTACGATCCGAATATTCCTATTATTGGGGTTGGGGAAGGAACGACTGCTATTTTTCGGGACTGGTTACAAGAGGTTACGGGTTTAAGCGACTTAGAGTTAGTCGAGCAATGTTTTATGACTCGTAAGTATGGCATTAAGTTTGAGAATTGGGGGAGGCAAAATCAAACGTTTTTTCATCACTTTTGTCCCCTGCGAGAGGAGTATGCTTATCACCTTTCTTCTGAGGAAATTGTGAAGTTGCTGGGGAAGTATGTGTCGGCAACCTCCATTCATAAGAAAGTCATTGCCCTGGAGAGCGATGGGATGGTGGCTAAGATTGAGTTGAGCGATCGCACTCACTTAGACGTAGACTTCGTTATTGATGCACGAGGACTCCCGAAAACTCTAGGGGATGAGCATATCAAGGTGAATATTATCCCCACCAATGCGGCTCTTGTGCGCCAATGTCCAGCTATTCCTGGCGGTATTGTTGACCTTCAAATCAATGGTCATCAGTTGGAATACAACTCAGCCACCAGAGCGATCGCCCGTCCCCATGGTTGGATTTTCATGATTCCTCTCACTCACCGCACCTCCTACGGTTACATCTATAACCATCTAATTACCCCTATTGAGGACATAAAAGAGGACTTCGATCGTTTTCTAGAGAGCGAAGGCGTAACGTCCGTTGCTAAAGAACGCCAGCTCAAATTCCCCAACTTTACCTGTCGTTCATTTTTTGATGGTGCAGTGTTCCGCATTGGCAATACTGCGTCATTTTTAGAACCTCTCGAAGCCACAGCGATCGTCTGGATCTTAATTTTTATGCGATCGCTATCCGTTTGGCCTCTACGTCAGTTAGTTCTCAAGCACCAGAAACCCAAACTTAAGCCAGACAATTTACAACGCTTTAATCAAATTCTCTTCAATCATCTCATGCGAACCTCCCTATTTATCGGTTGGCACTATTCCATGGGATCGAGATTTGAGAGCGAATTTTGGAAATTTGCCCAATCCAACTACCAAACAGAGCTAAAGAAATTTGACAATGCCCAACTCCTAGATGAATTTGAGCAGTTTTGTCAACTCGGTAAAAACCTCCCCCACCCCTTGACCCAACATCAAGAATTTGTCGTCGCTGCTTCCCAGCAATGTGAAGATCAAGACATAAACTTTAGCATGTTTACAACTTCTGGTTTTGCAGAAATGGGTTATGGAATTGGCTACTTTTAGCCCGTAGGTTGGTTCTTACTAC
Source organism: Roseofilum halophilum BLCC-M91 (assembly GCF_030068445.1). Classification (GTDB taxonomy): domain Bacteria; phylum Cyanobacteriota; class Cyanobacteriia; order Cyanobacteriales; family Desertifilaceae; genus Roseofilum; species Roseofilum halophilum. The sequence goes on along the minus strand of NZ_JAQPOK010000081.1, from coordinate 7,574 downwards.
CAATTGACTGATATGACTATTTCTTCCAGCGTTAATTCACTCAACGCAATCAATAAACGCCCTTGTCCGGCTGGAGTTGATAACGCTTCAACATGATTGAGATGAAACCGTTCTAGATTTTCTGCCGCATCTTTCACCAAAGACTGCAACACCTTAAACGCACCCTCAGAAAGGGCAGGATTGCCGCGATAATTTTCCAAACGTCCCCCCACTCTATAGTCGGGAAAATTTTCTAATCCCAAGAATCGTAAAAACCAATCTGCGCGATACTTGCCACCCGTTCCGGCAACAATCCCTTGATAGTCTGCCATCAGTTCATCCATCAAATTATTTCGCATTGCTCCCAACAACCTGCGGGTAAAATAATGGGTGCATTCATGAGCCAACCGAATCTGACGTGAAACCTGCAACCATTCGGCTTCTGTCATTCCCATGTCTGCCCCACTCACCCCACTATATCCCCCGGAACTCAGGACAATAAACCGGTCTTGATACAGGTGTTTTTGAGGAGTCAGACGTTTAAACTCAAGTTTCCATTGCATTTCTGTAACCGGTTGATTTTGTTCAGCTTCCCAGGCTTGACGATAGGCACGAATTCGATCCCAATTATTATATCCAGCAATCATGATTGCTCCCATGGAATCAGGAATGGGTTGGGGTTCATTGCGCTTGGTTAAGGCTTGGATAATTGAGACAAAATCTAGGCGACATCCAACCCTTAAAACGGGAATTTTTCCGGCTAAATTTTCATAAAGTTGTAATTTTAAGTTCTCTGGTTCCTGCAAAACTAATCCAGTCGCTTCTGGCATGTCAGCCGTTGCTTTTCCTTTGCGAGTTGCAGCACGATAATTCTCCATTTTGCTAATGCCAGATTGAATGGGGAATTGCCACTGAATGAGTTTATCTTTTAGGATAGGAAATACGCCATTTTTTTCAGATTCACTCAGATAAGTTTCCCAAGTGAGAATATGAGATTCCGGTTCTAAGGGAAACGTAAGAACGTTATTGAGTTGACTATGGTCAAAAATATTTTGATTATAGCTCAGAAGTTCTTCCACTTCTGAAGGGGTTGCTCCGTAGGATTTGAGAATTTCAGTCCGAAGTTGAATCGACATAAAATTAGGGTTGATGTAAAAATATAGCGTTTCAACAGTTGCCCCTCATTCCCCAGCCCCTTCTCCCGCAGGAGAAGGGGAGAAAGTCCCTCTCCCACGGGAGAGGGATATAGGGAGAGGGCAAAATATTATTATCAATGTTGCCATTGACTATAGGGATGGTTGGCTAAATAAGAATTAAAATAACGGTAATCTTCGGACACTTCTTCACCTACCCATTCGGGTAATTCGATTTCTTGATTGGCATCGGTGAGTTCTACTTCTGCTAAGATTAAGCCTTGATTGTCTCCAGCAAATTCATCGATTTCCCAAACCATACCGCCCCAGGTTAGGGTATGGCGAATTTTATCGATTTGGGGGCGATCGCACAAATACTCTAGCATTTCCTGGGCATCCTCTAGGGGGATGGGATATTCATATTCTCGGCGACGAATGCCAGAAGACCCAGGAGCTAAGGTTTTCAGGGTTAAGTAGCCCCGATCGCCAGCAATTCGCACGCGCACAGTAGCATGATTTTCAGTGCGAATATAGCCTTGCCGGTAGTGGGTTGCTTTCCCTAAACCTCGCCAGCTTTCTCCGTTGATTAGAAATTTGCGTTCAATTTCAATGGCCATAATATTAAGGGATTCAAAAAAAAGGAAAAACCGGATTTTCCCTATTGCCTATTGTCTATTGCCTTTTGCCTTCCCCCAGTTTAGCACGGGGCGTTATAATCAACGCCGTACACTATAGAAAGTAAGTCAAAACCGATTATGTTTAAAAACTGGACTTCCGATGATTGGATTAATCATATTGCCTTTACGGTAACGGTGGCGATTTTGGTGTGGTCGTTTCTCTAGACGGCTAAGAATTCCTGAATCACATCTTTACTCAGTTCTTCCGTCGGCCCGGAGGCTACGATGCCACCTTTTTGCATGGCGTAATACCAGTCGGCTTGACGGACAAAGTGCAGATGCTGTTCAACCAGGAGTACAGATATACCAGTCGTTTCAATAATTTTACGCACGGCTGCTTCGATTTCCAGGATAATGGAGGGTTGAATGCCTTCGGTGGGTTCATCGAGAACGAGGAGTTGGGGACGGCCCATGAGAGCGCGGGCGATCGCCAGTTGCTGTTGTTGTCCTCCACTCAAGTCCCCTCCCATGCGCCATAACATGCTCTCCAGGACGGGGAATAGCTCGTAAATATAGGGGGGGATATCCTTATTTTTGCCTGCGCGTCCAGACTCCAAACCCAGGAGCAGGTTCTCTTTCACGGTGACTCTGGGGATGATTTCCCGACCTTGGGGCACATAGCCAATACCGAGTTTAGCCCGGCGATCGGGAGGAAGACCGACAATACTTTGCCCTTGTAAAACAATATGACCACTTCGTGGTTTTAACACCCCCATAATCGTTTTCAGCAGGGTCGTTTTCCCCACCCCATTACGGCCAATTAAACAGACCATTTGTCCCGGTCTTACTCCCAAGTCCACATTCCGCAGAATATGACTTTCTCCATAATAAACATTTAATTCAGATACCCTTAAAATGGGTTGAGAAGATGCTTCTTGATTCATGATTAATTTGTGCCTTCTAGATTGATAATGGAATATGGGTAATTCGATTTTTATATTCGTCAGGATCTCCTGCTTCTGCAATCAACACTAAATCCTCAATCACTTTGCCTATACTAAAATTTTTACGGAAGGTAAATATTCCTGGTATTTGATGACTATTCTCAAGATGATCTCTCAAATGAACAGGCATAGAGCGACGATTATTCGTAACTAAAATAAAATCATGCTCTTCACACCAGAGTAGAATTTCAGGATCTAGGGTTCCTTTCTCAGGAGCATTAGGATCTCCAACCATTAAAGCTTTTAATTCTGGTAAATAGTGTTTAAGCTGTTCTTGATAAAGATTCGGTAAGTTTTCATCAATCAAATATTGAATCATGATCTCCTAAGTGCCTGCTTTTCCTTAAGCTCAAGCAGCCGAATCACATGATCGGGGGGATTCTCAAGTTGCTGCCGTTCAGATTCTCGACAATAATTCAACCAATCGCTCATATATTGAGTTATATCTTCAGGATTATGCAAAAAGTACAGAATTGTAGCATAAATGTTTTCTAAGGGTAAGTGGGAGTAAAGTTTGTGAATATCTTCGGCGGTTTTGCGCTGATAAATGTATTCATACAAAATGGTTTCAATCCCGACTCTAGTGCCTTTAAGCCGAATATCATCTGGGGATAAAAAATCAAAATAGTCTTCTAACTGCATGATCTTTCCTCATTCTCGATTACTCTCAGTATAGCTAATTCATTTACTCATGGTCGTCTGCTTCTGATTCTCCCAGGTAAACTTCAATCACCCGTGGATCGTTTTGCACTGCTTCGATGGAACCTTCACAGAGTACGGAACCTTGGTGTAAAACGGTGACTTTACGGGCAATTTGGCGCACAAATTCCATATCATGCTCAATCACAATAATCGAATGACTTTCAGCTAAACTGAGGAGTAAATTTCCGGTTTGTTCCGTTTCTTCATCAGTTAATCCGGCAACGGGTTCATCGACTAATAAAAGATCGGGAGATTGGGCAACTAACATGCCAATTTCTAACCGTTGTTTTTCCCCATGGGATAGGAGAGCAGCTTGAATATCGCCTTTGAGAAAAAGTCCAGTGATCTCCAAGAGGTGATTGAGGCGCTGGCGATCGCTCCCTGGAGGACGACTGAAGAGCGTCGAAAGCACGTTCTTATTGGTATTACAGCTCAGTTCCAAGTTTTCCCTAGGAGTCAGATTCAGATAAACCCGTGGCGTTTGAAACTTGCGACCAATGCCCAAACGAGCGATTTGATGTTCCGCCAAACGACGAGTATTACGACCTTTGAAATGCACTTGTCCGGTTGTCGGTTGGGTTTTACCCGTAATCACATCCAAAAATGTCGTTTTTCCCGCTCCATTGGGGCCAATGATCACTCGCAGTTCCCCTGGTTCCATACTGAAAGTAAGCTGATTGAGGGCCCTAAAGCCATCAAAATCAACGGTTAAATTCTCAATCTCTAAAATCGCTTCACTCATAATTTCTCTTCAAATTCTTCCCGCTCTTGTTGCACTTCCGGGTCTTTTTCTAAACTGGGATAAGTAACGATAGTTTTCTTTCCCAAACGTGCCTGTATCCAATCCCAGCCATCAGTTCTCAACCATCCCACGACCCCATTGGGCAATACCATCACCACAATTAAGAATAATGCACCTTGGAAAAACAACCAAATTTCGGGAAATTGTTCGCTTAATCCACTGCGGGCAAAGTTCACTAAAAGCGCCCCTAAAATCGCACCCACTAAACTTGCTCGTCCTCCCACAGCCACCCAGATGACCATTTCAATCGAGAAGGCAATATCCATGGCTTTTGGGGAAATAATCCCAGTTTGCAGCGTAAATAATGCCCCAGCTAATCCGGCTAATCCAGCAGAAATAGCAAATACGAGAACTTTGTAGCCGGTGGGATTGTAACCAGAAAAACGGACGCGACTTTCATCATCTCGAATGGCAATGAGGAGGCGGCCAAAACGACCGCTAGTCAGCCAGCGACAGAGGGCATAGGTGAGGACTAAAAAGAGAATAGTAATGATATAAAAGCCGATTTGAGTTCTCGGTTCATTGACGGTAAAACCCAGGAGAGTTTTAAAGTCAGTCAGACCATTGGTTCCATTAATCAGTTTTTGTTGACCATTGAAGAAGTTGAAGAACACAATGGTTGAGGCTTGGGTGAGGATGGAAAAGTAAACGCCGCGAATCCGATTTCGGAAGACTAAATAACCGAGAAATCCCCCTAATAAAGCCGGAACTAGGACAACGGCTAAAACAGCGATGGGAAAGGGGCCAAAGGGTTGCCAAAACCAGGGCAGTTCGGTGACTCCATAGAGGGTCATAAATTCGGGCAGTTGAATACTGGATTCGGGGGGAATTTGCAGTTTGATATGCATGGCGATCGCATAACCCCCTAGGGCAAAAAATACACCATGACCCAAACTCAAGAGTCCAGTGAAGCCCCAAATGACATCAATACCGAGGGCTATAATGGCTAAGGCTAAAAACCGCCCCAACAGGTTTAACCGGAATGGAGACAGGATAAACGGCATGAGAATCATTAGGATTAGGGCAATAGCAATCACTAATCCGATTTCAATCCACAGATTTCGGCGACGCTTTTTTTGTTGAGCAATTCGACCGACTTCGAGAAGGGTTTCTGACATCTAAGGTTACTTCAGTTCGTCATATAAAACGGGTTTCATCTGTATAGGTTTTACCGCAGCATAGATGTTTAAAACTGTGTAGCTCGTTACTCCCAAGGCTCCCGTGTAATATCCTAGGCTATCTTGTCCTTTCCAAAATGTAAACTTAAAACCGAGACGGGCTTTGCGATCTGAGGATAAGGGGTTAAAAGCTAGAGCGATAACTTCCTGTTGTTTGCTATCAATGAGATGAGCGAGGAGATCGTCGAGGACGCTATGGGCTAATAGATCGGGGTAGAAGCGATCGCCGCTCATATAGGGATGAAAATCGGGAGCGTTGGGGTCAATTTTATCACCGTTTAATTTCAGTTCGCTTAAACTGACTTCCTTGGTGTGCAAATGGTAGCGATCGCCCTTACCAAGATAACTGAGTCGAATCCCATCGAGATTAAATTCAGGGATTTTTAGGTCTTGATGGGCATTGGATAAATCCATCACTAATACCCCTTGATGCCCAATGACTTCGGCTTCATCGTTTTGCACCACGAGAGCCGTATTTTCATCAATGCCAAATCCCAGTTTATAACCAATCGCTTGCATGATTACGAGCGATCGCCCCAACCGTCCCCGGACTAGAAAATGTTGATCGACAAAAAAATCCGGGCCAATAAAGCCTAAACCCCGGTTAATTTCTCTTCCCCAGTGAACCCCGAATTTCATCACATCTAAAATCTCAGGAGGATTGCGAAACATGGTGGTACTCATAATGGCTGCACCCGCACTGGTTCCGGCAACGACTCCCCCGCGACGATAAATATCCCAAATGGCATCGAGCATGGGGGTATTTTCCCCGGATTCTGTATACAAGGCTTGGGTAATATAGGATTGATCTCCGCCCGTGAAAAAAACCCCGTTACACCCTCGAACTTGGTCTAAAAGTTGGGGGTCATAAACCGCTTCTCGGTAATCGATGTCGCGATTTTTTACCGCTACCGGAATGGCGATCGCCTCCACACCCTGACCCCTTAACGCATCAACCGTATAATTTGTTTTTTGAGGATTCCGACTCGCCGTCGGAAAAACAGCAATTTTAGCCCCTTCTCCTCCTGATAATTCCACAATTCGCTTCCAGACTTCATGATTATTATACCGGAGCGCACCACCAATAATCACTAGCGATCCAGCCGGTTTGGAGACTTCAGACATTCGTTTACCCAGTCAGCTAACGGTCATCTTCTCGAAAATACGAATAGAGACCCCATTTTACCGGAAAAGGGGTTAATGACCGGGCGGGATTCCGGGCCAAAGTTAAGATTTATGACAATTTTCGCCGTTTTGCATAAAAATGACCCAATTTTTCCGAGATCTAGGTCGGAATTTTTAGGATAATAACTTTACAAAAACTTCATCAAAATCACGGACAACTTTACCGAATCTTTATATTACTCAAAAAAAATAGTGATACCTTTAAACTTATTCCTTTTGCTACCCGTCCAGGTGTGTTATGACTTGGTTTCATTTTCTTTTTAAACCCGTGTTTTCAGGTAATTCCGCCTCGGAAACCCATAAAACCTTCATATTAGAACCCATCCTTACCCCCTCCGGTATCGTTGATGCTCTGGATGATGGGATAGATTTTGATGGTGATGGACAAGAAAGTAGCGTAGAACATACGGAACTAGAGTTAGACAACGATCTCGATGATACAATTGAAGATCCCTCGGAAAATACAGTTAATGACGGCGATCCTTTACCAGAAATTCCGGATGAAGACATAGAAGAAATACCCTTTATTTACGCATCAGAGGAAGATCCAGACGGAGAAAGTGGGCAAGAATCCTTAGAAGCTACCAGAACAGAGGAGTATCCTACGATAAGTTCTGATTCAGAGATAGAAGGAGAGGGAGAAATTACAGACGAAGTTGAAGATCTGGCCTTAGTTTCCGATTCAGATAGCCAAGTCGATGGAGCGATCGCACAAAAATCAGTAGCATCAGGCACAGCAGAAGAGCTTCGTGCTTTAAGTTCCGACTCAGAGACAGAAGTCGATGGAGAAGCACCCGCTCAGTTATCGGCATTGGCAATACCCGAAGACATAGTGGCTCAACCCAAATTTGACTCCGGTTACTTCGTGGTGGGAGAAACCGGAGAGATAGAAATTGACTATCTCTTTGATGGCGGTAAATATAAAGGAGAATTGGGGATCTTTAGCTTAGGGGGAATGGACGAGTATGACCCCG
>NZ_JAQPOK010000080.1 GCF_030068445.1 Roseofilum halophilum BLCC-M91 | reverse complement strand
GGGCAGAGCCGCTAAGATTTTTTTGACAGACGGGGGAACTTTCACTAACATAGTTATTAGTTATTATTTTTTTCTGCTCTCTATCTTACCAGATTTGAGAGCTTTTTTCTCCATCTATTCTTAACATTCAACACTTCTGCTGATTGGCATAAGCTTTGGTTAGGTTGTAGGCTACTCGTTTTTCAAATGCTGCCATGGGTGCGACTTGCATTTCTATGACTACGATTGAACCGTCATTTAGAACTGCTTTTACATCTAAATAGGTGTCTTTTAAGCTGAGGACTTGACCGGGATTATAGGGATTTTTGATGGTTAAGGATTGTATGATTTTTTCTCCATCATAAACAATGGCATTTAGAAAACTGATTAATATTTGTTGGCTTTGTTCTGAACCAAATATTTTTTTGAAGGCATAATCTATCTTTGGGTTGATAAATCTCATGTTTTTTCCTGTTAAGCTTGAAGGGATAGTTTTAGTTTATCACAGTTGTGATTAATATGGCATTAAAACAGTGCTAATTTTAAGTATAAATATTTGTACTATTGTCCAAGTTGGCGATCGCGATCGCACCCTGTCCCAAGGATAACCCACCATCATTCGAGGGAACTTGTGCCTGGGATAAGCACTGATAGCCTTTCGCTTCCAGGTTTGCGGTTAGTTCTTCAAGCAAAATCCGGTTTTGGAAACATCCCCCAGAGAGGGCGATTTTTTCAATATAGAGTCCGTCTAATTGACAGTTCTGGGCTAATTTTTCCACTAAATGGGCGATCCCTTGGATTAAACCTTGATGAAAGCGGGTTGCCATCACAGAGGTACTTGCCCCTTGACTCAAGTCTTCTAAGAGGGAATGCCACAGGGGGCGAGGATCGAGATAGAGGGGTTTATGGCTGGACTTAGAGTATTTTGCTCGAAGATCCCCCCAACCCCCCTTAGCAAGGGCAGTAGGGCAAGTCCCCCTTAAAAAGGGGGATGTAGGGGGATCGATAATCTCAAAGGGATAGGCAAAATCAACGTCGGATGCTGAGAGTAAATGGCGATCGACTGCCATTTCTAATTCGATCGCCCCTTGTCCTTCAAATAGGGCGCGATCGCGACATAAGCCGATCGCCGCCGATACCGCGTCAAATAACCGCCCTGCCGAACTTGCCAGAGGTGTGTTGAGCCGTTTGTGCAGCATTTGCTCTAACAGGGCGAGCGGTTTATTTTGGAAATAGTCAAATAATTCTAAATGACCATATTTGTCTTCCAACATCTGCCAATCAAAAGCCGCTTTTAAGTGGGCGTATGTGTTGCGCCAGGGTTCGAGAATCGCCTTAGTTCCGCCAATCATAGCCACCGGTTTTAAGCTCGCTAACCGTTGATAGCCTCGATAATCTGCCAGAAGGAACTCGCCGCCCCAAATCGTGCCATCTGAACCCAATCCCAAGCCATCCAGGGCAATACCCAAGACAGGAGCATGGTCTAAGGGGATGCCATTTTCGACTAAGCAACTGGCCATATGGGCGTGGTGATGTTGCACTTGAATGAGGGGTAATTTTTGGCTCTGGGCATGTGCTTGGGCGAGTTTGGTGGAGAGATATTCAGGATGGAGATCGGCGACTAAAAATTGGGGCTGATGATCGTAAAGTTGGCGAAAAAGTTGCAGGTTTTTCTGATAATCTGCGTAGGTAATCGGGTCTTCTAAATCCCCTTGATGTTGGGATACAATGGCTTGATTCTTTTGGATCAGGCAAAAGGTGGATTTGAGTTCTGCGCCATAGGCTAAGATGCTTGCGCTCCGCTCAAATCCTGGCGGAAGGGCGATCGCCCCCGGCACATAGCCACGACTGCGACGCAATAACCGGGGTTTTCCTCCCATGACTCGCACCACGGAATCATCCATACGATTGGCAATATCTCGGTTATGAAATAATACCGTATCTGCGAGTCCGAGCAGTTGTTCTCTGGCTTCTGCGTTACCGATTAATTGGGGTTCATGGCATAAATTGGCGCTGGTCATCACCAAGGGATAATCCAGAGTTTCGAGTAGCAGAAGATGCAGGGGAGTATAGGGAAGCATAAAACCGAGGGTTGTTACTCCAGGGGCGATCGCCTCCGGTAACCTCTCCCCACCCTCGGCATTTAACAGCACAATGGGAGCCGCAGCACTCCTGAGCGTCTCTTCTTCAACTGCGCTAACGTGACAATAACGACGAATCACAGCAATATCCCGCGCCATCAGTGCAAAGGGTTTACCATATCTGCGTTTGCGATCGCGTAAGCGGTTTACAGCGTCTTCATTGGTGGCATCACAGGCTAAATGGAAGCCCCCTAACCCGCGAATGGCGAGAATTTCCCCTTGTTCGATCTGAGAAATGGTTGCTTGTATCTCTTTTCCCGGTTCCCCAAGAGCGTCTTTCTTAGTGAGGGACTCTAGCCAAATTTTCGGCCCGCAAACCGGACAAGCAATGGGTTGGGCATGGAAGCGGCGATCGCCCGGATCGTCGTATTCTCGCTGACACTCTGGACAGAGGGGAAAATTGGCCATCGTTGTTGAGGGGCGATCGTAGGGAACAGAGCGAATAATCGAAAGCCTTGGCCCGCAATGGGTACAGTTCGTGAACGGATAACGATAGCGTCGATCTGAAGGGGTATAAATTTCCGTCACACAAGCCCCACAAGTCGCCGTATCTGGAGCAATTTGCGTCTGAGTTTTGCCCCCCACACTCTCCACAATGGCAAACCCCTCAAACCCCACAGTTTTCTCTAACTCTTGAGTTTCAATCGTCTCAATCTGCGACAGGGGAGGCGCTTCAGACTCTAACCGTTGCCGAAATACCGATAACGCCTCCAGTTCTCCAGCCACCTGAATGCGTACCCCTTCCCCATCGTTGCAAACTTCACCCCCTAGCCCCAGCTCATGGGCTAAACGCCAAACATGGGGTCGAAATCCTACCCCCTGAACCCGTCCCCGGACGCGAATTTCAAGGGTTTGACTGTTTTCTTGTTTATGCTTGGGATTGATATCCATAGAAATCAATCCGATAATCGGTGATTTTAATCCCGGTTTGGGCTTCAATTTTCTGGATCAATTCTGGGGGTAACTCCACGTGAATGTCAATAATCTTGCCATTATCTAAGCAATTAACGTGAGAGTGGGGGTCACTAATATGACCGTAGAGCCGTCCATCGGCGCGATCGACACATTCGATAATGCCTTGGGAAGACAGGGCTTCTAGATTCTGATACACTGAAGTGTGCCCGATCGCCCGTCCCTGCTGATTCAAAAGGTCATATATGTCCCGTGCAGACAGATGCTCCTGTTCTTGCCAGAGCAATTCTAGGATAAACCGCCGTTGACGACTCAGGCGCATTCCCAGATGTTGGCATCGATGAATGGCATCTTCTAGGGAACGGATGGGTTCTAAGGTGTTAGGTTGATTGCTCATTGTTAATGATATGGGTTCTCCTAATCTATAAATGGTAAACAGCATCAGGATGCGCTCATCAAGGTCAAAGCGCGATCGCTTGCTTCTCCACTTAAAATGGATCTGTCCCCTTAAAGTAAACTCATTACCACTTTAACTCAGATTTTCGAGGCGTGTCGGCAGTCGATAGTGGAGAGGTCAAACCTTACTCTGAACGAGATCGGTTCAACTTGGGTAGTAGGATTATGCGATCGCAGTCTCAATCAAGAACTATCTCTTGTAGCAATCAGGGTTTTCAGGGCGATCGCCTGTGCGTGGGGCATTTGTCCGTAACTGAACACATAAGGCACAGGATCGGGCAGTTGGGGACGAAGAAATTCCAGGATATAGGGACTGCCATAAATGACCAAAGCTTGCAGATTATCGGTTTTCAGCAAGGCTTCAAACCAGGCGATCGCCGTTTCATTCAACGTGGAACTGCCGCGAAACGGATGACCGCGAACGAATAATTGTAACAACGTGGGCTGTAGACCTTGGGTGGGTAAACTGGGGGTATGACGGTCTACGAGCTGCAACGGATATCCCTTGGCTTCTGGGATCACAATCGCGGGTGCAGGTTTGGCCAACACGGAACAATCTAAGGCATCATCGACTACAATTAAATTACAACCCCCTGGGAGATTGAGGGGCAGATGACCGCCGCTTTCCTGGGCATCCCGGAGGATAGATTGCACGGTTTGGCGGGTTTCTGGGGTTCCCAGAGCTTGGGGAAATTGGGAAAATTCGGGTCTGGGTTTAACTTTCTGTTTGGCTTGAAAAATGCGCTCTACGGAGGCTTGGATGCTCTCTGGGGCGATTTTTCCGGCTCTGACGGCGGCACAGACGGCGGCGATCGCCCCTGGAGGATCTTGGGGCATCAGCAGGATATCTGCACCCGCTTGCACGGCTAAAACGGCGGCTTCGTTGCTGCCATAATGCTGGGTAATGGCTCCCATCACCAGAGCATCGGTGACAATTAAGCCCGTAAAGCCTAGCTCTTGACGCAGTTTTTGGGTGAGAATTTTGGCTGATAACGTGGCTGGATAGCGATCGTCCCAAGCCCGAATCAGCAAATGGGCGCTCATAATGCTATCGACTCCAGCAGCGATCGCCCCCTGAAACGGCGGTAGCTCAATTTCCGCTAACCGTGCTTCTGAATGGGGAAGCACCGGCAGTTCTAGATGGGAGTCTACCGCAGTATCACCATGGCCGGGAAAATGTTTGGCTGTGGTTAAAATTGGATAGGGTTTAACGCCCTGAATATAGGCAGCAGTTAACTGACTCACCCCTTGCGGCGTTTCCCCAAAAGCCCGCACATTAATCACCGGATTCTGGGGATTATTATTCACATCCACCACCGGCCCATAGAGCCAATTTAAGCCGATCGCCACTGCCTCTTTGGCCGTCATTTCTCCCATCTGTTGGGCATAGTGGCGAGCCGCTTGGGGAGATTTTTCGGCGATCGCCCCCAGTGCCATGGGGGGCGGAAAATGGGTCGCACCACTAAAGCGTTGTCCGACTCCTTCCTCCACATCTGCCCCCACCAACAGGGGAAAGGTTGCCCAACTCTGCAACCGGTTAATGCGATCGTGCAGTTCGGCAGCACTCCCCCCGACTAAAATTACGCCACCCACGCCCCACTGAGCAATCCAGGCTTTCAGGGTCTCATTGGGCGGTTCCCAGTCCGGGTAACGAATTTGATGATCGAACAAATAGCCACTTGCCCGAATGACCACCATTTGGGCAACCTGTTGTTCTAAAGAGAGAGAAGCTGGATCGGGCAGATGAAAAGAATCAGTTGAATTTACCATTGCTCTACACCTGCCTGACAGCTTTACTCATTGTCTTCAGCGGAGACAATATTTTCTGAGTCCTCGTGGGGATGATGCTCGTGGGAAATCTGGTTAATCAGATTCAACAGGCGATCGCCCCTTTCCAAAGATTTATCTTCTAAAAAGATCACCTCTGGAGTGCGGCGTAACTGCATCCGATGGCCCAGTTCATAGCGAACATAGGAAGTTGCCGACTGTAAGCCTTCCATCGTTTCCGCCTTCGCTTCTTCCGTCCCATAAATACTGACGAAAATTTTAGCATGTTGCAGATCTCCAGAGACATCCACCTCCGTAACACTGACCATACCCGCCCCTACTCGGTCATCTTTAATGTCATGAAGCAACATTCGGCCGACTTCGCGTTTAATTTGGGAGGACACGCGAGACACACGACGACTGTTAGCCATAAGATCTCCTCCACAGTTTTGGGGTGATTAGGGGTTATCTTCCCTGGTTTAAAGTCCGAATCTTTCTTGATGGGGTCTTCATACCGGAGATAATCCTAGCATAGCCCGTAATGTCAGGGTTAGGAAGACAAAACCAGAAACTAAGAATCCCAAAGTGGCGATCGCCGTTACTGGATTCTTAAAGAGCGGCTTGATCGCTCTGAATAGAAAGAAGAAAATCCCCAGGGTAAAGGTAATGAAGTACCGAGGATAGCGTGATACGTTCTGAAAGAAGTCTCCCATGGGATAGATATCTAAGTGTCCAACAAGTCAACAGGTTTCTGGTTATTCTACCATGAGCGATCGAGGCAAGATCTGCCATAATGCAAGCACGAATAGACATATCACAGTTATGGCCAAGTCTCGAACCCTCTACGTTTGCAATCAATGTGGGGCAGAATTTTCTCAATGGTTCGGTAAATGCTCCGCTTGCAACAGTTGGGATTCTCTGATCGAACAGGTGAGCGGCCCGGTGACTCCCACGAACAACCGGTTGGGGTTGCTGAATCAGGAATGGCGCAAGGATGGGGGGCGATCGCCGAACCAGAGCGGTCAACCTCGTGCTGCCATTACCCTGGATGCCATTTCCGATCAAGCCGTTTTACGGATGGATTCGGGGTTCTCGGAGTTAGACCGGGTACTCGGTGGGGGCATTGTGCAGGGGTCTTTGGTGCTGATTGGGGGAGAACCAGGGATTGGCAAATCGACGCTGCTGTTGCAAATGGCCAATCAACTCTCCGAAAGTTATGCGGTATTATATGTGTCGGCGGAAGAGTCCGGTCAACAGGTGAAATTACGGGCAGCGCGGTTAGGCGTGGGGGAAGAGGAAGAAGAGGAGAAACCGAAACTTAAGCATGGATTTGATGCGGTAATCGAACCGAAACCGAAGGGAAAAAAGGGGGGAAAGTCGGAGGAGACTCCATCGAAGTTTTATCTGTTACCGGAAACCGATTTAGAGGAAATTTTGCGGGAGTTGGAAGCGCTGAAACCCCGTTTAGCGGTGATTGATAGTATTCAAACGATCTATTTTCCGTCTCTGTCGTCTGCTCCGGGTTCCGTTGCTCAGGTGCGCGAATGTACTTCGGCCCTGATGCAGGTGGCGAAACGGGAAAATATTACCCTATTTATTGTCGGTCATGTGACCAAGGATGGCTCTTTGGCGGGGCCGAGGGTGTTGGAGCATTTGGTGGATACGGTATTGTATTTTGAGGGCGATCGCTTTGCATCCCATCGGTTATTGCGATCGATGAAGAATCGCTTTGGCGCGACCCATGAAATCGGCGTGTTTGAAATGGTTGCCCAAGGATTAGCGGAAGTCCCGAATCCTTCGGAGTTATTTTTGGGCAATCGGGATGAGAAGGTGTCCGGAACTTGTACCATTGTCGCCTGCGAGGGGACGCGCCCGATTGTGGTGGAGCTGCAAGCCCTGGTGAGTCCGACGAGCTACGGTTCCCCCCGTCGCGCTACCACTGGGGTAGATAATAATCGGTTATTGCAGATTTTGGCAGTGTTGGAAAAGCGAGTGGGTATTCCTTTATCCAAGCTCGATACTTATGTGGCTTCGGCGGGGGGGTTAGGGGTGGAGGAACCGGCGGCAGATTTGGGAATTGCGGTGTCTGTGGTGGCTTCATTTCGCGATCGCCTCGTCGATCCGCGCACGGTGATTGTTGGCGAAGTGGGATTGGGGGGACAGGTACGGGCAGTATCGCAATTGGAACTGAGATTAAAGGAAGCGGCGAAGCTCGGTTTTAAGCGGGCGATCGTTCCCAAAGGTCAATCTTTACCCGATTTAGGCTTAACCATTATTCCTGTGGGACGAGTTCTCGATGCCATTATTGCAGCTATTCCCGTACAAACTGCCTCCGAAAATTCCCCAGAGTCCGAGTTAGAATTGGACGAATTAGACCTTTAACTAATTACCCATTACCCTTCTGCCCAAACTATAAATCCGACATTTGTACCGAAGATTGTTGATGTTTCCGGGAAATGGTAGTTTGGAGTTTATCCAGCAATTCATCCGTCAACTTTTGGAAAGCTTTCGAGCCACGACTATTGGGATGGGCGATCGCGACAGGTAAATAACTGTCCACAGCTTTAGACACATTCACATCGGAAGGAATGCGAGTTCTAAACAACTTTGCCTCACTGTAATCCGTGCGTACCCGGTTCATCACTTGACGATAATATCGTCCGATAAATCCTCCAGCCATGGTAAAGACAATCCCCAGCATTTCAATATCTAAAGGATTTTCATCTTGATGGACTTCTCGCAATTTAACCAAACGACGCTCTAAGAGCTGAATTCCAATGAGAGAAAGGGGTTCAGGACGAGCAGGAAGGAGATAAAAATCGCTGGCAGTTAGGGCGCTACGAGTTAAGAGATTATAGCCAGGGGCACAATCTAAAATAATGTAATCATATTCGGCGATCACCGGTTTTAAGATGCTATCAATTAAGACTCTCTCAAAACGATTCCATACGGTTTCAAAACTGACTTGTTCCCGATAAACGGCTTTTTCGTAAATCATTTCCGAGACTGAAAATTCATCATACATATCAATGTCCCCAGGCAGTAAATGGAGTTTGGGAACGTTACAAGCGTAGGGAATGATAATATCTTGGATAGGATAGGCAGCTTGAGCGGCTGGATTGATGGCGGTTTTAACCAGTTGTCTTAAGGTGCGTTGATCTCGCCTCAGTTTGGCAAAGTCAGAGGGGGACATCATACTGAGGGTGGCGCTGATTTGAGTATCTAAATCGACAATCAACACTCGCTTGTCGTGGTATTTGGCAAGACACGCCGCTAGATTAACCGTGAGGGTGGTTTTGCCAACCCCTCCTTTCATATTGACAGTTGAAATAATATATCCCATAGGTAAGATCCAGTCCGTTCAGTGAAAAAATATTCAGCAAATGTACAGTTATGAGCGTCTCCAAGGCTGAGTGTCTAGGAGGGAAGCTTCCATCTAGCAGTTGTGCCTTTCAAATGATAAGGCCGATCTACAGGTCATAGTAAGGGGCATGTTAAGGAAAAACGTTTTACCGATTACCCATCACCGATTACCGATTACCCATTAACGGCTTTTTCTGGTATGGTTAGAGGTTGCTGCTCGGAGATTGGGGGAAAGTGGGAATGGATTGGATGCGATCGCTCATTTGGATGGACTATCGGTTGGCTGTATTGGTGGCAGTGGGTATTCCCCTGGTGCTGCTGATTTGGTCGCTAGTGAAACAGTCTGTCCCCCTGATCCGCCTGATGGTTATTTATTGGCGGGTGGCGAGTTTGCTGATGATCTCCCTCTATTTGATGATTGGGGGAGCGCCTATCGGCTTTGTTAGTTCTATATCCGCTCGGATCTTGATTCCGATTTCCCTGTGGTTTTGGATTGACTTGAATGAGGAAATTGAGGATATGCCCCCCTCTCGCGCCCTGAAACTGGGGTTTACGGCTTGGCGCTGGGCGGTAACGGTGTTTATGGGGATTGGGGCGATCGCCCAATTGCCCTCTCTACAATGCGCTTTTTTGCCCACGCAAGAATTAATCCAAAATGACTTTTGCCGACTGTGGTTAGAAGCGCCTTGGGCTTATAAACAATTATTCCACAATGCCACCAGCGAACGCTTCTTAGGCTTTATTGGTATCCTGGGATTGCTGATTTATGTGGCTTACCTGAGCTATTTTGTTCTCATTCGCCTCGGAAAACAGGGGCGAACTGCCGTCAACCAATAATTACTCATTACTCCCCCTATGCTCTCTCGACGTTTAGAACAATACACCCTCAAACGTCCCAAAGAAGTGCTGTTAATTAGTGCAGAAATTGAGGGCGAAGCGGATGAGATCCTGGTATTTAAGGGCTTTTCCAGTTCTTTGATGCGATCGACTGCCTTTAACCCGGATATTCCTGTGTTGCCAGAAACGGCTAAGATTATGGGCTGCGATCGCCTAAACAGTCCCTACAATCCCGACAATCCCCAATATATTCAGCAAGGACTCAGCTTAGACAGCTTAGAAGCCCTGTTTGCAGAAGTCGGCGTTTAATATCAAGTCTGGTTAATGGGTATCAAGTCCGGTTAATGGGTATCAAGTCCGGTTAATGGGTATCAAGTCCGGTTAATGGGTATCAAGTCCGGTTAATGGGTATCAAGTCCGGTTAATGGGTATCAAGTCCGGTTAATGGGTATCAAGTCCGGTTAATGGGTTAAGAAGCGGGCAAGATGCCCGCACTCCTCGAATTCTTGGATAGGACTGGAGTGGGATCATCTTGCTCCCTGGATGGTTAATGAGGGTATTTAACCGGACTTGATCTCAGAAGCAACAGAGTTACAAATCGTCGGTAACTGCACCCCGGCTGCTGGAGGAAACTAACTGAGCATACTTGGCTAACACGCCTCTAGTATAGCGAGGTTCCTTGGGTTGCCATTGGGCGCGACGTTGTGCCAACTCTTCGTCGGAAACATGGAGTTCTAAGCGCCGAGCTGGGGCATCAATGGTAATGGTATCCCCTTCTTGGACAAGGGCGATCGCCCCACCCACGGCTGCTTCGGGAGCCACATGACCCACCACCATACCATAGGTTCCACCCGAAAAGCGACCATCGGTAATTAAACCGACAGAATCACCCAATCCTGCACCGATAATGGCAGAAGTAGGAGCCAACATTTCCCGCATTCCGGGGCCACCTTTAGGCCCTTCATAGCGGACAACCACCACATCGGAAGGCTTAATTTTACCGGCGAGAATGGCGGCTAAACATTCCTCCTCAGATTCAAACACCCGTGCCGGCCCCGTGATTTTAGGGTTTTTTACCCCAGAAATCTTGGCCACGCCGCCCTCAGTGGCTAAATTGCCCCGCAAAACGACTAAATGACCGGTGGTGTACATGGGGTTATTCCAGGGACGGATTACGTCTTGGTCTTCCCTGGGGGTTGGGGGCACATCAGCGAGAATTTCGGCAATGGTTTGACCGCTCATGGTCAGGCAATCCCCATGGAGTACGCCATTTTCGAGTAAAATCTTCATCACTTGGGGAATTCCGCCCGCTTGATGGAGATTGACGGTCACGTAGCGACCGGAGGGTTTGAGGTCGCAGAGAACGGGGACTTTGGCGCGGATGGCTTCAAAGTCATCCAGGGTTAAGTCTACACCGGCCGCATGGGCGATCGCCAACAAATGCAATACAGCATTGGTCGATCCTCCCACAGCCATGACCACGGCGATCGCATTTTCAAACGCTTTCCGGGTTAAAATCTGGCGGGGCAAAATTTGCTTGCGAATCGCATCAACCAACACCTTCCCTGACTCAGCCGTACTATCGGCTTTTTCCTCATCTTCAGCCGCCATCGTCGAAGAATAGGGTAAACTCATGCCCATAGCTTCAAAGGCCGAAGACATGGTATTCGCCGTAAACATACCGCCACAAGATCCCGGCCCGGGGCAAGCATTTTTCTCTACAGCATTTAATTCTGTTTGATCGATCTTACCGGCACTATGTTGGCCCACCGCTTCAAAAGCACTGACTACGGTGAGATCGCAATCCTTGTAACGTCCGGGCTTAATCGTTCCCCCATAAACAAACAAGGCTGGAATATTCATCCGGGCGATCGCAATCATCGCCCCTGGCATATTCTTATCACAACCCCCAATAGCCAGAACCCCATCCATACTCTGACCATTACAAGCCGTTTCGATCGCATCCGCAATCACCTCCCTAGAGACCAAGGAATACTTCATTCCCTCCGTCCCCATAGAGATCCCATCACTAACCGTAATCGTACCAAACAGTTGGGGCATAGCTCCCGCTTCCTTCAGGGCACTTTCCCCCCGCAGAGCCAAATCATTCAGACCCACATTACACGGCGTAATCGTGCTATAGCCATTAGCAATCCCAACAATCGGTTTAGTGAAATCCTCATCACCAAAACCCACAGCTCTCAGCATCGCTCGGTTAGGCGCTCTTTGTACGCCCTGGGTGACCACTTGACTTCTGAAATTATCAGCCATCCTGATATCCTTTGATAACAACGAAATAAGATTTATACTCTTCTCTCCTATTCTCTCAAAAGAGAAGGCCCTTTGAATACCTTTGAGTCCGACCTATTATCTGGTTAGAGCCAGTATGATACTCTAAAATTTTTCATAGGCTTCTTCACTTCTCTCCCAATACCTAAGCAACTTAAGCCTAACCCTAACCCATGGATCTAGATCAACTCAAGCAACAATACGCAGAAGGACAACGAGATTTTCGCCAAGTGGATCTGAGTCGCCAACTTTTAGTCGGCATCGATCTTAACCAAGCTAATCTACGAGAATCAAAATTGATGCAAGTCAATTTGAGCAAAGCCAAACTCAAGGGTGTAAACCTCAGAGAAGCGGATTTACGAGGGGCAAATTTAAGTGGGATTGATTTACAAGAGGCTAATTTGATTAGCGCTAATCTTCAAGGTGCTAACTTAATGGGAGCTAATTTGAGCGGGGCAGGAATGCGAGGGGCAGATTTACATGATGCGGATTTAACGGGAGCCAATTTAACCCAAGCCAATCTCAGTGAATCGATTTTAACGGAAATTCGCCTTTATGATGCCAATTTGAGTAAGGCAACCTTGACGCGATCGAAGTTAGACGAGGCCATTTTAACCAAAGCCAATTTAGAAGGAGCAAATCTGACGTATACTTTGCTGACTAAGGCCCATTTAGAAGAAGTGAATCTCACTAATGCCATGCTTAGTGGAGCGAATTTAGAAGAAGCCAATCTTACTAAGGCGGATTTGAGTTTTGCCAATGTCAGTGGAGCTAATTTAAGGGCAGCAATTTTATATCAAGCCAATTTGCGCCAGACCAATTTAAGTTGGGCTACCTTGCGTCAAGCGGATATGCGCGTAGCCAATTTGTTTCGGACGAATTTGAATTGGGCCAATTTAGGAGAAGCTACCCTGGCTCAAGCCATGATGATTGATGCTAAACTCAATCAAGCCAATTTGCGAAATACGGATATGACCAGTACAATTATGCCCGATGGTTCTACCCACGAGTAATGGGTAATGGGTAATGGGTAATCGGTAATAGGAAAACCCTTTTTCGCGATCAATTCCAGTTACCAATCAAAGTATAGGCTGACCAATAGTAAGGATGATTAAAGGTTTGAGCGCTGGAAAAATTATCTGGGATAGCCATACTTAGATCTGACGATAGATTAAGGCGACCTTCATGGATATTAATCAAACCCTTAATCATGTTCAGTTGTGCAGCTCTGAGGGCAGACACTTTGACGGTTGAATTTTGCAGTTGATGATAAAATTCTGCCATGAGTGCCAGGGAGCCTTCATCGGATGTATACCATAAACTGCCTAGGGAAGTTTTGACACCTGCTTGCAAGGCTAATCCGGAAAAGCCTAATTCTGCTTCTTCGCTTCCTAAAGCAGTACGACAAGCGCTGAGGGTTAATAGTTCAACCCTAGGATTTTGATTCCATTGAGAATTTTGAGATAATTGGCGCAGTTGATCTAAGCCGACATTGCGATCCCATAATTGGATAAAAGAGTTACTCACATCTCCAGTTCTAAATTCAGCATGGGTGGCAATATGCATCATTCTAGTTGCTGAAATTTTGCTATATTGCTGTAGGTTTTCGACGGTTGCATTTTGATCTAGAAAGGTTTGACTTTTCCAAACATTTTGTAGCCAAGATATTTCGATGGGAACCGCAGGCAATGGAGGGAGTTCTTGGTTTTGTCCACCATCGGATACTCCAAATCCTAAAAGGGTTGCTGATTCAACGGAACGATAGGTGGGATCGATCAGGCTAAAACTGGGAATTAAACCAATTTGATAGTCTTCGATGACAAAATGTTCGTCATGGTAAAGAGCAGCAATGGGAAGAGAGCGAAGTTTTTTGTCTAAGCAAAAGATTAATGTATCTGTTTTCTGAGGGGATAGGGATTGCTCTAGGGGTTGAATGAGCCATTGGTAGAGTTGAATTGCATAGGGTTGATAGCTGATGGTTCTGATTTTTCTGGGATTACTGACTTCTTCACGGAATCGGTTGATGGTTTCTTCTAGAGAGGAACGGGTTATTTCTTGGATTTTGATTTGGGCAAACGGAGAGGATTCCGATTTTTTTTGGTTTAAGAATGCAGCAGAAGAACAAGCGTTATTTTGGGGGAAAATGGCGAGCATATCCAATTCGTTTTGCAGGGCAACGATATAAACAATGGCCGATCGCTGTTGGGTCTTTTGGGCTAAGTTGTCGAGGGTTTGGGCGATTTCACAGGCGGTTGCGGTTTTGCCATAGAGTTTGAGATTAAAATATTTGGCATATTCGACGGCTTGAAATTCTTCAAAGAGTTGAACGGCTTGTTCAAAGTCGGATTGCAGAAATTGACTTTCAAAGGCTTCTCGGTCGATTTCTACTTGGTCGAATGAGGAGTTATCGTTATTCTCAGAATTGCGATCTGATTCTGAAGAAGGGCTAGAAAATATTTCTTGAAGATTGGGGCCGGTGACATCAGATTGGTTGCCGGTTTGGGAGTGGGCTTTTTGTAGAGATGAATGGGTGAAAATAATTAGGAGTATACAGAAAAAATAGGCAAAAAAACGATGTGTTTTCATGATGGATGGGGGAGTGTATTTTTAAGGTTTAAAAAGAGAAGACATAGCCGATGCCGAGGATGAAGCGATCGCCATCTCCAGCGCTGCCGGTAATGTCTGTGACGGCGGGGGTAATGACGAGGGGAATTTTCGAGAAGGGGACAATGGACGCGCCTAGGGTGAGGTCTTGACCTGTCCATTCGACGATCGCATTCACGGAAGGAATAACCCGCACGGCTACTCCCCCAAATACCTCGATCGCATCTTTTTGTCCGATAATATTCTCTTCTGAGCGAAATTGTCCCCCACCCACTCCAGCCGAAACATAAAGGCGACTGAAGGGATCGGAGACATTTTCACGCAGATCGAACCGTTTGCTGACGACACCATATACGCTCGATCCGCCGTCCGTATTGCCCCATTGAAGAGCATTATGAACTCCAACGGCGATCGCCCAATTTTGGGGCAATTGGCGATGGAGTTTCACACTCACGGCTCCATCTTGGGCGGTATCTCCGACTAAATCGACAATGCTCACGCCTATATCAACCCCAACTCCGGTTTGCGGATTTCCCAGTCCAATGCCAATGCCTAATCCCGCATCGACTTCATCTGTATAGCGGGTGCGGGATTGCACCCCTAACGCGACTCCCACTTTCCCCCATTGTTGACCGTAGGCTGAGGGAATCATAATCGTAGATGTGGGAGAGACTGCAACTGGGGTTTGAGTGGGACGGGATAGGGGAAGGGCTGATGGTTGGAAGGGTTCCGGGTTGTCTTGAGTGCTATCGGGACTCAGGGAGCCAGAGGTAACGGCTCTTTCGGGTGCTTGACTGATGGGGAGGGGAGCGGCGATCGCCTCTAGATAGGTTTTAGGACTTTCTTTTCTGGGTAGAGCTTTCCCCCTCGCTCTGGGTTGCTCGATTGTCTTTGCGATCGTTAAGGGCATACCCGCAAGGGTCTGGTTTTCTACTGGAGGCAGATATACCGGATCGTCAATCTGGGGGCGATCGGTAATGGGTGGGGGTAGCGATCCAGCCAACCATTGTTCGTAATTGGCAATCAGTTCAGCCTCAGAAGGCAGTTGAATTGACCAGCGATCGCTCGGAGTAGGAGCAGGTTCAACGGGGGCGGATTCAGTGAGGGCAGGAGGAGGCATTTCTGCGGTTGCAGGGGAAGGGTCATCTTCTTCAGAATTGACCCTGACAGAGGCAGGAGGAGGGGGAGAAACATGATTTTGAGAATTTTGGTAAAATACCAAGCTTTCCTTAATGAGGATGCCACTCAGAATACTCAACACCAAACCTCTCAGCAGAGGCCAGTTAAATATTATATCTGCCATAAACTTGCTACACTTACTCAGTGGGCGATCGCAGGATACCCCATACTGTAGCACTGGAGTTGGGAGTGGGGAGAATGGGGGACGTGGAGACGCGGGGACGTGGAGACGCGGGGACGCGGGGACGTGGAGACACGGGGACGTGGAGACGCGGAGACGCGGGGACGCGGGGACGTGGAGACGCGGGGACGCGGGGACGTGGGGACACGGGGACGTGGGGACACGGGGACGTGGGGACACGGAGACGCGGGGACGCGGGGACACGGGGACACGGGGACACGGGGAGGGGGAGAAATTGCCTCTTGCCTTCCCCCCTTGGGGGGATACAGGGGGGGTTGCCTATTCCCTATTCCCTATTCCCCATTCCCCATTCCCCATTCCCCATTCCCCGTTCCCTATTCCCCTTCAATCACTTCTAATTCATCTTCTCTCAAATGAACTTTAAAGCGTTTACTAATCTCTGAAAATTTAACGACCACAGGAAAATTAGCGCTGATGGTGACTTCTTCACCTTTCCAATTGTATGTAGAAGCCCAATCAATGACCTCGCCTTCATGATTCTGGAGATCGAATGCTGCATTCCGATGCTTAGGATGGTGATAAATGACTAAAGAAGTTTTGACTCGAACGCGATCGCCAATTTTCACACTCATACACTTTTGCTCCACAATAATACTAGCTTAACTTGCTCTTCAGTTAACTTTTATGTTGATTGAGTACAATGTTCGATTCTCTCATAAAAAGGGAAAATTATTCCTCCTGTCTCGGTTGGGAGGGATTCAACCCAGGAAGATCGATTAACCCGGAATACCAGAGTCCGAACCCAGTTGCCAGGAGTAAGAGTAAGAGCAGTCCCCAAACCATTATCTTCACTCCCTTGGGTGGAGTTTTCTTCGGTTGAGGGGAGTCCGGTTCTGGCTTGGCTTCCGGTTCTGGGGCAACCTGCTGAAAGACAAACTCTGGCGATTCGGGTAAAGATAACTGGGCATTAATGGTTCCTGTCGATAAGGTTTTTTGCTCAGTCGCTGACTGGGGAGTAGACCCTTGTGTATCTGCTTGTGGAGAAACCTGACAATACATCAAAACCACAGAAACATTATCGGGATTCTGGTCAGATGCACCGAACTCTAACCAGCGATTAACGGCTTCTTCTAAGGAGATCTGACCGGCAAAAATGGAATTAATCTCTTGTTGCCAATACTGTTTTATAGTTTGGCGATCGCTTAATCCATCAGAACATAACAGTAAAATTCCATCTTCTTCGATAATCAACCGTTGCACATGGGGCACTAATTCCTGGTTATCTGCGTGTTGAGTTCCCAAGGCCTGAATCAGTTGCGTAGCATTGTCGTGTTCTGCGGCCTGACGGTGCAAGCATTCGCCCTTGGCCACTTTCGAGTTGGCAAAATCATCATCCTGGGTTAACACTTGACAATAATCGGGGGTAATCCAATAGGCGCGACTATCGCCCACATGGGCTAAATAGAGTTCGTGGGTGTTGGGAAAATCCAAACCAAAGGCTGTTTTTACCTGTTGGGCAATTTGCACAGCCATAATTGCGGTTGTGGCCATTCTTTGGCGACCGGAGCGCCCCTTGGACTCATTTTGCGTAGCAATTAAATTATTGACAATCCGAAGGACAGAGGTAATATGGTCGATCCAGACCGTTGGCTCAACAACTTCTGTTTGTTCTGCCAACTCTAAGAGCAGTCCTTGTACCTGTAATTTAAGGCTGCGAACGGCCAACTCGCTGGCTACTTCGCCCCCTTCATGGCCATCGAGTCCATCACAAACGATCGCCAATTCCTGAATGCGATCGAATTCTGGGGTCAGATTGCCTTTCTGGGAAACGGTGATCGGATAACAGCTATCTTCATTATGCGATCGCACCGTGCCCGCATCTGTCCCCCCAGCCGTGGTGATTTTTAAGGGTAATTCTGCCGCTAATTCTAATAAGATTTGATTCAGGGACGCGGTGATTGTGTCCCAACGTTTACCCTGGCCCATGACTTCACAAAGGCGACTAAGTGGCTCCCGGATATCATCAGAGCAGGACTCAATCCAGGTTTGCCAACACCGAGAAAGGGCCCCTAAACCCGGTGGCGAAGGCGTAAACATTAATTCCCGCAGTCCAATTCGCCAGCCTTGTACCCGGATATTCTCTGGTGTTAACACGCTTAATCCTGCGCCAAAGGAGTTTAAGGGGTTCCAAAGTTGGCTCAGTTGCCATAACCAATAGACTTGGCGCACGGGAGGAGCATCGGCCCAAGCTTCGGTAATGGAGGGATAGAGGGTTCCTTCTGGGGTGACGGGGATGCGATCGAGCAGTAGGATCAGAGAATTACCAGGGATCTCGACTGCTCCGTAGAGTTGGGGCAAATGGAGATGATAGGGAGAGAGTTGTAAATAGGCTAATACCTTTGGGTCGGAGCGATCGGGAATTTGGGGCAAGTTTTGGGGTTGAGTATCCTGCCAAATTTGGCCCCCAACCACCTGATAGCGGTTAGCAACTATTTCCCCCACGGGAACCGATGATCCATTAACTGACCAGAGATAACACTTGGATGTGTTCATAGAAGCCCTCCAACCCTAAAGATTAGGTTAATTCTTCTGTGCGATCGCTCTTTGCATAGATTAGGCTATTTTTAGCTAGATCGCCGAGAAGCCTCACGCCATAATCTGTGATTTGGCGTGAGATGAATTGGCGGTTAATTAAGTAGGCTCGATGCCTACTTAATTAACCATATTACTCTGGAGGTTTCTGATTTTCAATGTGCTTTTTCAAAGTAGAAATTGTTACTCCGCCGCCAGAAGCAATAAAATAAGATAGTTGTCATTTTTGAAAATTGGTGCTACAATAAAAGCATACACCAAGTTTGCGAAAACTAAATTGAGCAAGTCGATTAATGATGCTGGATGGGGACAATTCTTAACTATTTTAACTGTCAAAGCTGAGAATGCTGGGCAAAAAACTATAGCTGTGAACCCCAAAAACACTAGCCAAGACTGCTCGAATTGTGGTGAAAAAGTCCCTAAAGAATTATCTATCAGAACTCATTCTTGCTCACATGGCGGTATCGTCATAGACCGTGACTTGAATGGGGCAATAAACATAAAAAATAGGGCGGCAGGGCATTGCGTCCTTAAAGCTCGTGGAGTCCGACGCAATAGCGGGACTGCGAAGCGAGAAGCCCACACTATAGCGTCAGCTT
>NZ_JAQPOK010000079.1 GCF_030068445.1 Roseofilum halophilum BLCC-M91 | reverse complement strand
CGCGGTAATGGGTAATGGGTAATGGGTAATGGGAAAACCATTTTTTACGCTAGAGTGCCCATTCTTCAGGCTTTTCATGGGACAACACTCTCAAGGAACATTTCGATTACTGTACCTCATAACATCGAAAAACGCTGTATTACTGGAGTGGGAGCATCTTGCTCCCTACATTTTTAATTAAGGAAATTCTGAAAAAACGCTGGGATAGGGTCAAGGATTTTCCAGATTTGCCCAATTTTCCCCATCATATTCATATTGGCTCAGAAAGTAATGTAGAGCCAGGTCAATCTAGAAGTATCTTAGAATTCATAGATTTTATGGAATCTGATTTTTGACATATTGTTTAATCGCCGGTTGCAAAGTTAAAACTGAGGATTTTTCCAGTAAACTTCTTTTGTGTAAAGATTGTATCGCTTTTAAGAAATCTGCGTCGGATAACAACTCTGGCGGTTTCTGGCTAATCTCTACCGGTTGCTCTTGGTTCGCTAACCAGTGCAGCAGGATTTTTTCCGATTCTGAAATTCGTTGATAATGTTGTTTAAGGATGGGTTCTAAATCGCCTAAAAAAAGGGTGGGATAGGAGAGGAATTGTTGCACGCTGCCGTTAAATAAATCGAGAATTGTAGCAGCGATAATCTTCAGCCATAAAGGGTTGCCGTTGTAAATTTGGATGAGATCTAACCATCTTTTGGGATCTTTCAGTTGTCTTTGCTGGAGTAGTTGAGTGGCTAAATTGCCTAATCCGGGTACGGGGAAGGTTTTACAGTAGGGATTTTCGGTTTCTAGGGTGGCAATTTCTAGGGGTTGTTCCCAACTGATTAAAACGAGACAACTGTTGTGGGGAAGTTGTCCGATGTCTTGGAGCAATTGACCATAAGTTTGGTATTCTGGGCGATAGTTACTGACAAATTCCCCAGGGGTTAAGGTTTCGTGGAAGTCATCGAGGATGATTAAGCAAGGGTGATTTCTGAGAGACTCCAAAATAACTGGGTTTTGGTTGGATGAAGATGATGCGAGAAATTCTAGGAGGGTGGTTTTTAGGGTATTGAGGGTGGGAAATTGGCGATGACTGCACCACAGAGTAAGCTCGAAGTTGTCTTTGATGTCTTCTACCAGTTGTCTGGCAAGGGCGGTTTTGCCGATTCCAGAGAGTCCGGTTAAGGTAATAATGCGGCTATTTTCTTGGAGTATCCATTGCTTGAGGGTAGCGAGTTCTGCGGTGCGGTTGTGGAGGTTCGGATATTCGGGTGCTTGAGTGAGGTTGTGGCGCGGTTCTGATGTGCTGCTGGGGGTGGAGGGCGATCGTTTTTTTTTGGATGGTTGTATAGGTCGTTACAGATATTTATGTTATTGCCAATATGTACTGCATCGTCGTAATAAGAGAATAGCTGACTTTCAATGAGCGATCGCACATTCTTCTTTTTCACCTCCTCTCCCAACATATCCGACAATAGTTTCCATAATTCCGATGCCGACTTTCTCACATGATCGTTGCTACAGTGGTATTCCTCGGCAATATCCTTATATCCCTTGTGTTCCCATACACCTTCTAAAATAGCTCGTTGCAGGGAGTCCAGATGCTGCCCTGTTGTGGCAAAAATAAACTCATCCGTCCACCGCAAAGCGTCTTGAATCTCCATATCCGCTCAATTTAGGTTGTAGTTTTGTGTACTTTTACCCCCCCATTATCCCACAGTTTCCCCCATTTTGCTACAAAATTCCATGTTTTCCCATTTTTTTGCTTTTAATACTGTTGTAAATCCCCCCCTAAATCCAATTATTATAGGGTTGGCAAAGGGAAAAGTAAGTTGACATAATATGAGTAAATAAGTAAATCCTATCCTGACTAACTTAATTAGGATTGGACTTTTTGAATTTGACGGAGGAAATATTATGACAACTTACTCGGCTTCGGGCGATCGCACTGTGGTTGGCTACATTACAGGAAAAAATGGTCAATATGAAGTTTTTTACAGAAACACTAAAGATTTGTACTTCAAAAACACAGCTACAACTGTATTGACAAAGTTTCGAGTCAATTCAAGTGGCAATTATGTCGCTCCTGATGGCACAACCTACCATAACAACCCCAGTGTGATAGCGGCGATTCAGAATCGCTACGATTTGGGTAGGTATAGTTGACTGTAGAAATTATGAGGTAAATTCGATGACATTTCTGATATTCCTATTATTCATTGCATCTGGATGGTTTTTGATTTCTTGCAAGTGGGAGTATGACAGGCAAGAAAGCTTAGTAAAACTAGAGAGTCAACTACGTTCTGGTGACTGGGAAGGTGCTAATCATGCAACCCGTCGGATACTTGCGATAATTATTTATCGAGACTGCAAAGGAATACCTTGTGTTTCTCCATCGCTTAGAAAACAATTTCCAGTTGGGAAGTTTCTGTATGAGACTATAAATAGAAGACAACAGAAGTTAGGGATAGATATGAATCTAGGATCTACGGAGCATTTCAGTACAGAAGAAATTGAAAAATTTCCGATGGATAAACTACAAGCAATAGATAATATTTGGACTAAATATAGTCAAGGTAGATTCGGATTTTCTGTTCAAGCTTCCATTTACAAACAATATGAAATAACAAGCAATAGAAGCATTAGAAATGATGAATTCACACTCAATGATGGATCGAAAGTGAAAGCCAGTCAAGTCAAGCTTTGGTATGATATTCAATTTCTTGATTATGTAGAAAAGTACGAAAAAAAATTATTGCTAGAACTTAATTGGATGGTTCGACAAAATGTTCCTCATTACCCATCAGTGAGACTTTGCATTGAATCTAAAGATCTGAATCCCGATATTGTAGGCATGTTCCCATGCAGTCTTTCAAATAATTTCTTTTGTAGTCCTATATCTTTTTTCTTGTGGAGAAAATTATTGCGTGGGAGTGTTATTGATTAAAAAAGTTTAATTTCATTGTATGAACGCGATCGCCACATTTAAACTCAAGGCATGGCTGGCAATCAACAGATCGTTGTTGCCAATCATCAAGCCGGTTCGTTTAAGTTCAGCCCTGAGTCCCCTCTTAACTTCTAGCTTCTGATTCGTCATAGGGTCTAGAAACTGGGTTTCTCTGCACGGGTGGCGATCGCCAAATTTAAACTCAAAGCATGGCTGGCAATCAACAGATCATTGTTGCCAATCATCAAGCCGGTTCTTTTAAGTTCAGTCCTTACTCGTCCATAACAAACTCCTGCTGCTTCATCAAATGGGACAATTTCCAGAGGCAGTAGAAAACGTTCTAATCGGTCAATATTTTCTTGGGCACGGCCACTATTTTCAACTCCAAAACGTAGCTCGGCATAAGTAATTGCTGATATCCCCACTTCACCAATGGAATAAGAGCGTAACCGTTCCAACAGTTTGGGGTTCTTACGGTTAATAGTGTAAATACAAATATCCGTATCTAGCAAAATTTTCATTCTATTGGCTCTCGTTCCATCGGCAACGAGCGATCGCGCTCAATCTGAAGATCCTCTGGGAATTCCTGAAGAGCATCAAACATCACCTGCCAAGGGTCTTCCGGCTGTGGCTTGGGAAGTTGAGCCACTATCCAAGCTTCAGGAGTTAAGCCTTGTTTTTCGACAACTTCTAGCAGGGAGTAGTAAGTTTTCTCAGATAAAGTAATCGTATAGTTTGACATAGTTGTACTCAATTCGCTCAATTCCATCTTAACCCCTAGGTTCTGATTCGTCATAGGATTTAGAAACCGGGTTTGTCCTAGGGATGCTGTCTCCTATCGAGGTCAAACCAGAAACCCGGTTTCTTTGCGCGGGTGGCGATCGCCAGATTTCAACTCAAGGGATGACTTCAAAAGCCTCTTTATCAAAGAGTCAAGCCTTGCACTACAATAGGAGCGAAACCCTACTTTTCCCAATCCATGACAAGCAACACTTCACTAGAAGAGGGCATGGCAGCAGTAGAAGCAGCTATTGCTCAAATTCAACAACAGATTGACCATCCAAAATCGCTCAACTGGTTAGAGCAAATTAGCGGCTCTTTCAAAGATGAACCGGCTTTTGAAGAAATCCTCGCATTAGGGCAAGCCATTCGCCGAGGCGATGCGATCGCTTGAGTTAGAATATAGTTGTACCCTCCATCCTCCGAAACTATGACTCCAACTCAATATCAACTCTCCCTCAACTTTGAGCAAGTTTTAACCTTAGTCAAACAACTCCCCGAACCCGAAAAACTACAATTAAGTCAAGAACTGGCTAGAGAATTGTTAGATAGTAAATTAACTGCCCTTTTAGAGTCTTTCAAAACGGATGAACTATCCCTAGAGACAATTACTCAAGAGGTTGAAGCTGTAAGAAGTGAAATCTATGCTCAACAATCAGCCCGTTAAAGTTATTATCGATACTAATCTTTGGATTAGTTTCCTGATTGGCAAGGAATTAGGGAATCTCAAAGAATTACTCGTCAGTCAGAGCATTGAAGTAGTCTTGTGCGAGCAAATCAAAGAAGAAATTAATCGGGTGACGCAAAGACCAAAACTGCAAAAATATTTTTCAGCAGAGAAGGTTCAAGAACTGCTAGAGTTTTTAGGGATTATTGGCGTATCTATAGACATTGTATCAGAAGTTTCTGTTTGTCGGGATGCCAAAGATAATTTTTTGTTAGCATTAGCTCAAGATAGTCAAGCCGATTTCCTGATTACAGGAGATGCAGATTTATTAACTTTAGGGGAATTTGCCGGTACAAAAATTATAACTTACCAGGATTTTTTAGCGAGGATTTAGAAACCGGGTTTCTCCTGGGGATGCTGCCTCCTATTGAGGTCGAACCAGAAACCCGGTTTCTTTGCGCGGGTGGCGATCGCCTCTATGCCACAATAGAGTGAGTTAACCTTTATCGATATGAGTGAAACGGTTTACATCGAAACCAGCATTTTAGGGTATCTCACTGCTAGATCGACCAAAAACTTGATTATCGCTGCCGCAACAGTTCACGGCTTGGATTATTTGTTAACCTGGAACTGTAAACATATTGCCAACGCCCAAATTCAAGGAAAACTAGCAGAAATTAGTTTAGATTTTGGCTATGTGCTGCCCGTTCTCTGTACCCCCAATGAACTGATGGGAGATTAGTCGATGTGGAAAGATGAAATTGTAGAAGAAATTCACCAAATTCGTGAAGCCTATGCCAAGTCTTTCAACTATGATTTGAATGCTATATTTGAAGACTTACGCAAAAAACAAGAAGAAAGGGGCAGAGAAGTGGTCACTTTGTCGCGCCAACCGGGTCTAAAAACCCGTTGGAGTCAACGCTTGGTTGGTGATAAAGCAAAGGAAACCAGCCCTAGTTAGAAGGGATCGCGCTCAATCTTAACCCCTAGGTTCTGATTCGTCATAGGGTCTAGAAACCGGGTTGCTCCTAGGGATGCTGCCTCCTATCGAGGTTGAGCCAGAAACCCGGTTTCTTTGCGCGGGTGGCGATCGCCTACAACGCCACAACCCGTGTCTGAGCTTCTGTGCAAGACTTGGGTTTCACTACGATTTCCACATCCTGACCCAATGTATTTAAAAACCGAAATAACCGGGTTGCAGAAAAACCGGATAGCTTTCCATTGACTAATGCTGACACTTTAGACCGATCGATCCCTAGCAACTTTGCTACTTCAGCTTGAGTCATATTTTGGCCAGCGATAATACTACTAATTCTGTGCGCTAATTCTGCCTTAACCAGTAATTCCTCAGAGTTTTCTAACTCTAAATCTGCAAATATGTTGCCACTTCCGGTTTTGATTTCGATGGGTTTATTCATAGTCTTCCTACTAATTTGTGTAATGTTCTGAATAATGTTCTTTAGCGCGTTTAAGCCTAGACTCGATCAACTCAATATCCTGCTTAGGCGTTGCAATTCCTTGTTTTGACTTCTTTTGAAACGCATGGAGGACATAGACCACACCCGCTAATTTTAAGGTATAAACTGCTCGATAAGTGTCTCCATCAAAATCTTCAACTACTTCCAGCACCCCAGCCCCCTTAAAGCCTTTGAGGGGTTTGGCAGATGGATGTTTTTCACCACATTGAGCTAGATATAGGGCATACCCAACCGCTTGCCGAACCTCTTCTGGGAAGTCTTTTAAGTCCTCAAGAGAACTGCCAACCCACTCAACTGGTTTTAGGTGTTCACTCATTCCTCAATTCCTTGACGAATAGCGTCTTCAGCCCCAATACCCCTAGGTTCTGATTCGTCATAGGGTCTAGAAACCGGGTTTCTCCCTGGGGATGCTGCCTCCTATCGAGGTCAAACCAGAAACCCGGTTTCTCTGCGCGGGTGGCGATCGCCTGTAGGGAGGTAGAATAGGGGATAACAGAGGAATATTCTTAAGGCTCCTGAACCTCACAATCAGTTAATCCGGTTGCTTTCTTCAAAAACTTTCTGTCAAAGCTGTACAAACGTTGACAATTTTGGCTTTTACTCAGATGCAAGGCATCAGCAAAATCCAACCCGTTTTCATGCCATTCTAATGCTTTGGCAATTAGATCGGGATCGGCTAGATAGACATTCGGTAAGCCCAAAAGATAACGCAAGGCTTGACAAATTTGGATCGGATTAAATTTATATGCAAAACGCAGTACCCATTCCGTTTCAAGAATCACAGTGTCTGGAATAAAAACGTCGTTGTTTTGAAGTAACTCCAGACTCTTTTGATATTGCTGTTCATCATCCTGAGTCAAAATCCGGACAACAATATTAGTATCAATTGATATCATTCCCTTGTTCCTCAATCCCTTGACGAATAGCGTCTTCTAACTCGTCAAGCGTTTTCGGAATTCCTTCGTATTTGAGACATCCTGCGACTTTATTCAAAGTGGTTTCTGGAAAGATCTTGAGTTTTTGTTGTTGTAACTTGCTCAGGTCGCGATCGCGCTCAATCTGAAGATCCTCTGGGAATTCCTGAAGAGCATCAAACATCACCTGCCAAGGCTCTTCCGGCTGTGGTTTAGGAAGTTGAGCCACTATCCAAGCTTCAGGAGTCACACCTTGTTTTTCGGCAACTTCTAGCAGGGAGTGGTAAGTTTCCTCAGATAAGGCGATCGTATAGTTTGACATAATTATACTCAATTCGCTCAATCCTATCTTAACCCCTAGGTTCTGATTCGCCATAGGGTCTAGAAACCGGGTTTCTTTGCGCGGGTGGCGATCGCCTCTATGCCACAATAGAGGAAACCTCAATATACTGGAGGGAGTCCCATGGCGATCGCCGATCTAGATCGTATTACTATCAACCCAGAAGTGTGCCTTGGACAACCAACGATTCGGGGAATGCGGATCACTGTAGAATTTGTCCTCAAGCTACTCGCTAGTCAGTTATCTGTTCCAGACATTTTAGAGTCATATCCAGAACTAGAAGAAGAAGACATTCGTCAGGCTCTCAATTATGCAGCCTGGGCAGTATCCGATCGCGTTGTTCCCTTGACTTCAGCATGAGTCATCTACGTTTAATTGCCGATGTTCATATTTCTCCTGTGACAGTTGCAGCCTTAAAAGCACAGGGCTACGACATAGTACGCACCACAGATTTATTACCTGCGACTGCTGCTGATGCCGAGATTTTGGAACTGGCGAGGGTACAAGATAGAGTGATTTTAACCCAAGACTTAGATTTTTCTATGCTGGTTGCTCTCGGCAACTACGGACTCCCTAGCCTAATAACATTACGGTTGTCTTCTGTAAAACCCGATTTAGTCACTCAAAAACTCCTAGATGTTTTACCTACTGTGGAAACAGAACTCACAGAAGGTGCGGCAGTTACGATTAATGATGATTCGGTGCGTATTCGTAAGCTGCCAATTCGATGAAGTTATGAACTGACGTGAGGAGCGATCGCCGCTTCCCTCAGAAACCCGGTTTCTTTGCGCGGGTGGCGATCGCTTGAGTTAGAATATGGCTGTACCCTCCATCCTCGGAAACTATGACTCCAACTCAATATCAACTCTCCCTCAACTTTGAGCAAGTTTTAACCTTGGTCAAACAACTTCCCGAACCCGAAAAACTACAATTAAGTCAAGAACTGGCTAGAGAATTGTTAGATAGTAAATTAACTGCTCTTTTAGAGTCTTTCAAAACGGATGAACTATCCCTAGATACAATCACTCAAGAAGTTGAAGCAGTAAGAAGTGAAATCTATGCTCAACAATCAGCCCGTTAAAGTTATTATCGATACTAATCTTTGGATTAGTTTCCTGATTACAGGAGATGCAGATTTATTAACTTTAGGGGAATTTGCCGGTACAAAAATTATAACTTACCAGGATTTTTTAGCGAGGATTTAGAAACCGGGTTTCTCCAAAGAAATAAAGCTTTTCTCTTGATGAAATTCCATAAGATTGCTTGTGCTGACCAACCTCGTAATTCTAATAAGAAATACATTGCTTCAGTAAAACAAGGCCATGTTGTTAAGAGAGGCTCAGTTAGGGTTTTGTAAGTTGCCACACATCGAACATGGACTTCTCCCTGGCTTTTATCAATTAGAGCAATGAGAGGCCCGGTGTCAACTAAAATCATGGTCTGTGTAGTCCTTGTTTAGATAATTTTCTGGCAATCTGTTCCCCAAAATCAGTTGGCGTAAACTCATGATGAGGCTCTGCGCTACTCTCAATAGCCCCAATTAAATCATCTATTTTTTCCCATAAAGGTGGCTCTTCCGGCTGGGGTTTAGGAAGTTGAGCCACTATCCAAGCTTCAGGAGTCATGCCTTGTTTTTCGACAACTTCTAGCAGGGAGTGGTAAGTTTCCTCAGATAAAGCGATCGTATAGTTTGACATAGTTGTACTCAATTCACTTGATCCTATCTTAACCCCTAGTTTCTGATCCGTCATAAGATTTAGAAACCGGGTTTCTCCCTGGGGATGCTGCCTCCTATCGAGGTCAAATCAGAAACCTGGTTTCTTGGCGCGGGTGGCGATAGTGTAAATACAAATATCCGTATCTAGCAAAATTTTCATTCTATTGGCTCTCGTTCCATCGGCAACGAGCGATCGCGCTCAATCTTAACCCCTAGTTTCTGATTCGTCATTTGCGTCGAGTGCTTCCATAGCGTTGATTGTCGCTTGAGGGGAGGGAGGGGCGATCTGTGTTGGCGATCGCATCATCTGCTTTACTAGAACTGTTGGGTTGTTTGAATCGTTTCCAAGCCACTTTCAGCCCCGTAAACACACTGCGGGTTGTCCCTTGTACCCCTTTAGCTTGTTCGCGGGCAGTTTCTATGCCCCGATCCAGTTGTTTGGCTACTTTCGAGGCTCGTTGAACTCCCTGAGACACATCATCCGTTAAGTCACTAATTTCAATTCCCGTTAAGCGGATAGATTCTAGAGTTGGGGGCAATTCCCGGCTCAGAGTATCAAACAATTTTTCCGCAGAACGAGCCGCTCTAGCCAATTCTTTGACGGCTGGCACTGCAACAATCAATACGGCTGTTAAGCTAACCGCTACTAGAAGAATAGATAATCCTAACCAAAACAGGGGGTCGATCACAAATAAAAAAAGGCAATAGGAAAAAGGCAAAAGGCAATAGGCAAATAAATCTCAAGCTATGGTAAATCCAGGGAATTATTATAAGTTGAGCCTTCTGAGGACTTAAATTCCTGGGTAAAAGACTCATCTGGATCGGGATCTACACTCTCTTCTTCATTATGCAACGGACGAGAGGCCATGGATCGACCTTCTTGCTCGCGCAACCCTGCTTCCACTCCAGCAGCGATCGCCTCCCGCAGTCGAATCAGGGTATCTTCCCAACCATCTTTAGTAGACTCTCCCAGGCGATCGGCCTGAAACTGCACACTTGTCGAAATATCTTCGGCTAAATCTGGTAGTGCAGCAACCGACTTTTTCAAAATCTTCCGAGTTTGTTGTCCGCTACGGGGAGCCATCAAAATTCCCGTCACCACTCCCACTGCTGTCCCCAACAACAAACCCCCAATAAACCGTCCCGATTGCTTGTTAGACATATCCTTGCCAGTATCCTCATCAGAGTAAACCATGTTCCACGAGCCATTACTGTGCATCACCTGGGATGAGAGCCACAAGTACGCTCATTGACTTACCCCATATCTTACCTAACCTGGCGCTGATGTCTAGAGCGTCTGCGCCAAATTCCCAGAACTAAGCTTAAAATAGATAACAATCTTTCCACCTGTGCCCATTGTTGAGCCAACAGAGCATACCGTTGTCGTGCCCACCGAGTTCCCCGTTGTCCTCGGATAATTTGATTAGGGGCATCAAAGAGAACGCGATCGGTGCGCTTTTCTGCCATAATCAAAACATCGGCAATCCGGGCTAATCGCTTCCTCAGTCGCCCAATGCGCCAAGCCAACCACAGACAAAAGACAGAAATCAGTAAATTGAGACAAATAACAGTAGTCACCATTTTGGATTAAATTGAAATGATCTTCTTTCGCTTCACCATGGGCAAGAGTACGCACCTATACCCTAATTTTCCAACCCTAAAGCGCGATCGCCCCTGTAGAATGGCCATATTCACCCCAGACGATTCCTCGATAGGGTTGTCTGTACTTCTTAACTGTACTCTTTAACCTGACACCTATGAGCATTCTGTATGTCAACCCCGCAACGGGTAATGATGGCAATTCTGGTGCATCGACTGCTCCGTTCAAAACCATTAGTCGCGCTCTGCAAAATGTGCCCTCTGGAACCACCATTCAACTGGCAGCAGGGACTTACAATAGCACCAGTGGGGAAATATTTCCCCTGACGGTTCCTTCTGGCGTGGCCATTGTAGGCAATGAAGGAAACAAAGGCCAAGGCATTACCATTAATGGGGGTGGCAATTATATTAGTCCCACATTTGCCGGTCAAAATATTACCCTCAGACTCAACACCAATTCCCAATTACGGGGGGTAAGTGTAACCAATCCCCTCAGCCGTGGAACCGCCGTTTGGATTGAATCAGCCGCCCCAACGATCGCCAATAATACGTTTACTCAATCCAAGCGGGAAGGGGTATTTGCCACAGGAAGCGCCAATCCTTTAATTGAGGGCAATCTATTCCGGTTGAATGATGCCAATGGCATTTCCATGGCCAAAAATTCTAAGGGGGAAATTCGCAGTAATGTCTGCGAACAAACGGGGTATGGGATTGCCGTCAGTGATGATGCTGCACCGGTGATTATTAGTAATCGCATTAGTAATAATCGGGCGGGGATTGTAGCCTCTAATCGCTCTCGTCCAGTTCTGCGGCAAAATGTGATTGAAAATAATACCGAAGATGGTTTAACGGTGATTTCCCAATCGGTTCCCGATTTGGGGAGCGCTCAAGATCCTGGCGGTAATACGTTTCAGGGCAATGGGGGATACGATCTGCAAAATGCTACTTCTACGACGATAATTTCTGCGGGAAATCAACTGAATCCCAATCGGGTGAAAGGGTTAATTGAGTTTATTGCTAGTGATGTGATTACTCCTCCACCGACTCCCACGCCAACCCCTGGGCCGAGTCCAACACCGACACCGACCCCAACCCCGACTCCCACCCCGACTCCCACACCCGTACAATTGCGAGATGTTGCCGGTCATTGGGCACAAGAATTTATTGAAACCTTAGTCAGTAAAGGGGTGATTAGTGGATTCCCCGATGGTACATTCCGCCCTAATAATAATCTCACCCGTGCTGAGTATGCGGCTTTGTTGGCTAAGGCGTTTAATTTGCCTTTTAAACGGCCGGCGATCGCCTTTTTGGATATTTCTAGTCGGTTTTGGGGAGCAGCAGCGATCGCCAAAACTTCACGCATGGGCTTTTTATCCGGTTATCCCGATGGTACATTTCGCCCCAGTCGGAATTTAACCCGCACGGAAGCCATTGTAGCCTTAATTAGTGGGCTAGAGTTAACCGGGGGCGATAGTAGCGCCTTATTTGTGTTCCGCGATCGCACTTATATTCCCAATTACGCCACCACCAAAGTGGCTACGGCAACCGTTAAAGGCATGATTGTCAATTATCCCGACCTGGGATTACTCAATCCCCGACGAGACATCACCCGTGCAGAAATGGCCGCTATTCTCTATCAGTCCTTAGTCGCAACCGGAGAAGCCGATCCGATTAATTCTCGCTATATTGTCCCCGGAACCGGCAGTTCTTCGAGTACCACCGATTCCTTTACCGATTTAGTCGGTCACTGGGCTGGCCCCTTTGTGACTGGATTGCTAGAGCAAGATTTAATTAGCGGCTTTCAAGATGGCACATTCCGGCCCGATAGTTCCATTAATCGCGCCCAATATGCGGCTCTATTGGTGAAAGTGTTTAATCCTCAACCCAAACGCGATCCGGTCAACTTTAAGGATGTGGCGGCCGATTTTTGGGCCGCTGATGCGATTCAACAAGCCTATCGAGCGGGCTTTTTATCCGGAGTTTCCGCCGATACGTTTAATCCGAGCGCTAATGTGAAACGCTCGGATGTGTTGGTTTCTCTGGTGAATGGTTTGGATTTGGGCGTTGGTGACTCGGCTGCGTTGAGTATTTTTGAAGACCGGGATCAGATTCCGAGCTATGCACAAGGGGCGATCGCCAGAGCTTTGCAAAAGTTATTAGTGGTTAACTATCCTAATGCTAATCGCTTGCGACCCAATGATGAAGCAACCCGCGCCGAAACCGCAGCCATGATTTATCAAGCTTTAGTCGATGCTGGACGGGTGAGCGCCATTACCTCAAGTCAGGTGGCATCTACTTAGAATGGGTAATGGGTAATGGGTAATGGGTAATGGGTAATTGACGATCTCCCCATTACCCTATCTCCCTCTCCCAGATCACCGGCCAAACGCCAAATAACTGATGGGAGTAGAAGAGTCATTCGCCTCTACTGCTGGCGGGTTGATGGGTACAAGCCAGCAGAGACCGGCGATCGCGGATAATAAACATAAAATTGATATTGGATGAATCTTAAGTGTAGAGTTCATAAGGTCGGCTCCCCTAGATTTTTATCGTTTTGCTCTCTCACTCCTGCGCTAAAAACTGAAATTCTTTCAGTTATTTACATATAGTAACTCTTATTTTAAACCGTAAATCGGCTCCTGTCTTCCGATATTTTACGGGTGTTCAATTTGGCTAAACTTTATCTCTTCCTTAAAATTATTCTACAACTTTGGGACACTCTTCCCCATTCGCGAGGCGATCGGTAACCTTAAAATTACGCATTTTAAACTGTATTTATTCTGTCGAACTCTTCAACATTTGCGCGGGTTGAACTACAATAACTACAACCAGGAAATTGTGAAGTTTTATTAATTGTGCATTGAATCCTATGAAAATAGCAATTACAGGGGCAACCGGATTTGTAGGACTAGCCCTAGTCCAACGGCTGATGGCTGAAAAAGAGCAAGTTTTAGTATTAACTCGGAATCCGGATAAAGCCAAACGCATCTGGCCCTCTGGGGTGGAAATTGTGGGGTATTCGGTGACCGAGGGGGGCCCATGGCAAGGTAAAATTGCTGGATGTGATGCCGTAGTGAATTTAGCGGGCGCACCCATTGCCGAAGAACGATGGACTCCACAGCGTAAACAAATCTTGCGCGATAGTCGGATTTTGGGGACACAAAAATTGGTGGAAGCCATTGCCATGGCTGACCCCAAACCCCAAGTGTTGGTGAACACTTCGGCCGTTGGCTATTACGGAACCAGTGAAACGGCTGAGTTTGATGAAAGCTCTGGAGCTGGAAATGATTTTCTCGGCCAGTTGTGTGTGGAATGGGAACAGAGCGCCCAAGCAGTGAGCCAATATGGAGTCAGGTGTGCGATCTTGCGATTTGGCATTGTCGTAGGAGATGGGGGAGCCGTTGCCAAAATGATTCCCCCCTTTAAGATGTTTGCAGGTGGGCCCATTGGTAGCGGTCAACAGTGGTTCTCTTGGATCGATATTGATGACCTGGTGAGTTTAATTGGTGTTGCTCTGCGTCAACCCCAAATGCAAGGCCCATTTAACGCCACTGCACCTAACCCAGTGCGGATGAACGATCTGGCTGCAACCCTGGGCAATATTCTCAATCGACCCAGTTGGCTACCTGTACCCAGTTTTGTTTTAGATGCGCTTTTAGGAGATGGGGCGAAAGTGGTGCTAGAAGGGCAAAAAGTTTTACCGAAGAAAACCTTAGATGCTGGGTTTGAGTTTAAATACTCAACTTTGAAAGATTCTTTAGAAAAAGTGCTGAAATAGCTTACAGCGCTTCGCGCGGTAATGGGTAATGGGTAATGGGTAATGGGTAATAGGTAAACCCTACTAGAACAGGCCAAACAAGCAGCCGAAAAAGCCAACCAAGCCAAAGGATTAGACTTCGGCTCAATTGTGGCAAAATCAAATAGAAATGGTATTACTGGGCTTGACGCTGTTTCTTGAGTTCAAAATAGGCTTGCATCACCTGACGTACTTTTGGCGCAGCAAATTTACCGCCACCTCCTCCAGAGTTTTCCCCGAACGCCACAATTACCACTTCCGGATTGTTTAAAGGAGCATAGCCCCCATACCAAGCATGGGATAAACGGGGGGGATCTTCAGCCGTCCCCGTCTTACCCGCATTAATGGGTAACGAAAGGCTATTCATTACCCCTCCCGTTCCCGCACTCACCACTTGACGCAGGCCATCTTGCAAGATTTGAACTGTAATGGGACTTAGACCTAAAGACTCGCGCCAAATATGGTCTTCTCCCTCTTGTTTCACCAAGTGAGGTTTCACTAAATCTCCCCCATTGGCCACCACTGCAAACATAACGGCGACTTGTAGAGGAGAAGACAATAAAAACCCTTGGCCAATCGACATATTCACCGTATCTCCGGCAAACCACTCATAGCCGATATTTTCTCGCTTCCAAGCATCATCGGCGACCAATCCGGCGGCTTCTTCTCGGTGTAGTTCAATCCCTGTTTTGCGCCCAAATCCAAATCGTCTTGTCCAGTCAATTAGGATTTCGCCGCCAATGCCTTGGGCAATTTGATAGAAAAAGGTATCACTACTCCAGGCCATGGCTCCTGTGAAGTCTAATGGCCCAAACCCGGCCCGGTTCCAGTCCCAGAATTTAATTCCGCCAACCTGAACATAGGGATAGGTTCCCAAAACGGTGTAGGGGGAGAAGATCCCGGATTCGATCGCTGCTGCGGTGGTGACAATTTTGAAGGTAGAAGCGGGGGGAAAGCCTTGTATGGCGCGGTTAACGAAGGGATGGTCTTTACCTTGTACTTCTTTCCATTGTTCTTCGCTAATGCGTCCAGAGAAGATGTTGGGGTCAAATTTGGGATTACTAGCCATGGCTAGGACTTCGCCATTTTGGGGATTCATGGCCACGATCGCCCCTTTCGTATTCCCTAGTGCTGCTTCTGCCGCCATTTGCAGGTCTAAATCCAGGGTTAAGCGCACATCATCCCCCGCTTGAGCGGCTTTATGGTCGAGGATGCGTACCACTTGCCCTTTGCTGTCTACTTCTACTTCTCGACCGCCCCATCCTCCCCGCAATTCTTCTTCTAGGGCGGCTTCAATGCCCATTTGCCCGACAATATCGCCGAGGCGATAGCCTTCATTTTCTGTTTTCTCTAAGTCTTCTTCGTTGATTTCTCCGGTATAGCCTAAAACATGGGAAGCGACTTCTTTATAAGGATATTCTCGCGCTGCTTCCACATCGACTTCTATACCTTCAAGTTCCCGGCTATATTCGGCTAGGGCAGTGACTTCTTCGGGGGTGAGTCCTCTGGCAATCCGCAACAAGTAGGGAGAGCTATATTCGGCTTGATCGAGACGGCTTTGGATTTCCGATTCAGGAATGTTGAGGATTTCCGAGAGCCGTTTGAGGGTGGTGGGCCATTCGGTTTTCCGGCTGGCGAGGGGCCAAAGGTAGACGGAGTGGGACAGACTACTACCGGCCAGAATTTTGCCATGGCGATCGAGAATTTTACCTCTTCCGGGGTGTTTAGGAATCACCCGAATCCGGTTGTTTTTGGCTTCTTGCTCGTAGGTTTTGCCTTGGATCAGTTGCAGATGTACTAACCGAGTACCAATCCCCCCTATCAAGCCGAGGGTAATGAGGAGGAGGAGGATTAACCCTTGGTAGTTACGCCCAATGGTGCGTTCTGTTGTGTGGGTTGTGGGAATGACATGGGACTTGGTTAAGAGCATAGGGTTTGGATCTTCAATGTTTAGGATAGGAAGCACCCGAAGTTACAGATTAACAGGTTTTTTAGGGTTTGTTTTTAGGGTTTAATTTTAGAGCAATTTTACCTAAATCCCAAGGTTTTTTTAAAGTTGCTGGTTTTGATATTGACAAATAAGTTATTTTATGATATATGAATGCTGAGATTGGGAGAAATTGGCGATCGCCCCGATTGCAAGCCAACCAAACCCTCCGCTAAAATGCTCTCAGGTCAGCTATGGGCGCATTGCGTTTCCATCGCGCCTAAATTGAATGCTTAACCTGAGTGAATAGATCATTAGTATATGTTTGATGCCCTCGCCGATCGCCTAGAGTCTGCCTGGAAAAGCCTCCGGGGACAAGACAAAATTAGTCAGACCAATATTAAGGAAGCCCTGCGGGAAGTCCGTCGTGCCTTGTTGGAAGCGGATGTAAATCTGCAAGTGGTGAAGAATTTTATTGCTGAGGTGGAATCCAAGGCCCAAGGGGCGGAAGTGGTGAGCGGGGTGCGCCCGGATCAGCAGTTTATCAAGATTGTGCATGATGAGCTGGTGGCGGTGATGGGGGGAGAGAATGCCCCCCTAGCGCACATTGAACCCGGTTTGACGGTGGTATTGATGGCGGGGTTGCAAGGAACGGGGAAAACGACGGCTTCGGCGAAGTTGGCCTTGTATTTGCGGAAGCAGGAGCGCTCGTGTTATTTGGTGGCAACAGATGTGTATCGTCCGGCGGCGATCGATCAGTTGATTACTTTGGGTAAACAGATTGATGTGCCGGTGTTTGAGCTGGGGTCGGATGCCAATCCGGTGGAGATTGCCCGGCAAGGGGTGGAAGCGGCGAGAGAGGATGGTGCGGATACGGTCATTATTGATACGGCGGGTCGGCTGCAAATTGATGCCGATATGATGACGGAGTTGGCCGATATTAAGGCGGCAGTGAATCCCCATGAGACCCTGTTGGTGGTGGATGCAATGATGGGGCAAGAGGCGGCAAATTTGACCCATACGTTCCACGAACAGATTGGGATTACGGGGGCGATTCTGACGAAGATGGATGGGGATAGTCGCGGGGGTGCGGCTCTGTCGGTGCGGCGAATTTCGGGACAACCGATTAAGTTTATTGGGGTTGGGGAGAAGGTGGAGGCTCTGCAACCGTTTTATCCGGATCGGATGGCTTCCCGGATTTTGGGCATGGGGGATGTGCTGACGCTGGTGGAGAAGGCTCAGGAAGAGGTGGATTTGGCCGATGCGGCCAAGATGCAGGAGAAGATTCTTTCGGCCCAGTTTGATTTTACGGATTTTCTGAAGCAGACGCGGCTGATGAAGAGTATGGGGTCGCTGGGGGGTCTGATGAAGATGATTCCAGGGATGGGTAAGTTGAATGCGGATCAGTTGGAACAGGGTGAGGTACAGTTGAAGCGATCGGAGGCGATGATTGGTTCGATGACGACCGAAGAGCGTAAGAATCCGGATCTGTTGTCGAGTTCTCCGAGTCGTCGGCGACGCATTGCCAAGGGGTCGGGCCATTCGGAGAAAGATGTGAGTAAACTGGTGAGTGATTTCCAAAAGATGCGATCGATGATGCAGCAGATGGGACAGGGGCAGTTTCCGGGGTTACCCGCAGGATTCCCTGGAGGCGGTGGCGGCCCAGGAATGTTTGGGGGCGGCCGACCTCCGGCTCCGGGTTGGCAAGGCTATGGTGGAGCGCCGAAGAAGAAGAAAAAGAAG
Source organism: Roseofilum halophilum BLCC-M91 (assembly GCF_030068445.1). GTDB lineage: Bacteria > Cyanobacteriota > Cyanobacteriia > Cyanobacteriales > Desertifilaceae > Roseofilum > Roseofilum halophilum. Next base: position 77,009 of record NZ_JAQPOK010000079.1, on the reverse strand, counting down.
AAGAAGGGTTTTGGACAGTTGTAGACAGTTGTAGGTTGGGTTGAACGGCAGTGAAACCCAACTTTCGTCAGACGCTTAGTTGGGTTTTCCGCTTGGGTTCCATAATCGGACAATTCAGATGACATATCGAATTTTATGCTAATCGAGTTTAGCGTTACTAACTATCGCTCAATTAATGAATGTCAAACTTTAAGTCTGGTGGCTTCTGAGGATGTGGATAATTTCTGGGAAAGCCATACCTTTGCTGCGCCCAACTCTAAGGATTTACACTTGCTCAAGAGTACAGCAATTTATGGCCCCAATGCCTCTGGAAAAAGTAATTTAGTTCGCGCTCTGAGAACGCTTCAGAATATTGTCATAAATTCCGCTAGTCGAATGCAAGAAGGAGATGAATTTGATGTTCAGCCTTTTTTGATGGAATATGAAATCGAACAATCCCCCTTTCGTATGGTCTTTCCTAATAGCATTACAGAATTCAACATTCTTTTCATTCAGAATAGTATTCGCTATGAATATGGAGTTTGTTTATACAAAACTCATGTGATTGAAGAATGGTTAATTGCTTATCCAAAACAACGAGCGCAAACTTGGTTTACTCGCAAACATAATATTAAAAATCAAGATTTGAATCCTAGCAGTCGCGGCTATGAATGGTCGTTCCCCAGCTTAAAAGGCGAAAAGCAACGGATTAAGGATTTAGTGCGCCCGAATTCCTTGTTTTTATCCCATGCAGCTCAAAATAACCATCCTCAACTGCTGGAGGTATTTAATTGGTTTAAGACGAATCTAAATGTAATTACAACGCTAGACTCTAAAAAAAAACATAGAGAGTATACAGCTCATAAATGTATTTCAGATCAAGACTTTAAGAAAAAAATAGTTGACTTATTAAATCAATCTAATAATGAGATTTCTAACATCAACTTTAAAGATGAAAGAATTAGTTTTGCTTATCAACCTTATAAAAAAGGAACCCCTTCCCGTAAGGCTTTTTCACTAAGTTGGTCTATCGATGATGAGTCTGATGGGACACAAAGACTGTTTGAATTGGGGGGCGTATGGATTGAAGCGTTGCAAGATGGGAAGGTCATCGCGATCGATGAACTCGAAAGGAGTCTGCATCCTACGTTAGCCCGTAGTTTGGTAGAAATGTTCCATAATCTAGAAACAAATCCCCATCATGCTCAGTTAATCTTTACTACCCATGATACCACGCTTTTAGACCAAGATTTGTTTCGCCAAGATCAAATTTGGTTTACGGAAAAAGAGCGGCAAAAAACCCATTTATATTCACTCCTAGAATTTCGTCCCCGTGAGGATGAATCTCTGCAAAGAGGGTATTTACTGGGGCGCTATGGTGCGATTCCATTTGTGGGAGGTCTGAAAATTTAATCATGGCGCGTAAAGGCAAATCGGAGAATAAATTAAAACGTAAGCAGGGCGATCGAAAGCCAAAAGACTATTTTCTTATTGTGGTTGAGGGCAAGACAGAATATCAATATTTTCAATCTTTGAAAGAAGATCTGCAATTAGTGACAACTAAGATTGAAGTGGTGGCAGCGTCTGGAGGAAAGAGTGGTGATGCCAGAAAAGTGGTGCAAGAAGGGAAGCGGTTGCAAGAGAAGGAAAAACCCGATCGCCTCTATTGCGTGTTTGATGGCGATCGCCTAGAATTTGACGAAGCGTGTAAAATGACCAAGGATGATGAACCGATCTTTTCAATTCCCTGTTTCGATCTGTGGTTTTTACTACATTTCGAGTATACGAGTAGTCCATTGACCAGCGAGCAAGTATGTGACAAAGTGGACAGAATATTTAAAAAGCAGGAGATTCTTAAGCCTAATGAATCTTATGTAAAAGAAAAAGGTAGAGATTATTATCCCCATCTCCAAACAGAACAGGAGAGTGCTATTAAAGGAGCCAAACGGTTAATGGAAGAGCAAGAGGAGAATGACTCGAATAACCCGTTAACACGGGTTCATCTATTGGTTGAAGAGTTGAAAAAGGTGAACAGGAGGTGAGGGGGATGAACCACAGAGACATGGAGGAACGGAGAGGATTTGTGTTCTAAATTGTTAATTATGGGTATAGCGGTGAAAAAATGGTATGATGAGGAGTTGAGTGTCTAAAATCGAAAAGCTTAGTGCTGAAGGAAAGCGATGATTAAGTTACGATTGAAACGGTTTGGTAAGAAACGGGAAGTGAGCTATCGGATTGTGGCGATGCCGAGTACGACTCGCCGAGAAGCTCGTCCTTTGGAAGAGTTGGGGTTTTATAATCCGAGAACGGATGAGACTCGCCTTGATGTGCCGGGAATTGTACGGCGCTTAAAACAAGGCGCTCAACCGACTGATACTGTGCGTAATATCCTTGAAAAAGCGAATGTCTTTGAACAACTCAAAGCAACAACTGCAGAAAACTAATGAGATGACAACACAATCGACTTCGCCAACTCCAGATTATTGGGAGTTGGTGCGGATGCTGGTTCATCCGTTCCTAGAGTTTCCAGAGGAGTTGAAGATCGATTGTGAGCTGTCTACGAGTAAGCCTCTGGTGTGGATACGGGTGGCGTTTTCACCGAAGGATAAGGCGAAGGTGTATGGTCGAGGTGGCCGGAATATAGAGGCGATCCGAACGGTGCTGTCAACGACGGCTCAGGCTGCGGGACAGTCGGTTTATTTGGATGTGTATGGTGGGTTCCATGTGGCTGGCGATCGCCACGAGTCTCATGGACACCAGGAGGAGGTTCGAGTCCGGGATCGGAGTAAACCCCGAAGACCATCGCGACCAGAACCGCGCCGAGTTCAAGGGCCTTATCGCCGATGAGGACTAAACGACTGGCCATCCCTTGCTGGGGTTGCGGTGGATTATGAGCAATGAACAGGCAATCATTGAGCTGCCGAGTCCCGATAGTGCGATCGCATTGTCGGGAGTTCAGGGCGAGAACCTGAAAATCCTCAGTAGACAAACGGGAGCTACCGTGGTGTTGAGGGGTCAGGAGTTGCTGATTTCGGGCACAGGGAAGCAGGTGGAGTTATGTTTGGCTTTGGTGCGATCGCTCGAAGAGTTCTGGGGTAAGGGTAAGTTGCTCTCTGGTGTGGATGTGCTGACGGCCCGCCATGCTTTGGATACGGGCCGGCAGGATGAGCATCAGGATCTGAAGAAAAATGTCCTTGCTCGTACCCGTCGCGGGGAGGAGATTCGGGCGAAAACCTTTGCCCAAAAGCGCTATGTGGAGTCGGTGCGAACTCAGGATTTGACGTTTTGTATTGGCCCGGCTGGAACGGGAAAAACCTATTTGGCGGCGGTTTTGGCGGTGAAAGCACTGCTGGATAATCAGTATGAGCGCTTGATTTTAACTCGTCCGGCTGTGGAAGCGGGGGAAAAGTTGGGGTTTTTGCCTGGAGATCTCCAACAAAAGGTGAATCCGTTTCTGCGGCCCCTTTATGATGCCCTGTATGAGTTTATTGAGCCGGAGAAGATTGGAAATTTGATGGAGCGAGGGGTGATTGAGGTGGCTCCGTTGGCGTATATGCGCGGTCGCAGTTTGAATAATTCGTTTATTATTGTGGATGAGGCTCAGAATACGACTCCGGCTCAGATAAAGATGGTGCTAACCCGGTTGGGGTTTGGATCGCGGATGGTGGTGACGGGGGATGTGACGCAAACGGATTTACCGGGCCATCAGCGATCGGGTTTGGCAGTGGCGGAGGAGATTTTAAGGAATGTGGAAGGGGTTGGGTTTTGTAAGTTGACCCAATCGGATGTGGTGCGTCATCCTTTGGTACAACGAATTGTAACGGCTTATGAGCGGTATGAAAAGGCTCTTTAGGGGGATAGAGCGCTTGGCGCTGGGCAAAAGTCTGGTTGGCGCTAGACGACAATTTGTCGTATCGTGAGTTTCATGAGGCAGTTTTGAGTTGATAAATAATAGGTCGATAGGTGGGTTGAGGAACGGGCTTACCTTGCGATCGCGCTGTGTCTAGCCATGCCTGTTTAGCGATTTCTAATTCCTGGAGGGCTTCAGTTGGGGTTGCACCAAAGGCAGAGCAAAATTGCAAATCGGGGATATCAGCAATGTATCCTTCATCATCTTCGCTGTAGAAAATATTGATATGATAATCTTTCATACATCCTCCTCTAAAGTTAAGTTGTAGGTTTCGACTAAGGTTAAAAATTGCCGGACTTGATAGGGTTTGGCACTACCTTTAACGTTCTGAATATTAACGAGTTCAGGAATGTCTGGATGGGTAAAGATATGGTGGCTACCATTAATCCGATCCAGAGTAAAGCCAAATGCTTCAACCAGGCTCACCATATCTTTGAAGTTAACATTTTTAGGATTGTTCAGAACTTGCCGTAACAGTTTTTGTTTTTTGCTCATCTCTCCTTGCAATTTTCCCTACAACGCTTCCAGGGTAAGCACGCCCAAATCTCCTGACTGGCGCGATCGTCCGGCATACCGCGATCTCTGCCAGCAGGAGTATCTTTTTCGCCAATATAGACGGTTTCGCTCACGGCAATCTACAAAATCTATCCAATGTCTATCCTACCGCATTTAATCTGGGTTCCGAGGGTGTTGGGTTTCCTTTTGTCAACCCAACCTACAATATCGGCGATCGCACTATTAATTATACGGATTTTTTCCATTATCGATGCCGCAACACACCCTACGGGGGCGACACCATCATAGGTAGGGTGTGTTATGCGGCCAGAAAATGTGAATGGTTACAAATCAATGATATTTCCGCATAACGCACCATCCCAAATCGCTGGCAACTTTTGTCAACCTAACCTACAAGATCGGCGATACCAGTATGAGCGGTTGATTTTGACCGCAGTTTGAATAATTCGTTTATGATTGTGGATGATGCTCAAAATACGACTCCAGCACAGATGAAGATGGTGTTAACACGGTTGGGATTTCGATCGCTATGAAACGGCTCTTTACAGGAATCGCGATCGCTCTGTGTCTGTGGGTGATGGTTGTCTCTCCAGTTTGGGCGGGGGCGTTGGGCGATCGCCTACAGCAGTTTCCCGATTGGCACAGTAAACCGCCCGTAATGGCGGCTACAGGGGACTTAATTTATCCTGACTGGATGGAAGGAACTTGGCAAGTTACCAGTACCCTGGAGGACATGATAGCCCCCTTAGCGCCGGATGTGGTCACCCCTGGTTTTGAGGGAAATCGGCAATATTTAGATCAACCGATTGAGTTTGAGGTGCGCTTTCAACCCGCGAGTGAGTGGGTATTGCCCTTCCAGGGTGAGGGTTGGTCGTGGGGAAACACCCTCAATCAGATTTTTAACCCCATTGTGGCCGATCGCGAGTTTAATGGCTCCCATATTGCCAGTGCTTATTTAGGCGAGGGAGTGTTGCGATCGGTGAAAGTCGATCCGGATAATCCCAATCGGCAAATTATCCGCTTGAGTTCCGATCAACAACTGATCTCCATTGTTACGGGACGGGCGACAGAAACCCCCAGTGACGATCGGTTTATCAGTACAGAAGTCGCTCAACAGGTGTTTCGCAGTCAAGGGCAAATTTATCTCAATGAGGTGGAAACTACGACAGCTTACCATCGTTTGACCGAGACAAAAGAAGTTGTAGCCGAGCAAATTACCGCTATTTATCTCTCTCCCCAAGATCCCGACTATTTCCGCGCCCTCTCTACTCCGGTGGGGTTATACCGCTATCAGTTGCTCTTATCCCCTGTGGATGAGTGAGAGGTTTTCCAAACGCGATCGCCGCATTCATACCCCCAAAGGCAAAACTATTACCGATCGCATACTCAATTTCTGCCGGTATAGAAGCCTCGGTAACCCACCTTAAATCGGAGTCAATGGGATGAATGAGATTGTGGGTTCCATGGCAGCGCTGTGCTTTCAGTTGCAGCAAAGTGGCGATCGCCTCCACCACCCCTGCACCGGTTAAACAATGTCCGGTTAACGATTTGGTGGAATTCACTAAACAGTGGGATAACCCTACCCCTTTCAACGCTGCTACCTCTGTTCGATCGCCAAGGGGAGAGCTGGTTCCATGGGTATTTACATAATCGATTTGTTCGGGTTGCAAATTCGACATTTTTAACGCTGCCTGCATCGCCCGTTCTTCTCCTGCTTGCGAAGGTTCAGGAGAACGATTACCATCTAAGGCTAATCCCCATCCTAGGAGAGTTCCATGGATATCAACCTTCCTGAGATCAACCCGCTCTAGGACTAAAACTCCGCAACCTTCCCCATAAATAAAACCATCACGATCTCGGTCAAAAGGGCGACATGCTAAATCGGGCCGATCCTTAAAGCGATCGCTGCCCATCGCTCCCAAATTTCTCAACCCCTGACATTCCCAAGCGGAAAAATCAAACAGCGCTCCTACGGCAATACTGACATCCGCTTCACCCGTGAGAATCTGACGCGCTGCATGGATAATGGCTAATGCTCCACTCGCTGAAGCTGCTCCTACCGTATAGCCTTCACCTCGGATCTGAAAACACTGGGACAAAATGCCCACCATATCCGTATCCCAAACGGTTAAGCCATAGGTGGGGCGAAGGAATTGGGGTTTAGATTGATACTTTTGCCAGAGTTCCTTTTGCGATCGCTGTTGAAAATTAGAGCCACCCACCACCAGAGAGATCCGTTGCGGGTCAATTATCCCGGAGGCGATCGCCGCATTTAAGTTTGCATCCTCCCAAGCTTCAGCCATTGCCAATGTTGCCACTTGGGAACTCCAACTCGCGGTTCGCAACAGTCCCCGATACTCAGGAAGTGCAGACTCGATATCTAGATGGGGCAATTCCGCCCCTAAAAACGGCTCCGCTCCTTCCCGACCAGGGCGTTTCAGATAGCCAAATGCCGTTTTCTGTGCCCATAGGGATTCGGTAAAATCGGGAATGGTTTGGGCGATCGCTGTTATAATCCCCATTCCAGTAACATTAATCTGAGTTGCTAACTGCACCATTACTGAGTTCCTAGACCACCAGCTTTAGATTTTGGCCTCCTGCGAACATCTCGCTCGCTAGAGTGCAAAAGCCAGCAAGATACTCCCATTATGTCTATTGCTAGGGCTATACCTCCAATTTCGACACAAATAGATCAGCCAGTTCGCCAATATTGTTAGCGCCAGCCAACTCTATACGGGGAACATTTAACGATAAATCCTCCATCACCATCATGATAATTTCCGCCCGATTCACCGAATCAATCCCTAAATTTTTCAGGCTATCCGTTGGCTTTAGGGGCACTTCTTCCAATTCCGGAGCTACTTCGCGAGTACACTGTTTAATCAAGTTCAGAATTTTCTCTTTATCCATAATTTTATCTTAAAGTTTAGCTTCGTAGGATCATCATATCACTTAGTGCTATTGATATACCAGTTGTATGTTTTGTTAATGGTATCCAGAATAGATACGGGGGTACACTTAAATATCATAATACCATTGGTAGCCTAGCGTTAGCGAAGCTTTCCGAAGGCATCGCCTCTCAACTGTGGTCGATGAACCAGATTTGATATTAGTTCTTGATTGATTGTAATTTTAGTGTACCATCTTAATTATCAAAGATAATCTTAAGAACACACAAGGTTAAACCTTTCCTACCTTGCTTGTTTCTATACTTTGACTTTTTCCATAGATAGGTACTTGATTGAATGCTAAATTCAAGGAAAAACCTATCATAAACAGTAGGATTTGGCAAGATCATGAAAATTGTATTGGTTTGTACAGAAAAATTACCTGTACCTTGTATTCGTGGGGGTGCAATTCAAACCTATATTGATGGCATTTTACCTTACTTAAGTAAAGAACATGACGTTACAGTTGTTTCAGTAACCGATCCGAATTTGCAAGACAAAGAAATTCGTAATGGTATTCGTTATCAGCGAGCAACACCAGGAGATTCTGATGCTTATTATCAAGAAGTCGCTAATTTTGTAGCCCAAGAATCCTTTGATTGGGTTATTTTATATAATCGACCTAAATATTTACCCATGGTGGCTGATGCTGCGCCCCACAGTCGTTTTCTTTTGAGTATGCATAATGAAATGTTTCATGCTAAGAAAATCACACCTGAACTGGCTTATCGCTGTCTAGATCGGGTCGATGGTGTGGTTACCGTGAGCCAGTTTATTGCTGATGGAATCGCGGATTTATTTCCAGGTTATGAGCATAAACTTAAACCTGTTTATGCGGGAGTCGATCTAGAACGCTTCCAGCCTCGATGGGCTTCAGGCTTACAAGAACGTCGAGCCAGCTTATTGGCTGAACAGGGTTTAGAGGATCGAAAAGTAGTTCTTTACGTTGGACGTTTGACGGATAAAAAAGGCCCCCATATTTTACTGAGTGCTTTTCCTGATGTTCTGGAACAGCATCCTTCGGCTATTCTATTATTGGTGGGCAGTAAGTGGTACGGAAAAAATGAAGAAAATGAATATGTTCGTACTCTGAAGAAACAAGCACAACAATTAGGAGATGCGGTGCGTTTAACTGGCTTTATTTCACCGGATCGAGTTCAAGATTATTTTCTGTTAGGTGATATTTTTGTCTGTGCTTCTCAGTGGCAAGAACCTCTAGCTCGTGTTCATTATGAAGCTATGGCAACTGGGTTATGTATTCTGACTACGGTACGGGGAGGAAATGCAGAAGTCATTATTCCAGAAAAAAATGGCTTGCTCATTAAGGATTATGAAAATCCAGCCGCATTTGCCCAACCGATTAATTATCTTTTATCAAATCTCGATTTAGCTGAAGATATGGGACGAAATGGCCGACAATTAAGTGAGATAAACTATAGTTGGTCTCGCGTAGCTTCAGATATTTTAAGTATTCTAGAGCGCTAGTCTATCAGCATTCAGCGATTAGCTCCCTGATGGGTATACTTGATCGGATTTGTAATAAGAGTGTAGGTTGGGTTGAGGAACCGAAACCCAACGTCAATCGAACTTTGTTGGGTTTCACTGCCGTTCAACCCAACCTACGGTTTTAAGCTTGCCAAGCTAGTAAGGGCGAAAAATTTTTCGCCCCTACAGATACCATCATTTTTTTATCGGTTGGATGAAACAGCTACATCTTGGAGAGAGCTTTTCCCCACCGTCTGACTAGCTTTTCTATCGGTCTCAAGGCCTTGGATTGCTTTTTACGTTTCTTGTTTTTATCCTTGGTTTTGCTTGATTTTTCATAGAGAAAATCGGGTTTACCTCCAAATTTGTCTTTGCTGCGTAAAAGAATAATTCTGTCTATGCCTTTGGGGACTTTAATCTTAGTTTGTCGTTGACTTTTGGATTTAGATTTCTTGGGTTTGGCTTGAGGTGAAGAGGTGGGTAGAAAGGGGAGTTGGGAGGATGGGGAGAATTTCCAGGTTGCTCCATAAATTTGACCAGGGTTGCTATTGAGGGTGCGATCGCCTGCTATTTCTCCCGATCCGTCATTAAGTTGCCAGTACCCCACTAACCCCGGTTCATCCCCAGTTAGACGGTGAAACCGATGCTTACGGATCTCTTTAGAGGTTCGTGCTGTACTCCAGAGACGGATTTCACTCGTTTCTCCGTGAAATCGAGTTTGGCCAAATAAGCGGCCGATTTGCAAGGGAACCTCTGTGTTGGGATAAAGTTGTTCAGATAGGGGTTGGGTTCCTTGGGACTCTCCATCGATGTAGAGGATGGCTTGTTGATTTTCAACGACTAAGGCTAGATGATGATAGTGGCGATCGCTTAAATTAATCGTAGGTTCCCAGACTACAGGGGCTTTAGCAAACAGAAATCTAATTTGTTCTTGATGACTCTTCAGTTTCAGATAGAGCAATCCATAGCTATAATTATACTGTCGCGAACCTCGACCTACGATATAATACCGAGTTCCAGGTTTGACTGCCCCAAGCTTGACCCAGACTTCGAGGGTGAGAGTATTGCTTAAATTAAAACACTCTGCAATCCCACAATCAACATAATCATCTTGGCCATCAAATTTTAAGACTGCTTCTTCAACATCTTGAACCGTTTCAGCTAATTCCAGACTCTTCTCTTGTGAAGAGATGGGTTCTTTTGGGGGTTGAACGATGTGAAAGGAACGAACTCCAGGTAAGTGATGACCATTGTTTATTTGAATCTCATCATTGCTCTGAAGAGCGATCGCCTTTTCTAGATTGGGGTTGGCAGAAAGGTTCTCAGTCATGATTGATGAAGTTTATGGTTAGCACTAACCCCTGTAGTCTTGGGTCACCTAGGCTACAGGGGAGGATGAGCATTAGAACGATTTTAGAACAACTTGGATACACTCTTGCTATAATTTTTGACAAAATCCTTGAGCCAACCATCCTTTTTCTTGCGATTAGAACGCTTGTGACGTTCAACATAAGTATGAGTTGCTTCATCCTGACGCTTCGCCAGTTCCCTTACATACTTCTCGTAGGGCGAGAGGAATTTCGAGTGCTTTTTCCGTTTCTTCTTCCGTTTCTTAGATTTAGAGGACTTGCCATAGAGGGTATCGGGTCGTCCACCAAAATCTTCATCACTCTTGAGAACTGTAATACTAATTACCGACCGATCCACAGGAATTGGTTTCTTGGAGGCAGGTTCGGGTTCTTGGGGGATATCTGGTGAAGCATCGCTATCGTCCTGGGCAACGGAGAGATCTAAATCTGTCGTTTGCCAAGTTGCGCCATTCATTACGCCAGGTTGCGTATTACCGGTGCGATCGCCGATCGCACTCCCCTTGCCCTCATCTAAAGGCCAATAGGCAACTAACCCCGATTCATCCCCGGTCAAACGGTAGCCCATCGCCTCTTGAATTTCATCAGCAGTTAATGCCCTATCCCAAATCCGGACATCACTAAGTTCACCCGCAAAATATTTATCACCGTTGCGATTTCGACCCAAAACATAATCCTTAAACACAGTGGTCATCGCATCAATCGCTTTTAAATTTTGTGGCTCCCCATTCAGATAAGTTTGCACAGCCGTGCCATCATAAGTCACCACCAGATGCTGCCATTCTTGATTCACCTTAGCAATCCGAACCTGAATATCACTGTGATACAAGCGATAAAATCCGCCCATGGCATCAATCTGGCATGAACCACTCTCAGTCGGATCGTTCGAGCTACTCAGCAGTCCAACATAGTTGGATTGCTTTTGGCTCGCTTTGGCCCACAGTTCCACAGAAAATGCTGAACTTTCCCACTCAGAATTGGGGATAGCAACATAGTCATCTAGACCATCAAACATCAGAGAAGCAGGGGATAGAGCTTCTTCTTCCACCTCCGTCTCTTCAGCAGTCGTTTCCGGTTCTGGAGCTGGAGTTAAGCTTAAATCTGAAGTTCCCCAAGTTCCGCCATGAACGGTTCCTGTATTCCCATTGCTCGTATTGTCCTCTGCGGTGGTTCCCGTACCTTCATTCAGAGGCCAATAACCCATTAATCCCTCTTCTGCTCCAGCCAAGCGCTGGTTCATACTGGCTTTAATCTCCTCTGGAGACCGGACTCGATTCCAAATCCGCACTTCTGCCATTTCTCCTTTGAAGAGATTACCCAATTTATCCGCTTGTGAACCTAGACGCACGGGCAATTTTGTCACTGTTCCTACCCGACTGGGAGTAGCCACATTATCTTCTTCCCCATTGATATAGAGTTTGGCTCCGTTGGCTTCATGTTTGAAGGTGACCGCCACATGCTGCCAAGTGCCTGTTTCTAAGGGAGTGCGACTGGTGAATAGAATCCCTTTGTTAATGAATCGCAGATTTTGCGGGTAGGTATCGAAGGTAAATCCTTCATTTTTACCCCCAATGGTTTTGTCTACAATCCGCTTACCTAAGACTTCCGGTTTAATCCAGGCTTCAATGGTGAAGTTATCAGTTACGTCTAGAGTGGCATTGCTGGGAATATTTACATAGTCATCGACTCCATCAAACGTGAGAATGGTTGTCTCAGTTGAGGGGGTTTCTGACGGTTCTACTGTTGGTGCTGGTGAGAGTTCTAAACCGGAAGTTTCCCAAGTGGCTCCATTAATTGTGCCGTGATGGTTATTACCACTCTTATCCTCTGCTGTTGTTCCTGTTCCTTCATCTAAGGGCCAGTAGCTGACTAATCCCGGTTCCCTACCCGTTAAGCGAGTGGAGATGGTGTCTTTAACTTCTGTCCCACTCAATTCCCGATCCCAGACTCGCACTTCACTCAGGCTGCCATGGTAAAATCCATAACCACTGCCGATTTTCACTTCTCCAGGTTTAGGAATGGAGAGGGTTTTGTTGCTGCCTTCACACCACAGGTCTCCATTGAGATAGATGGCCATTTTTCCGGTGTTGGCATTGAGGGTAAATGCCCAATGTGTCCATTTATCTTTAAAGTCCGTTGCTTGGGCTGCTTTGTAGATGCGGTTATAAGTGTTTCCATCGGAACCACAATCAAAGTAGATATTGCTATTTGACCAGGGTAAATGGATGTTAACTGTATAGACAATCTTGCCTTTTGATGGGTTAAAATTCGGAGTTGGATAGGCAAAAAAGACGGAGCATTGTTTGGGAAGAGAAGAGGCTCCTTTTGCCCAGAAACTAATCGTGATTTCTTTGCCTTCTGGAATGCTCTCGATGGGTAGGCTGACATAATCATCGATCCCATCGAACATGAGTGCTGATGGCTCAGAATCTGTCTTTTCTGGGGGAGTCAGGGGTAGCGCTGAAGTTTCCCAAGTGGCTCCATGAAGGGTTCCGGGGTTGCCTTTACCGGTTTTATCTTCTGCGCTTGTTCCACTCTCTTGGTCTAAGGACCAGTAGGCAATTAATCCCAGTTCGTCTCCCCTGAGTCTCTGGTGCATCGATTCCTGGATCTCTTCTTGGGAGCAGGCTCTATCCCAGAGGCGTACTTCAGCGATTTTGCCGTTGAAGAAAAATCCGGGATTGCCTTCGGTGATTCCTGCACCTATGCGCAGAGGATGTTGGCTGTTGATCAGGATTTTGGATTGGACGGGTTTGCCAGAAAGTTCTCCATTAATATAAAGTTTCATGGTGCTGCCGTCGTAGGTTGCGGCGACATGAGTCCAGGTGTTTAGCACTACCTCTGCACCGTGCAGGGTCACCCATCCCCCGTTTCCTGTCCAAAATTGCCATTTGTTATTGTTGCCTGCATAGAGAAGGTATCCGCCTAATGCACTGCTGCCTTTCGCCGTGCGACAGGTTACTGGCGATCGCCATTGTCCTTGTCCTCCTTCTACTTTTGCCCAACAGGATACGGTAAATTGAGCGGGGTTGAGTTCTTTTTTGTAGGGAACTTCTATGTATTGGTTACTTCCATTAAAGCTGGCGATCGCTTGCGGGCTGGGTAGAGCGGATTCAGTTGGTGCTGGGGTGATAAAGTCGAGATTTTCCTGTGTCCAAGTGGCTCCGTGAATCGTACCTTGGTTACCATTACTGGTTTTATCTCCTGCTGTCGTTCCACTGCCCTCATTTAGGGGCCAATAGGCGACTAGTCCCGATTCATTCCCGGTGAGGCGTTGACCCATACGATTTTTGATTTCTTCTGGCGATCGCACCTGATTCCAAATCCGAAGATCGGCAATTTGTCCCTTGAAATAGTTTCCGCTGGCTTCATCTAATCTGCGTGCTACATATAGGGGAGTTTTGTCAACAATTAAAGTCCCTCCTGTCAGACCTTCTGCTTTCAGCTCCCCATTGATATAAGTTTTAGCCGTTGTCCCATCATTCGTAATTGCCACATGGCTCCACCGATCCCATGCCAGAGAACCATTAGGCGTATTAGGTGCGCCAGCATTAGTGCTTTTATTGGTATGGAAGCGATGGTGTACATATCCAGCATTATGAATCCAGATATGGTAATTCCGACCCGGTTTACCCACAATCCCTTTCCATGCTTGGTTCGGTTTGCCATTAGGCTTCACCCAGACTTCTACAGTATAAGTAGAAATCTGCAAACTTGGACGATCCTCAACTGAAATGTAATCATCGATTCCATCAAAGGTTAGAACAGATTGTGAGTTACTCATAAGGGTTAATTTCCTCTATATTTTAGGTTGAATAAATGGGATGACTTACACTGGGTTGGTTAAGAATTCTATCATTCTATAATAATCTCTCTCCATAGTCTTTACGCTCCAGAATAGTTGCCACAGAAGTAAACATCCTAGCTGCTAACAAAATTCCGATCAGAATTAAAATCCACAACAAGTAGGGCAAAACTGGGATATGGCTAACAACATCATTAACAACTTGAGTGTGAATTTTTTTGATCCATTGGAAGTGATTTTGATACAAAAAAGTATACAGGACGATTACTGCACTTCCTAATAATACCGAAGAAAATGTTCGCATTATAACACCTAGAGCCAGAGAAAATGAGTTCCCTGTTATTTCAAAAGCATGGGTTCGTTGTCGCAGTTGAGGAAGAATGATTTGATTGTATTCATCAATCGTCTGAAAGAATTCATTAATTGATGCTCTAACGTTATCTGGCTCTAGGCTTTTCTTGAAAGCGCGGCGCTCCGATTGTTTGTTATATTTTTTAATGATTTTCAAGGCATCAAAATCTTCAATTAGGTATTGCATCGAGCCATCTAGCGTTAGGAGCGATCGCGTAATTTTCAGGAATGACCAGTTACTGGGAATACGGTATTTAATAGCTACCTTTACAATTTCAGAAGTGCCTCCTCCTAAAGACTTTTCTTTATAGCTTATTCCTTTCAGTCTTGACTTTGCTGCCCATTCTTCTGTAGCTTTTGCCATTTCTGCCCTCACTCTTGGCATATTCGCTTTGGGAATATCTAGTCCCATGCGAATATTGTAATCAGATGCTTTAGCAAAATCATTTTTTTCTAAGGCTTTAACATAGTTCAAGTAATAGAGTCTTAAATCACTATCTAAGGAACCCACACTCCCCATGTCAATTAATACCAACTTATTGTCACGCAACAAAATAATATTACCTGGATGCAGGTCAGCATGATATAAGTTATCTTCAAAGATTTGTCGATATAAGGATAAATAGAGTTTTTCCCCTATAATTTCGCGATCGACTTTGTTTTCTTCTTCCCATTGGCGAAATCTTGCTGGGTCTGTTTGATAAACTTTAATATAGTCAGCCATAAGTACACCCGGAATATATTCCATGACCAAAACTTTGGGCCGAGTATATTTATCATAAATTTTAGGAACTTCTATTTTATGCTCTTTCAGAGTTTTTTTCATCCGACGAGCATTGGAGGCTTCATAACGATAGTCCAACTCTTCATTAAGAACTCTCTCCAATTCCGCAACCGCTTCATCTAAAAGAAGAAAACTCCCTAGATCGGTTTTTGAATATAGACCAGCGACAATTTTAATCAAACCCAGATCCCGCCTAAAGGATTCATCTAAGCCAGGACGCTGAACCTTAACGACAACAGGAGTTTTTTTACTGCGTAAAACAGCAGTGTGAATTTGGGCAATAGAAGCAGCAGCTATGGGTTCTGGATCGAAATCGTCAAAAATTTGCTCTAGGGGAACTCCTAACTGGGATTCAATGGTAGAACGGACAATTGACATGGGAAAACCCACGGCTTCAAATTGGAGACGAGCCAATTCATCACAGATTTCTTCCGGGAACAGATCGCTACGGAGTGCTAAGAGTTGACCTGTCTTTACCCAAAATCCACCTAAATCTTCAAATATTTCCCGTAACTGTTCTGCTGTTTTCTGTCTATCTGATTTCCCAGCTCTCTTTCGCAACTGTACTTGTAGAAAAAAGATTACAAATTTTTTAATGATGTAAAAAAGAGAAACACGACGGGACTCTAGTTGCTCCAGGTCTAGAACTTTTACTTTTTTTCGACTTTTACCTGCAATCAGGGGTGTAGGGATATCTTTTTTGCTAACCATCCTTAAGGAGAGAGTCACTATTTAGAAATCAAAACCAACCCATCCGACAAACAGAATACCATAGTTTCCGGATGGATTGAATACTTCCTGGGAGGGTTCCCACAAATCTTTGCGATCAAACCTCTCTTAAGGTTCTAAAACAAACCCATTCTTCCTTCTCATCATTTCTTTTTGACTACCACAATAATCGGCTGGGCATTTTCCTCAACATGGCCTTCGTCTTTGAGGTTTTCAATGGTCTTCGCAATCTTCTTGAACAGTTTTCCTTCGCCATAGCGGAGATCTTTGATATCATCAGAATCGGCAGATCCCATTTCAAGGATAATTGTATTTGCTGTTTGTTTAATTGCCATAACGTTTCCTCTTTTTTGTGTGTAAAGTGGTGAAATTGACTTATCTGTTATATCTATTTTGGGCCTAATCTCGGTTACTGAGACAACTGCCTAACCGAGATTAGGCTCATAACTCAAGCTATTCTTGGCAGAACCCTAGTATCATTAGATTCTTTCATAAAATCGTAATGACACAGTGCAAAAAAACTCTAAAACTTCATCAGTTTGGACATGGCCTTGGTGTAATTTTTGGGTAAATCCCTAAGCCAACCATCCTTTTTCTTGCTGTTGGATTTCTCATGAGCATCTCTGTATACTTTTGAAGCTTCATCCAACTGCTTTGCAGCTTTGAAAGCTACTTTTTCCACAGGTTTCAAAGCTGCCTGTTGCTTTTTCTTTTTCTTCTTGTCCTTCTCTACTAGAGTTTCAGGAACGCCACCAAAGTCTTCATCGCTTTGAAGGACAACTACTTTTTTGGGTTCATCAGCCATTATTTTTGACTCCTGTCAATGTAATACAGTTTTTAAGGTTGGTAAAACCTGGTGTCACACATCCATTATAACACATTTGTTTAAAGTTGAATATCTGGTGATCCTATTTCTCTATTCAGTTTCCCTAAATAAGGCATCAACCAAGTAGTCCCATCCAGTTATCGAGGCGATCGTTACCTCATCGAAATCCTCAAGCACTTGTGAGAGCCTTTCTCCACTGGTGATATCTACATTTGTTAATCTTTCTTCTTCTGAACCAGGAAGATAACGGGTTGGGCACTCTTACTAACGTGCCCTGATTGTTTGAGGCGTTCCATAATGCCTGACATTCCCTTCAAAAGTTTTCCTTCTCCACGCAACAGATCGTCAACATCGTCTTTTTTCGCACTACCATAATTGACTATTACGGTGTTTTCAGGTTGAATTTTAGCCTCTTCTTGTTCAAGTTGAGCAGCAACTTGAGCCGTAAGTTCTTCTCTCCTACGGTCTACTTCAGTATAACCATAGTATTCACTGTAGCGCACGGTATGGTGATATAACAATTGTAAGACATAATTGATCAGGCTAAAAATTTCCTCGCGGGAGAATAACTGCTGCAATCGATCGGAAACCGGCACAAAAAACAGGTTAACCTCTATACCAGTAAATTCAGTGATTGATGCACTTAATCGTTCTTTTAATGCATCTTCGGTATTTGTGTCGTTCGCGATCAAATCATCAAAAACTTCTTTAATATCATTAGAAAATGCTTTAAACAGTGTCGTGAGATTACTCTCTAAATCATCACTCAAAAATGGCATACCTTTAATTTGAAGCAGTACAGGGTAAGCAAGAAACTCTGCACACATATCCAAGACAACATTCTGGTCCAAGACAACATTCTTCTTTAAGATGTTTTCAATTTCAAAGGAAGGGTTAAAGGTACTCGGAAAACCCGGTACTGAACGTTTGATCTGAGTGTAGTTCTGAGCCTGGCTAAATTGTTCTAGACGCTTCAATAATACTGAGATAGCAATGTTGGAGGGTAGCTCAGGTTCATAGATTCCTGGAATCTTCCTCATACCGTCAATTTCCCAGAGATTGGGAACTATGTCACTCTGGTTCCAAAGGCGGTCAGTTTTATCCCCCAGAGTCGCATCATAATAATTTGCAAACGCTTCATTGCCTGGAGAAAATCCAGCTAAAGCTACCACTTTTACTGTAGCTGTTTTCTTCTCATCCCATTCTGCTTGACGATCGACTAATAGTAAAGCCAGAGAGGGAGCCATGGCTCCTCCTAAACTATGACCAGCCACTGTGATTTCAACGGGTTTAGAGGCTTGGCTTGTTACTTGTTTAAGATAATCAAGTAGTAAGAGATTTCCATCCCACATCTGGGTGGTCAAGTCTTTCAATGCTTTACACATACCAGCAGAGACAGCAGGTTGACCATTGTCTTGATTGATAGTTTCTCCACTCTTCCAGGGTTGACCCGCATTCCAGGGTGTAGCATTTCCAACATTAACATTTTCCAATAAGATATTTTGTAGAGAGAATGGGCTAGTTCCTGCTATTGCAATCACATATTGGTCGATCTCTGTGTTGTCTGTGTTCTTAGCCACATACATCGTGTGGTCGTTCACATTAGAGGACGAGACTTTAGTATTGTTTTGATAAATAGCACATCCCCAAGTTAATTGCCAAGTACCAATCAGCTTGCGGATCTGAGCATCAGCACAATATGTTTTAATGGCTTTGGTCGCAAATTTCTGTAGATATTCTTGAGAGCCAAAGTGGGCTTTGGGAATAGCAAGACAGTAAGTAAACCAAATGTGGGCAAGGACTTTTTGTTGCCAATTGTATTGACCTGACATTGTTTTACCTCAATATTGGATTCCGATTGGAGAATAGCCGATCGCGTCTCTGGAGTCAAGGGGGTTGGAGAAAATCAGAAAATTGTAGTTATTGCTACTATTTTCAAGAAAGAAACTGACATTAAGTCTTTGATTTCATGAATGAATATAGCATTGGGAATGGTTTGTTGAGTAAAAACAATCAGTCCATGATAGAGTTATTCTTTGAAGATTTAGGGCAAGAGGATATGAATGAACTCCTGGATTTTGATTTTACTCCAGAAGCAGTAAAAGGCCAACTCTCTCTAAAAGTTGAGTTATTCACGGAGCTAAACCCGGAGATTCGGCGGGTGCTTCCTAATACTCCACCAGAAACTTTGTCTCAAACCTTATGGCAGTTTTGGTTACCTTTAGCGCTGTGGTTAGGGGAATCTCAAAAACAGCTCAGGCGACCTCTGATTCAAGGGATTCTAGGGGGCCAGGGAACTGGAAAGACGACTTTAAGTACTCTGTTAAAGTTGATCTTAGCAAAACTGGGCTATACATCGGCAAGTTTATCTTTAGATGATTTATATAAAACCTATGAAGACCGTCAAATTCTGAAAACCCAAGACCCCCGTTTCATTCGTCGAGGCCCTCCAGGGACTCACGATATTCACTTAGGAATTGATGTTTTAGAGCGCTGTCGTAACTCCCAGTACCCCGTAGAATTTCCTCGGTTTGACAAATCGGCTTATCAGGGAGAAGGCGATCGGACGGATTCAGAAATCATTACCCATGCAGATATCATCTTCTTTGAAGGTTGGTTTGTAGGTGTACAACCCATTGATCCAGATCGGTTTGATTTTGCACCTTCTCCGATTGATTCTGAAGAAGATCGACTATTTGCCCAAGACATGAATCAACGTCTACATGAATACTTGCCGCTTTGGGATTGTCTAGATCGATTAATGGTTTTATATCCCACAGATTACCGGCTATCTGAACAGTGGCGACTACAAGCCGAACAAGAAATGATAGCTACTGGAAAACCAGGCATGAATGAATCAGAAGTTAAAGAATTTGTTAACTACTTTTGGCGCAGTTTACATCCAGAACTATTTATTACTCCCCTGACTCAAAATTCCCAATTAACAGATCTTGTCGTTGAGATTAATTCAGATCATTATCCGGGAAGAATTTCTAGGGCTACGTCCTGGTCTAGTGACATCAGGCTTTAGTTGTGAGCATTTCACACTTTTTGCATAAAAAAATACAGGCATTGTTCCGATCTGACACTATACTAAATAGATTGCAACCACACCAAAGGTATGATACTCTCCTAGAGGAAAATTTTATCATTCACAATAATTTCAAGTAGAAAAAAGCGCCTATTGTATTAGTTCAGACAGTCTTTTAAGGAATAGAGGTAGAAGAGGAGATATTCATGATTGACAACAGGCAACTCTGTGCATCTGAGCAAGCAATGGAAATATCAAATCGCTTGGCTAGCTCATCAAATATAGTGATGATCGGGCGAATTTCGGGTCCCTTAAGTCAAGAAATTGTTGAACAGGCGCTTGCTCTTGTTCAAACTCGTCACTCTCGGCTTAATTCTCGGATCGTTGGTGAAGTGAATAATCTCCGTTTTGAAACGGGTGCTAAAAAGATTCCTTTGCGAGTTGTGGATAGGCAGCACCCTGAACAATGGCAAGAGACCCTTCGGGAAGAACTAAACACCCAAATTGAGAGTAGTGAAGTTTTGATGCGAGCTGTACTTGTGCAAGGACAGGAGCAAAGTGAAAATAGTACTAGCCATCTGATGATCGCAATAAACCACGCCATTTGTGATGCCCTATCGACTATCCACTTATATTCAGAAATCTTGACTTACTGCTCAAAAATTGCCTCTGGTGAACCAGTCGTGCCAATGTCCAGCTTACCGTCGCTTCCCCCTATAGATGAGTTATTACCCCCATCAGTAAAAGGCTTCAGGGGCAATATCAATAATCTCTTGTTTCTGCTGGGACTTATTTTCAAAAGTACTTTGCACCGACCAAAAGGCTTGAGTTTTGAGAAGACTGTACCTCTTGATTTACGCCGTACTGGCAATGTTTATAGACAGTTAGATGCCGAGGTTACCCAGCAGCTGATTTTACGTTGTCGTCAAGAAAAGACAACAGTACATTGTGCTTTATGTGTGGCGCTGATGTTTGTCACAGCAAGAAAAATCAGAGCAGGGCAGAAAACGTCTGTGTCCTGTTGGTCTGCTGTTGATCTGCGCGGACGCTTAAAACCAGCGATCGGCCATGAACACTTAGGCCAAGTGGCTAGCGCCATAATGTCATTTCACACTCTCGATCCAAATACCTCCTTCTGGGAATTAGCACGGGAGTTGAGACAACAGTTGAAAGTTAGCATCAAGCGCGGCGATATTTTCTCTCAAGCTTTGATGATGAAGAAGGGGTTCGATTCGGCGCTCAACCGCCTAGATATGGCTCCTAGTACAGTGAGTATTTCCAATGCTGGTCAAGTAAATATTTCGAGGGTTTTCGGTCAATTTGAACTCTTAGAATTTAGTGGAACTATAGCGAATGCCATATTTGGGGGTGTGTTGTGCGCTACTGTTACAATTTTTGAGGGAAAAATGTTTTTGCATTTCCCTTTTTCTGAGCCTGCAATCAGCCAGGAGACGATGGAGACTTTAGCAGATAGCGTTCTGTCCTGTCTGGTTGATGCTAGCAGATGAATGTAGGTTTTAACTTGTACCCATATTGAGGATTCACCTTTCAAGTTTATAGCCCAACATTCCGCACGACATTTTGTAGCATAGGTCTGTACACAATGTGAAAGGGCTTCAATTTACAGCTCAAGCTGTCTTTCTTCTTGTGAGAAAGAATCAATTTGCTTGCTACTCAGTGAGTCCTAGGAAACGCGTTGCCAAGTAGAATAAACGGTATACTTCGGATAGAATATATTCAGGGACAGTTGATTTCCTGAAATCTCAACAGTCCTTGGCAAGTCCATACCAATCACATCTGGAACTACACTAATTTCCAGATTGTGAAAAACTTGATTATCTCTAACTTCATATTTACCTACATAACAAACAAACTGTTGCGCTGCCTGAAGATATCGAATAGCTGCTTTGATATACTGAAATATATTTAACTTTGGTTTTATACCATACCCCATATCCAAGATATTTTCTATAGGTAATCCAAGAGGCAAGCGATTCTTACCCATAAGTCCAAGTGACACATATCCCTCCTTCGTATATGTGATATAGGATACGGCATCTTTCCCATAGGGATAAATGATGTTTTGTTCCTTATCTATGGTTTTCATCTCGATAAGTTTCCACATTCCGACAAGAGATTCTTTGGTAATTACACTATTTGTCATTTCTGTTTCTTCTGTCATTTTTACTCCTTAAATTACTTGTAGAAGATGCCTATCATAGACACTTAATTGAATGCTCACTCATATCATATCATTTAGCTTTTCAATTCTCTCCCTTTGCACTCTTAGGCTTTTATTAATATTTGTAACGCATAGGATTCAGAGCGGACGTAACCATCCTATCGCTGTCTTGGAACTCCCCTGTTAGTCTAAACTTCAGAAATACGTTGCCAAGTAGTATAAACCGTATAGTCCGGCTCTAATACAGTCATGAAAAGTTTATCTCCTGAAAGCTCAATAGCTCTTTCAAAGTCTACACCAATTACATCTGGAACTGAACAAATTTCAAGATTGTGAATAACTTTATTATCTCTGACTTTATATTTACCTGTATAAGAAACAAACTGTTGCACTGCCTGAATATATCGAAAAAGTGCTTTGATATACTTAAACATATTTATCTTGCGCTTTATACCATAGCCCATATCCATGATATGTTGTACAGTTAATCCAAGATTCAAGCGATGCTTATTCATCATTGCGACTGACACATACCCTTCCTTTGTATAAATAAGATAGCCTGGGGGATTTTCGCCGTAGGAATAAATGACATTTTCTTCATTATCTACAGTTTTCATATCCATAAGCGTCCATATCCCGACAAGAGATTCTTTGCTAATTATACTATTTTTCATTTCTGTTCTTTCTGTCATTTCTCTTCCTTAATTGTTGTTTTTTTTGAGAAGATACCTATTCTGGACATCTAACTGAATCCTAACTCATCTTGTATCAGAAAGCAAGCCCTAAATAGGTTATCAGAATTCAGAAAACAAGCTACTTCGGAAAAATAGCTTGTTTTCTGAGTGAGATCTAAGACGGTAGGCTTAAAAAACCACTTTGGTTCAAGTATGAAACCATTTTTTCTAGGTATGCTTTGTCTATAGGGCTAAAGGTAATGCCACTGCCGAGCAACCCATTCTGAGTATTGTGATCGTCAATAGTAAGTCCAGAATATATGCCTGCCTCTTGTTCTGTCATTTTTTCTGTTCCAGACTGCACTCCAAAAACGTAAGAATAGAGCGGATTTTCGGGATGTTCCGATAAAGCTATCTGCCAATCCTGTGGTGAAACTTTTTTAACAGAGGGAACTAAAGAGCAAATCAAATCAAATACATGGTTCCAAGATGTGGATTTATGATTGACTAAATTAAAGGTTTTTTCCAAGGATGTTTCTTGCTGAGACAAGTAAACAATTGCTTGAATTGTTTCATTTATAGGAACCCAGTTCTCTAATTCACCTTCTGAAATTGGCACTATGCCCAATTCAATACAACCCATAACATAGCGACAAATTCGATCGTCAATTCTACTAGCACCAGTATTAGCATCTGCTGTTATCGTTGCTAATCGATATATACAAGTAGGAATTCCTAGATCCCTCCCTGCCGCTACTAACTTTTCCGCTACCCATTTACTTTGGAAGTAACCATTAGTCAGGTTATGAGCTTCCTCACCTAATGGTTCGGATTCAAGAATAGCTGTACCTCGATCGTTACTCGATGACAATAAAGTTACATATGTAGACATAAAATGCAGAGCTTTCAGATGAGTTTGAGTAGCTAATCTTAAGACTTCTTGAGTTCCCAAAACATTAGTGGGTTTGAGTACGGTGTAGGGGTAAAAATGATTAGTCCAAGCTCCACTATGATAGATAACATCAATCTGACTGGCCAGGAAGTCAAACTCTTCTGTTGATAGTCCGAAAGATTTACTAGATAAATCTCCTACTACAGGGATCACTCGGTCGCCAAACTTTTCTTCATCCCAAAGCCAATAAGACTCCAGTTTATTTTTTAGTTTCTGTTTAGCTAAATCAGGATCATCAGCACGAATTAGGCAGTATATATTGGCAGAGGTTTTTTGCAGTAACTCATCAAGCAAATAAGTGCCAATAAAACCTGTTGCTCCTGTTAAGAAAATATTCTGAGGTTCAACAAGATTCTGCTTAACTGTAGTATTGACAACAATGGTCGGGTCTAAAATGGCTTCGGCTTGAAAATCAATTTCTTCTCCAGACGAGTTATCACTTTGTTTATCCGAGTTATCTGTGATCGAAAACTCCAGAGGAATTACATCAGGTAAATAATTGACCAACGTCTCAAGAGTAGGATAGTCAAATAACAATGTAGGACTCAAAGTTACCTCTAAACTGGACTCCAACCTGTTTTTCAGTTCCACTGTCATCAGAGAATCTAATCCTAAGTCAATAAAAGGTTGGTGCATTCCTATCTGTTGCGGATCTGTCCAGCCTAAGGTTTTGGCGATTAAAGAGCGAACCTGATGGGTTAATAACTTCTGACGTTCTGAAATCGGTGCTGATTCTAATTGTTCTCTAAATGCCGACTTTTGGCTTAATGATGGCTCAGTGGCAATCAAATCCTCTATAAATGTTGTCTTTTGATCCCGTGGTAGTTCCTTGACAAATTTTGACCAATTAATGGGCAACACTGCTACTTGAGGGAGAGAGTCTGATAAACATGACTCCAATGCCTGCATTCCCCTTTCTGTTTCTATGAGAGTCACCCCACTACTCTCCAGCCGCTTTTGATTGGCAATATCTAAACGGGCTGTCATTCCGACTGATGCCCAACCTCCCCAGTTGATACTCAATCCTGGTAATCCCAGACCTCGACGATAGTGAACTAATGCATCCATAAAAGCATTGGCTGCAGCATAATTGCCTTGACCAGGAGCCCCCAAAATAGCAGCTATGGAGGAAAAACAAACAAAGAAATCCAAGGGCAAATCTTTGGTGAGTTGATGCAAATGCCAAGTTCCTTGCACCTTGGGTGCCATCACTTTAGTAAACCGCTGCCAAGTCAGGTTTTGAACTAATCCGTCATCTAACACCCCGGCTGCATGAATCACTCCTTTAAGTGGGGGTAATGATGTTGAGATTGTCTCTAAAGTTTTGGCGACATCCTCTTGACGGGAAATATCTCCTAATAAAACACTTACAGAAGCTCCCGCTGTTTCTAAGTTCCCGATCGCCTTTTGTGCGTTTTCACTAGGAGCGCTACGCCCGCTCAAGACTAGATGCTTGGCTCCCTGTTTGACCATCCATTGGGCTAATTCCAATCCTAATGCTCCTAATCCTCCTGTAATCAAATAACTTCCTTCTGGTTGGATAGGCTTGGGATTAAGAGAAACTCGTGGCATTTCTATTACTACCTTACCTATATTTTTTGCTTGCTGCATATACCGGAAGGCTTCTGTGATTTGTGTACTCGGGAATACTTTGTGAGGTAAGGCAACCAGCTCTCCTTGGTTCCATCTGTGGGCTAATCCCTCTGACACCTGAGCCATCGAGTCAGGTTGTTGTTGCGTTACTATTCCTAAATCAAAAGGGAAATAGCTAACATCTGGTCGTTTTTCTTGGACTTGCTGTGGCTCCCAAATCCCAATTTTGCCAATTTCCACAAATCTTCCTTGAGGGGCTAAGATTTCCAAATTCTTGGGAATATACTCTCCGTTGAGGCTGTTGAGGACTACATCTACTCCCTCTCCTGCCGTAAGCTCCATGATTTGGTCAGCAAAATCTAGGGTGCGGGAGTTCATAATATGTTTGATGCCCAGGGACTTGAGAAATTCCCATTTAGGAGGACTAGCAGTAGCGAATACTTCTGCTCCCGCCAGTTGAGCTATTTGTACTGCGGCTTGCCCTACTCCTCCTGCTGCGGCATGGATTAATACTCGCTCTCCCGGTTGAATTTTTGCCAACTGTTGCAACCCGTAATAAGCCGTCGAAAATGTCAGAGGTAGGGTTGCTGCTTCGCTGAAACTCATGTGTTTAGGCTTGGCGGTGAGATACTCAGCCTCAGCTGGGATAGTGATGAAGCTGCTGAAGCCGTCATGGAGCATGTTTACTATTACTTCGTCCCCTACTTGCCACCGTGAGACTTGCGCTCCAACAGCAGAAATTGTGCCCGTACATTCCAATCCGAAAGTGAGTTGTTTGGCACTGGTAACGCCTAAGTATTCAGCATAGTAGTCTTGGAGTAATCCTAAAGCATTGAGTACGTCTCGGAAGTTTAGCCCCACTGCCGCTACTTCAATTTCTACTTCGTTGGCTTCAGGAAGACAGCGCTGCATTGGCTGCCAACTGAGGTTGTCTATCACTCCGTATTCTGACAGTTTTAATTGCACCGGTTGCCCTGCTGAACTCATTGATGGTTGCTGTGGTTTTTGTGCGAGTCTGGCAACATAACGATTTCCCTGACGTATTGCTATTTTGTCTTCTGCATCTTCTGATAAGAGTTCATCTACTAGGAAGTCTAGGTTTTGATAGATATTTGTTTCTGGGTCAAAGTCGAAGCGTTTACACTTTAATTCTGGGTGTTCTAGGGTAATTATTCCTCCCAGTCCCCATAAACTTCCATATTCAGGGTTAATTACTTCCGAGTCTTTGTTAACGCTTTGAGTTCCTTGAGTGACCAACCAGAGCTGCGGCATTTTATTAACTTTACTGTTGAGGATTGCGTGTACCAAATGGAGCGCTGTCCCACAAAGATTTTCTTGAATTTTCTCTAATTCTAAGTTGTCTTTGTTTTCTAATATTTGCACTCCCCACAAATGCACAACTCCTGTAATCCCTGGATTTTCTTCTAGCAGTTTTTGAAGTTGTTCCTCGCTGGTGGGATTGATTTGATAGTGTTGTGGACTGAGTTGCTGATAGCTCTGTCCTGGTGATACTCCAATGCACTCGTGACCTTTGTTCTGTAGGGCTTCTAATAGTTGAGTCTCTTCTGCCAAGACTAACCATTTGCTGCTTGCTGTTGATGGGTTTTTTGATGGTAGGTCTTGGGCTTGCCAGTTGATTTGATAATACCAATGGCTGATATCTGGTTCCAGGCTTTTCAGTAGGGCATCGGCTGTTGTGGCTACTCCCCTTAATCCCTGTAGCTCACCTACAATGATTCCCTCGTTATCTACCAGAAAAATGTCTGCTATTAAGCTATTTTCCGGTACTTCTACTATCATCCATACCTGGCTGATTGTCTGACGATACAGTTTCAATTTTTCTATCCCTACTGGGAGATAGGTTATGTCTGCTGTGTCTGTTTCGCCCATGCCATGACCTGTGATTTGTAGGGCTACATCTAATAAAGCTGGATGTATCTGATAGTCTGTTGCTTGTTCTATTAATTCCTCCGGTAAGGCTACCTTCGCTAGGACTTTGCCTTGACCTTTCCACAACTGTTTAAGTCCTTGGAAACTACTTCCGTAGTCTATACCAATTGACTTATATTTTTGATAATGCTCTGTGATTTCTATTGCTTGAGAACAGTCTTTTTTGTATTGTTCTAGGTCGATTGTGGCTGGGCTTTTGACTATTGGCTCTGAATAGATTTTTCCTTCACTGTGCAATTTCCATTGTAGTGCCTGTTGACTTTCGGCTTCTGATTTGCTAAATATTTCAAACTTGTAACTATTATTTTCTAAGTCATTGACTACTGTTTGTACTTTCTTGATTTCAGTTTCTGGTAGGATCAACCCTTGCGCTATCACCACATCAGACACTACTACTTGCTCTTGGGAGCTAAAGAGATTTTGTCCCACTGCTAGTGCCATTGCTAAGTAGCCTGTAGCTGGAAATAGAACCTGCTCAAATACTTGGTGGTGCTTCAGGTAATCTGGAGATTGAGCCATTAGGTATGATTGAAAATGATGTTGATTCTCCAGACTAGCTAGTTCTAGTTTTTCTCCTAGTAAGGGATGCACATATTTTGTTGTTGATAAATACGTTTTTTGTTGGTGGCCAGTGTTAGTTTCTATCCAATATTTTTCTCTTTGGAATGGATAGGTCGGCAAGACTACTTTCCCTCGGTTATAGTTTTCGTCAAATCCTAACCAATCTACTTTGGCTCCCTGTACATATAACTGTCCTAAACTTGAAAGCATCTGTTGCCATTCATCCACTCCTGGACGCAAGGAGGGCAACCACACACCTACCTCTGCTGGTAAACATTGCCTTCCCATTCCCAACAAAATTGGTTTGGGGCCAATTTCTAGGAATGTTTCACAACCTTGCTGGTTTAACGCCTTCATTCCTTGAGCAAATCTTACCGGTTGGCGTACATGACTTACCCAATATTGTGCTGTGGCTATGCTGTTGTCTGCTTTGGTTCCTGTGAGGTTGGATATGACTGGTATCGTTGGTTGATGGTAGGTAATTTGATTCGCTACAGCTTCAAATTCTGCCAACATGGGTTCCATTAATGATGAATGGAAGGCATGGGATACCTGGAGTTGTGTGGTTTTGATTCCGGCTGATTCGAGGTTAGTGGCGATCGCCCCCAATGCTTCTGACTCACCAGAAATTACGATACTTTGGGGACTATTAATGGCTGCTATGGCTACTTTTTCTCCCAGGGACATCGTCTTCAATGTCTCCAGGACTTTCGACTCTGAAGCCATAACTGAAACCATCCCACCACCAGCCGGTAATTTCTGCATGAACCTTCCCCTAGCAGCAATGAGTTTCAAGCCATCTTCTAAACTGAATACTCCTGCTACAGTTGCTGCCACATATTCACCTACACTATGACCCATGACTACATCGGGTTTTATTCCCCAAGATTGCCAGAGTTTAAATAGAGCATACTCTATAGCAAATAGCACGGGTTGGGTATAAGCGGTTTGGTCTAGCAGCGATGAGCCAGCATTATCTGTCGTTTCAGAATAGAGAATGTCTCGTAAGGAGTTGTCCTGGAAAGTTTCGACACTACTCAGAATTTCCTCACATTGGTGAATCGCTTCACGAAAAGCAGGTGCTTGTTCATATAACTGCCGCCCCATGTTCACATACTGGGAACCTTGTCCTGTGAACAGGAAAGCGATTTTGGCTCCCGTGGTGTTATTTATCCTTTCTCCTGAATAAATTCCGGTTACTTCTTCTCCTTCCTGGTACTCTCGGAGTTTTTCAACTAATTCTTGTTGATTTGAGGTGACCACTGCTAGTCTGTAGTGGAACTGGGCACGTCCTATATTAGCTGTATGGCAGATATCAGCTATCCCTAATTCGGGATGAGCTTTTAGATGATTTTGATAACTCTTAACTAACTCACCAAGAGCCGTTTCAGTTTTGGCTGAGAGAGTGAATAGATGAACCGGACGCTCTACATTTTCTTCACTCTTACCTTCTGTGGGGGCTTCTTCTAAGATTGCATGAGCATTAGTTCCACTAAAACCAAAGGAACTCACTCCCGTAATGCGACTTTTTCCATTGGTTTGCCAAGGGGTAAGTTGAGTTGAGACTTGTAGAGGGTGTTGAGACCAATTAATATAAGGGTTAGGCTCTTTAAAATGCAGGGATGGTGCAATTTGTTGATGTTGCAGTTGCAGGACTAATTTCATCAAACCGGCAACTCCTGCTGCTCCTTCAGTGTGACCAATGTTAGTCTTGGCTGAACCAATGATTAAAGGTTGCTCTTGAGAGTGGTTCTTGCCAAATACTGTTCCTAGGGCTTCGACTTCTTGAGGGTCTCCCAAGGAAGTTCCTGTACCATGAGCTTCAATATAACTAACATCTGCTGGGTCTACTCCTGCATTGGCCAAAGCTTGACGGATAACAGCGACTTGAGACGGACCATTAGGTACTGTCAAGCCACTACTTGGCCCGTCTTGATTAATCGCAGTTCCCCGAATTACTGCCAGAATATTATCCTTATTGGCAACTGCATCACTGAGGCGCTTCAATACAATGATCCCACATCCGTCTCCACGCACATAACCATTTGCTGAAGCATCAAAGGTCTTGCACCGACCATCCTCTGATAACATACGCCCCTGAGACAGGGCAATACTAAGCTCTGGAGATAGCAATAGATTCACTCCTCCTGCTAGAGCTAGATTGCACTCTTGATTCCTTAAACTCGAACAGGCTAAATGAATACTGACTAATGAAGAGGAGCAGGCTGTGTCTACTACTAAATTAGGTCCGACTAGCCCCAGAATATAGGAAATTCGCCCAGATCCTGTGCTGTGGGCATTTCCTGTACTCATATAAGCATCAATTTGTTCTGGACCTTGGCTGAATATACGGGAGGTATAGTCATTGGCACAAATACCAATAAATACACCAGTTTTACTCCCTTTAAGTTGTTGCGGATTCTGTCCTGAATGCTCTAGGGCTTCCCAAGTGACTTCTAAGAGTAATCTATGTTGAGGGTCTAGATGGGTGGTTTCTTTAGGGGAAATACCAAAAAAATTGGCATCAAACTCCTGTACTTGGTCAATAAACCCTCCATAGCGACTGTACATTTTGCCAGGAGTGTCTGGATTTGGGTCGTAATAATCATCAAGATTCCATCGGTCTTTGGGTACTTCCGCGATCGCATCTACTCCATTTTGTAAAATATCCCAGAAGGCTTCTGGAGTCGATGCACCTCCAGGGAAGCGACAACCCATACCAATAATAGCTATTGGCTCTGTCGCTGCTGCTTGAAGTTTTTGTATTTTTGCAGTTGCTTGTTTAAGTTTTAGTAGCAGACGTTGCTCATTTGAGAGTTGCTGGGATGAGTTGCGCTCCATTTTGATGCCTCCTGTACTGTCGATTATAAAGTAATTAATTTGATATGATTTACTAGGTCACTGTAGAAGTTGATCGAGTTGATCGATCGCTTGATCAACCGCCAGATCGATTTCATCTTCAGAAAGCTGATGAACTTCAGAAAATAGACTTTCTGAAACCTCTAGTTCTAAGGAATCCTTATCTAATAAGGCTTCTGGTTGTTCCGAGGTCAATTCTGTATCATCTGATGACAGAATAACTGTTTCTTCTAAGTAATCAGTTAGGGACTGAATATTAGGATAGTCAAAAGCGAGAGAAGAGGGCAATAAATAATCTAAATCTGTCTGCAACTTATTCCTCAACTCAACAGAAGTCAAAGAATCCATACCTAGGTCAAAAAATCCGGTCTCTAATGAAATAGATTCGGGATCGTTGATTCCTAAGAGTAGAGCCAAGTGACGGCGTATATGAGCGACTAACAACAAGCGACGTTCATCAGGTGTTGCTGCCTTCAACTTTAATACAAATTCTGACTTAGATGTTTCAGAAGTTGTTTGGATTGTTTCCTGCCAAGCTGACCAGTCAATCGGTCTCACCCCTACTTGTAATCCTTCAACTGTGGCAATGATTTCTCCTTCTGGACTCACTAGCCTCACTTGAGCCGTTAAACTTCTTTGACTTTCCACCGATGTGGAAACCGATGCATAGGCCCACAGGGAAAGCCCTGGACTACGATATACTCTGAACTGCTCTACCCCTACTGTCAGATAAGTTTGATCGCTCTCTACTTCTGGCAGTGCATGATAAATCACCTGCAAGGCTGCATCTAATAATGCAGGATGGAACTGATAATCGATTGTTTGTGCTATCAATTCTTCAGGTAACTTAATCTGAGCCAATGCTTGGTTTTCACCCGACCATAACTCGTAGATTCCTTGGAAACTGCTGCCATAATCAAGCCCTAATTGCCGATATTGTTGATAATGTTGTTTTACTTCTATGGGTTGACTGCACTCTGCTTTATATTTTTCTAGGTCTACTTGGGTTGGAGTTGTATCGATTGGGGCAGTTCGGATTTTTCCTATGGCATGGAGTATCCACTTGGGTTCCTCTTGGTGCTGTTGTTCCTGTTGAGAAAAGATTTGGAATTGGTAGCTTTGGTTGTCAGATGGAGTAATTATAGTTTGGGCTGATATCAATTCCCCAACTGGCAATCTTAATCCCTGCTGGATGATGAGGTCTTCTACAACCAGATGAGTCGTCTTCAATTTGTAATTTCCGGCAGCTTGAGCCATTTCTAAGTAGGCTGTTGTCGGAAACATTGCTCGATCAAAGACGCGGTAGTGATTAAGGTAAGCTGGGGAGTTTTCCCCTAGTAATGATTCAAAAATTTCTTGCTTACCGGCACAATTTAGTTTTTGACCTAATAGGGGGTGGATATTTGGGCTGGTTGACAAATACTGTTTTTTCAGGGAATTATTGTTGCTCTCTACCCAATATCTTTCTCGTTGGAATGGATACGTTGGCAATACTACCTTCTGACGCACATAGTTTGGGTCAAACCCCAACCAATCTATTTTGACTCCTTGTACATATAACTGTCCTAAACTTGAAAGCATCTGTTGCCATTCTTCTACTCCTGGACGCAACGATGGCAACCACACACCCACCTCTTCTGGTAAACATTGCCTTCCCATTCCCAACAAAATGGGTTTGGGTCCAATTTCTAGGAATAATTTATATTCTTGCTGATGCAAAGTTTCCATGCTCTGAGCAAACTTCACGGGTTGGCGCACATGACTCACCCAATATTGTGCTGTGGCTATGCTGTTGTCTGCCTTGGTTCCTGTAAGGTTGGATATTATTGGTATCCTTGGTTGATTGTAAGTAATTTGATTCGCTACAGCTTCAAACTCTGCCAACATGGGTTCCATCAATTGTGAATGAAAAGCATGGGATACTTCTAGTTGTTTGCTCTTGACTCCTTCTGATTCAAAGTGACTACAAATCTTTGCTATGGCTGCACTCTCACCAGAAATTACTATACTTTCTGGTCCGTTAACTGCTGCTATGGTTACTTGGGAACTATATTCTTTTATGGCTTCTGTTACCTGAGATTCTGATGCCCTGATAGATACCATCTTGCCGCCAGAGGGTAGCTTTTGCATCAAGTGTCCCCGCATGGCTATTAGTTTGAGACCATCTTCTAGGCTAAATACTCCTGCTACGGTTGCCGCTACATATTCACCTACACTGTGACCCATAACTACATCTGGCCTGACTCCCCATGATTCCCATAATTTGAAGAGGGCGTATTCTATGGCAAATAGGGCGGGTTGGGTATAAGCGGTTTGGTCTAATACATCAGAAGTTGACTTTTGTGTATCTAACGAGTAGATAACTTCTAATAGAGGGACTTCCAGATAGGGTTGTATAATTTGGTTACATTCCTCTAAAGCTTGACGGAAAGTCGGTGCTTGTTCATACAGTTTTCTTCCCATATTCGCATACTGGGAACCTTGCCCTGTGAAGAGGAACGCTATCTTCGGACTTTTCCTATTTTGTTGTCCTGAAAATACTCCTACTGGTTGTTCCTGAGTTTTCCACCCAAGCAGTTTTTCGCTTAATTCTTTGGGATCGGATGCGATCGCCCCTAGTCGATGATTAAAATGGGTTCTGCCTGTAGAAGCGGTATAACATATATCTGCTATTTCTAAGTGAGGATGAGTTTCTAAGTAATTTTGATAACTACTGACTAACTCTTCTAGAGCCTTTTCTGTTTTCGCTGAAAGAGTTAATAGATGAATTGGACGTTCAACAACATTCTGACTTTTAACTTGAGAGGGAGCTTCTTCTATGACTAAATGAGCATTAGTGCCGCTAAAACCAAAAGAACTAACAGCAGCTCGCCTTGGTTGATTTTCTAATACTTCCCAATCTTTGAATTCTGTATTGACATAAAAAGGGCTATTGTCAAAGTCAATATGCGGGTTGGCTTGATTAAAATGTAATGATGGAACTAATTTTTGGTTTTTGAGGCACAAAGCTGTCTTGATCAAACCAGAAACCCCAGCAGCCATTGCTCCATGACCAATATTAGTCTTTACTGATCCGATGGCACAAAACTGTTTCTTCTTAGTCCATTTAGAAAAGGATTCTGTTAAAGCTTCTACTTCTATGGGATCTCCCAGAGGTGTTGCTGTACCGTGAGCTTCTACATAACTAATCGTTTCTGGGTTAATGCCAAACTTCTGATAAACTGCTTCTTCTAAACTCGCTTGAGATTGACTACTAGGGGCACTAATTCCGTTAGTATTACCATCATAATTGACTCCTGTTCCCTTGATCACGCCATAGATATGATCCTTGTCTTGAATGGCTTGGCTATACCTTTTTAATAAAACAACACCGCAACCTTCACTCCAAGTTATACCTGATGCTTCAGCATCAAAAGTTTTGCAACGTCCTTCAGGAGATATCATTTGAAACTTACTTGACGTTATTTGTAAGTCTGCTGTTGATAAAATGTTAATGCCTCCAGCGATCGCTATTTCGCTCTCCCCTCTTTGTATACTTTCACACGCTTGATGAACAGCCACTAATGATGATGAGCAAGACGTATCAATAGCTGCTACCGGCCCCTTCAAGTCAAGGAAATAAGCGATTCTTGCGGGTACAATAGACAGTATATTCCCTGTCAGTACAAACCGATGAGTATTTAATCCAGAATTTGACAATAAATTGATATAATCACCTGTTGAGGCTCCAACAAATACTCCACACTGTTTGCCTTTGAGAGAGTCACTCGCATATCCAGCATCCTCTATAGCGTGGTAAGCCTCTTCTAAAAATATTCTTTGTTGAGGCTCCACAAACCGGGCTTCTTCCGGAGAAATCTTAAAGAATAAAGGGTCAAATTTATCAATTTCATCTAAAAAACCAGCACATTTTGAATAGGAAGTACCTGGATGCTCTGGATCTGGGTGATACCAATTTTTTTCTTGCCATCTTCCAGGAGGAGGTTCGGTTACACTGTCCACTCCATTCTTTAAATTTTCCCAAAATTCTTGCCAGTTATTTGCCCCTGGATATCGACATGACATGCCAATGATTGCTATATCTGTACTCGCTATATCATCTACACCATCCTGACTAGGGTTCAGTATTTCTGGTTCTACTGCTTCTAATAATAATTTTTCTGCTGTTTCTAAAGAGATTTCTCCTGAACTCATTAAAGACAAGATTTCTTCAGAGCTACCTAAGTTGATCGACTCGCTTTGTAGATTATCTGTGCTTTCTTCTTCTTGATTTCCTAACAATAGCTGTTCCGCATCTTCCAAGGAAAGTTGACCCGATTGCAATTCAAGTAATATTTTCTCCTGGTTACTTATAGGCTCTTGACTTGAATTTTGAAGTTTACTGCTGACCCCTTTCATTTCGTCAAAAGTTTGATCGATTTTACTGACCACCTCTGATTGACCAAAAGTTATGTCATGCATAGCCACTTCTTTCTCTACGAATTCCGGCAGCTCTTTATTGATTCTTGTTTGTAAGTGTTTCTTTAATGTTATTAAAGATAGTCTCGGTTTTTCCGACAGTTCATAGGCTAATTTTTTGGCAACTTTTAGCACATCTTTTCTCGGGACAACTGGAAAAGAAACACCCCGTTCAGCTAACTCCTTCCCTCGATAGTTTCGGGCAGTGTACATCATTTCTAGCCCTAATGCGCCTAATTTCTCTGGGGCGATGAAGGTACATCCCATACCCGGAGTAAAACCATACTTCATGAAATTAGCGGTGTAAATACTTTCTTGACTGAGTACAACCAAATCTGCATACAATCCAAGAACTAAACCTCCACCAATCGCATGACCTTGCATCGCTGCAATTACGGGTATTGGACAATCTAGTGCTATTCTAAAAAAATCGGAATCACTACATTTAATTTCTCCTTTGCTAATACTAATTAGTATTTCTTGTGTTCCTCCGGAACTAAAATAATTTCCATAACCGGTCAAGATTGCGACTTTGTAACTTTTGTTTTGAGCAACTGCCTCAAAGCATCTGGATAATCCCTCAATTATTTCCAGAGAAAAGATATTGGAGTTCTCTTCATCTCTCATGGTGATTTGCACAACACCATTACCCAACTCCACGAGTTGGACTACATCAGAGTTGCTCTTTGCCACGTCCAAATTAAGATTTAGGTTTGCCATGGAAATAATCCCTCTTGTTGAAAACGTTTAATTTTTTCTTGAACCGTGGGTTCTGTTATTAGTCTAAAAATCTCATTTACCGCTAAATCTTGAGTTTCTGCTTGAACGATCCATAACTGACTAATATAGTTTTTTAGCTCTTTCACCCCTGATGAAGGTAAATACTTTAAACGTCGAATATATTTACTAATTAACTGATTCGTACTACTGCCATATTCATCAATTAATCCCCACTTCTCAGCTTCTGAGGCTGAGATGGTTTGAGT
This sequence comes from Roseofilum halophilum BLCC-M91, assembly GCF_030068445.1. GTDB lineage: Bacteria > Cyanobacteriota > Cyanobacteriia > Cyanobacteriales > Desertifilaceae > Roseofilum > Roseofilum halophilum. The sequence goes on along the minus strand of NZ_JAQPOK010000079.1, from coordinate 41,063 downwards.
TGTTAGTGCTAAACGGTAGGCTTTTTGAAACCCCACTCGACGAATCAAAAAAGGCAATACACAAGCGGGTAATAACCCAAATAATAATTCTGATAAAACAAAAGTTGCCGTTTCATCAGCAATAACTAAATCACTTGCTGCGACTAAACCTACCCCTCCTGCCTGGACTTTTCCACGCACAACTGACAAAATCACTTTGCTACTTTGAGACATTTGTTTCAAAATATCGTAGTAAGCGTTATAACGTCCTTTTGGATCGAGTTCTTGTGCTGTTGCTACTTCTCCAAAATCCATGCCTGTACAAAAGACATCAGGGAGTCCTTCGAGTATGATGACTTTGACTACTTCCTCGGCTTCAGCAGCTTGCAACGCTGATAACAATTCTATCGTTAACTGACTATTAATGCTATTGTTAGCTTCAGGTCGATAGATTTGAATCCTTTGTACAACGCCTTGATCGCTGATTTTGAGGGTTTGATAATCCATAGCTATACCCATTCATATTCTCGGTGAAAGTCTTTGATTTGTTTCAGCACTAAGCGACCTTTGCCTTCAATTTGTTTCCATACACTAGGAAAGAGTTTGTAATCTAAAGTCACATTTCTAGTGCCAAAGGCAACTGTCGAACTATAATTCAGTAACTGCTCATATTCTTCCATGCTTAAAGAATAGCGCGTTGCTAATTGTGATGAAATGTTTTGTTGAGCTTGAATTTCCTTTGCTTCTGGGGCAACAACTCCACTATAAAATTCTGAACAACAACCCGATCCATAAGAGAATATGCCTATCCGTCGAGGTTTGCTAAAATCTGCATTGTCTATCATACTAGCTAAGGATAAAAATACGGTTGCTCCCATGATATTTCCTACTTGTTGGCAATAGATTAATCCTGGCATCACCCGTTTTTGAAAGTCTTCTTCAATCTCCACCGGTTTGGCTCTTTTCAACTTACGCATCATACTTCGGTGAGCGCCTTTTACCATCCCTCCAAAGGGAGTATGAAAGTTTAAGTAATCAAAAGTTTTTTGGTAATCTACTCCTTCTACCCGATCTTGATACTGCTGATAGGCATTTTCACAGCAATCTAGGTAGGATAGCAAGGATAAGTCTGCATCTCCTGCTTCTGAGTCTGGGTTAGGTCTACAAGTATCCATGACTTCATAGCCATAGTAACCATTACATCCTACATCAGCTTGGAAAATTTTAGGAACTTCACTGACTAACATAGCGACTGCTCCAGCACCACTACTTGATTCGGCAAAGTACCAATCTTCGTTGATAGCTTCTCTTCCCTTTGTGACAATAAACCGGGATATATCAGTTCCTATAACTAAAGCTTTAGCCCCTGGAGAGGTTTGGGATAAAATTAAATTGAATGCCATCTGTAAGCCTGCTGTAGCTGCGTAGCAAGCTTGCTTAATCTCAAACATTCGGCAGTTACGACTTAGCCCCAAATAATCTTGAACATAAGTGCTGATAGATTTACCAAAATCAATGCCAGACTCAGTACAAGCTATCACCATTTTGATTTGTTGTTTTTCCAGATTGCTGAGGCTATCAATAATGGGTTTGGCTGCATTAATGGCATAAGAAACTGGGTCTTCAAAAGGCATCGCTACTGCCTTTTCTTTCATCATTAGATTATCGAAGCGAGTCATGTCTAACTGACGTGCTTCGCCCAACATTCGCACATCGATTTTAGCCGAACCTCCATATATATTTAGGGCTTCAATTCCAACTTTTTGCATGATTTCACTCCTGATTTATTATAGATTTATCAAATCTTCCTGAAAGATCGTACTATGTTTTTGCTTGATTTTTGATTTGTTGAATCATTTGATTTCCTTCCTGGACGGTTAATTCTTTGTTTGCCACTTTCTTCAATATTGAGCGTAGTTTTTGTGCCATGTCTTCTTGAGAATTTCTAGGTGAATCGTCTTTTTGAATGGTTTTTTTATACTCTTTTGGTAAAAGGATTCCTTGGGTAGCGCCAAGTTCCTGGGTAATATACTTTGTGAAATCTAATAAGGTTGGGTAGTCGTATAGTTTTGTGGCCTTGATGTTTAAATTGTAGGTTTTATTGATTTCAGTTATCCATTCGACTCCCACAATAGAATCTAAACCTAAATCGACAAACTTTTGGTCTTCTTCAATTTCACTGATATCCGCATACAGAGCTTCCGCTAACTGTTGTTTCAAAAGTTCTTTGATGTGTGAGAAATTGTTCTGGGAGGGAGTTGATGGTAGAGATGGCTTGCCGATCGCTGTTCGAGTTGGGGCAGATGGCGATCGCTCGACATCAATCTTTCTATCCTGAGTTGATAGGCTGTCAGCGATATACTGTGCCAAATCTAACAAGGTGGGGTAATCGTATAGTTTCGTTGCCTTTAGATTGAAATTGTAGGTTTTATTAATTTCAGTTATCCATTCAACTCCCACAATGGAGTCTAAACCTAAATCAACAAACTTTTGGTCTTCTTCGATTTCACTGATCTCTGCATACAAAGCTACTGCCAGACTTTCTTTGAGGGTTTCTTTGATTTGAGCCAGATTGGTATCGAGGCTCTTCAATTGGGTTACATTTTCAGATTCCCTATCAGCAGGTTTTGCTTGAACCACCAACTGCGGCACTTCAATTTTGGCTGGAGGTTCTAGAGTTGGGGCAGCACTTTCTAGATATACTGATTCTGGATCTGATAATCTCAGTTTGGGTGGGTGCAAGATTGTATCTTCGTTCATTGGTTTGTCCTTTAGCTGGGGATTGAGTTCATCAAGTTTTACTTTTTCTGCCGATGTTACCATCTTTTTCTCTTGAGCTTTCCGTTGTCGAATATCTGTTATCCAATAACTTTTTCGCTGCCAAGGGTAGGTTGGTAACTCTACCTTATGACGGTAATAATCCCGATCAAATCCTAACCAATCAATGTTGATTGCCCGTACATACAATTCTCCCAGACTTTGGAGCATTTGTAACCAGTCTGGTTTTCCCGAACGTAAACTGGGCAGCCATAGTTTTTTTTCTCCCATAAGACACTGACGACCCATACCTAACAGTACCGGTTTTGGCCCTATTTCTAGGAAGATTGTAGCACCTTGTTTGTGCAAAGTTTGTATTCCTTGGACAAACTTTACGGGTTGACGGACATGAGTTACCCAATATTGTGCTGAAGCAATACTATCGTCTGCTTGTTTTCCTGTAACGTTGGATATGAGTGGTATTTTCGGTTGATTATAGGTAATTTCTTTGGCTACTGCTGTAAATTCCGTTAGCATTGGTTCCATTAATGGGGAATGGAAGGCATGGGATACTTGTAGTTGTTTGGTTGTGACTTCTTTTGATTCAAATAGACTACAAATACGGTCTATGGCTGCACTTTCACCTGAAATTACGATACTTTCTGGTCCGTTAACTGCTGCTATGGTGACTTGGGAACTATATTCTTTTATGGCTTCTGTCACCTGAGATTCTGATGCCATTATAGATACCATTTTACCGCCGGAGGGTAGCTTTTGCATTAATTGTCCCCGCATGGCTATTAGTTTGAGGCCATCTTCGAGGCTAAATACTCCTGCTACGGTTGCTGCTACATATTCTCCTACACTGTGACCCATAATTACATCGGGTTTGATTCCCCATGATTCCCATAATTTGAAGAGAGCGTATTCTATGGCAAATAGGGCGGGTTGGGTATAAGCGGTTTGGTCTAGTACGGATGAACTTGGCCGATCTTGAGCTGCTGGATAGAGAATTTCTAGTAATGATTTTTCCTGAAAAGTTTCTAAACTACTTAGAATTTGATTACATTGCTCCAGTGCTGCTCGGAATACGGGGGCTTGTTCATATAGCTTTCTTGCCATGTTCAGGTATTGGGAACCTTGACCTGTGAAGAGGAAAGCTACTTTTGTGGCCGTAATTTCTTTAGATAATTCTCTGGAAAAGATGCCTGTTGCTTCATCTTCTCCTAGGAATTGATGCAGTTTTTTGGCTAATTCAGTTTGGCTATTGGCTATAACGGCTAGTCTGTGGTTAAAGTGAACTCTTCCTGTATTGGCAGTGTAACAAATATCTGCAAGATCCGATTCTGGATGAGTTCCTAGGTAATCACAATAACGACTGACTAACTCTTCAAGAGCTTTTTGTGTTTTGGCTGAGAGAGTTAATAGATGAACTGAACGCTCTAAGGGATCTTGAGGGTTGCCTTGTCTGGGAGCTTCTTCCAGGACTAGATGAGCATTGGTTCCTCCAATACCAAAAGAACTTACCCCGGCTCGGCGAGGAGTACCATTGCTACTCCATTCAGACAGATGGGTGTTGACGTAAAATGGACTATTGGGAAAATCAATTTGGGGTGATGGTTGCTTAAAATGTAAACTCGGTGGTATTAACCCATGTTTGAGAGCTAATACGGTTTTGATTAGGGATACCACTCCTGCTGCTGTATTCAAGTGACCTACATTGCTCTTTACCGAACCTACAGCGCAAAATTGCTTTTTCTGGGTATGCTCAGAAAAGGTTTTGGTTAATGCTTCAAGTTCAATGGGGTCGCCTAATTCTGTGCCAGTACCATGAGCTTCTATATAGGTAATGGTCTCTGGATTAATTCGAGCGATCGCCAAAGCTCTGGAAATAACACCGATTTGACCGTCTACGCTCGGTGCTGTGTAGCCCAATTTGAAAGAGCCATCATTATTAATGGCAGAACCCTTAATGACTGCCTGAATACAATCTCCGTCGGCGATCGCTTGAGAGAGGGGCTTGAGTAAAACCACGCCGACACCATTACCAAAAACTGTCCCCTGAGCGTTAGCATCAAAGGGTCGGCAATGACCATCTGGGGAGAAAATCATGCCTTCTTGGTAGGTGTATCCTACCTCTTGGGGGACTTGGATGGAGACACCACCGGCTAGTGCCATATCACATTCACCACTGAGTAAACTTTGGCAAGCCAAGTGAACTGCCACTAATGAAGTTGAGCAAGCGGTTTGAACGTTGATTGCTGGGCCGGTGAGGTTCAATTTGTAAGCGGCTCTGGTGGCGAGGTAATCTTTGTCGTTGCCAAAGAGTTGTTCTAGGGAGCGCTTATTGATTACGACCAGATCTTTCTCTCCTATGTAAGAGATTAAGTAGCTAGGGATTCCACCACCGGCGTAAACTCCAATTGAACCTTGATAAGTCTTGGGATTATAACCCCCATTTTCTATGGCTTCCCAAGCCGATTCTAAGAAAAGTCTTTGTTGTGGGTCTATTTCTGTCGCTTCTCGTCGAGAGTAGTTAAAGAAGTCAGCATCGAACATATCAATGTCCGAAATCCGAGCGTTAACTTTGACATAATTGGGGTCATTCAGTGCTTCAGTCGTGACTCCAGATTTTAGTAACTGTTGATCGGATAACGAGGAGATAGACTCTACACCATTTTTGAGGTTTTCCCAAAATTCTTCTAGGTTTTTAGCTCCTGGGAAGCGTCCAGACATGCCAATTATGGCAATATCCCGATTATCTTGATGTTGCTTGAAGGGTTTGATTGGGTTTTTTTTGCTGACTTGAGCTTCCCGATCGCCGATAATAAACCGACTTAAGGAATCTACGGTGGGATAGGTCAGCAGGTCAACCACTTTTACATTGAGATCGACAAATGCTTCTCGCAGTTTGCTGTAGACCTGGATGAGGAGTATTGATTTGCCTCCCAATTCAAAGAAATTATCGGTGATTCCGACTTCTTCTAGCTGAAGCACCTCTTGCCAAATCGAGGCGATTTTTTGCTGAGTTTCATTGGCTGCTAGTGGAGATTGCTCTGTCTGAGGTTGTTCGAGTTCTCGCAGCCGTTTACGGTCTATTTTGCCATCTGGTGTTAAAGGAAATGCTTCTAACTGCACAAAATCAGTCGGTAAAATTTGGCTGGGAGTACCAAAGCGATCGCGCACTGCCAACTGTTGCAACTGAGCGATCGGAAAATTCTTGGTTTTCGAGGTAAAATAAGCGGTTAACTTTGAGAGCTTCTGACAAACCCCCTGGCCATTTTCAGTCTGAGCCGGAGAATTATCGATGGTTTCCAAGCTAAACTTGCCATCTGCTCCCTCTGTTGCTACGAAAGTTCTCGGAGCTGTCGTTGCATCAGCAGCCATAACGGGCAATCCTAACCGTTTGGCCAGTCCAATTCGGGCTGGCTTACCGGTCATGCCTTTGGGAATCGCACTCATCCACACTAAGCATTCTGGCAACCACTGAAGTTCGAGTTCTTTTTGCTTCAGGGCAAACTGACGTAGGGCGGCTAACGAGGGTCGAGGTTGGTTAGGTACGGGTACGATCGCCGCTCCTACGACTTCCCCCAGAACCTCATGGGGGGCGGCAAACACAACGACTTGACCTACCCCTGGATGTCGCTGCAACACATCTTCTACCAGCATCGGGCTGATTTTCTCGCCTGCCCGATTGATAATTTCCTTGAACCGTCCTACCAGATATACATAACCGTCTTCATCTAGATATCCCTTATCTCCAGTCCTTAACCAACCCTCGATAAAAGCTTCTTCGTTGGGATTGTAATCCATCCAATCCCGCAACTCGTAGCCTGCTGTCACACAAGCACCTTTTACCATGACTTCCCCTTCAGAGTAAGGTGGCAGTACATTGAGGGTGGGTTGACCTGCATCGTTTTCCTTGACCTCGCCAATAATCAGTTGGGGGCCGGCTGCTGGCCCAACAGAACCGTGTTTGGCTAACCCTTGCCCAAGTTGGGGGCTACAAATGGGCATGGATTCTGTCATGGCGTAAGTCGGCAAGATTTCACAGTTAAAGGCCTTTGCCATGCGTTCAGCGATCGCAGGGAGTAGGGCGGCGGAACAGTTGCGGATCAAGCGGAGGGAATGTTGGGGAGCTGCTCCTGTTTGCGCGATCGCCTGTTCTGCATATTCAAGAATAGCTTGGTGCATGGTAGGCACAGCCGAGTACCAAGTCACATTTCTCTGATTTCCTCCTGGGTGAGGGAAATTTGGGGTAGCATTTCCATTCTCCGCGTCTCCGCGTCTCCGTGTCTCCGTGTCTCCATGTCCCTCTCCTTCTCCTGCACCGGGTTGTAGCCAACGGAAGAAATCAGCTACCCCATTTTCTGTCCCATATAATCCCGGCGTGCAGAGTACACTTGCACCAGCGAGCAACGAGGCCAGAATATTCACCGACAAACCGTGAATATGGAACAGGGGCATAATATTGATACAGGTGTCTTCTGGAGTTAGAGCGATCGTCCGACTTATTGTCAGAGAACCCGCAGTCAAATTCCCATGAGTTAAGGGGACTGTCTTCGGTTTTCTAGTTGTACCACTCGTATGTAACACCAAAGCCACATGGTCGCGAGTCGGTTTCTCCCTCCTATTCCCCTCCTGGGAGGGGTGAGGGGTGGGTTCTGCCTTCTGACTAGCCGTCACTTCCTCCAGAGTAAACACACCACAGACTGAAGGATCGGGGATTAGCTCAATAACACGCACCCCCAAGCTTTCTGCACAGGCTTTTAACTTGGCATTACTCCTTTGGTTAGCTTCACCCCTTTGGAGTATCAGTGCCACTGCACTCAAATCTTCTAACTCAAAAAGAACTTGTTTTTCTGTCAATGATAGGCTGATGGGAGCAAAGACACATTGCTGTGCTAGAGACAAGAATGCTACTGCGGCTTCTGATCCGTTGGGCATTGCCGCACAGACACGCTCAGTAATACCAATCCCCAAATGGCTGAGGTTAGCGTTGTCTGGTGGAGATTGGACAAATGCTTTGAGAGCTGCATGAGTCAGGGGTTTTCTCCCATCAACACCCAGAATTGCTGGGCGATCGGTTCCCGGTAGTAAATCTGTCCAAGTTTCAAACTCTACTGATGCAGCAATTTCGTCTACTTGGCAAGGCGAGGTGCTTGGTGATAAGGAACTTTCAGGTAGTATTTCAATTTTCCCTGTCTCCGCGTCGCCCCGTCCCCGCGTCCCCGTGTCTCTCTCTCTCTCCGTCCCCGCGTCCCCGCGTCCCCGCGTCCCCGCGTCCCCGCGTCCCCGCGTCCCCATCACTGGGGCTGGATGATACTGAACCATTACTACCGCTTCTTCTATTTCTGGGTGCGATTCTCCTACGGAGACGCTAAACGAACGCAGTTTTTCTTCCCAACGGGCAATCAAATCTGCGTCCATAACTTCTATGGCAGCTAAAACAGCTTCATCCACTTCACCTAATTCTGTCCGAGGCAAGGTAGATACAGGTACATAAGCAGCAGGAAGTAACTCAGAAGACAAACGATCCTGAAGGAATGACTCTATTTTCTCTACAGAAAAATCACCAGCAACCACTACATAAGCCACATCTTGATTATCCCTAGTTACAATCGCGTAGTCCTGAACTTCAGGAATCGATTCTAAGGCAGTTTTGAGCAGAACCTGTTTTCTTGACTGACTGTGCAGCTCTCGGAAATGCACCTTTAGCTGTGGAGAGAGTTCTAATTCAGTGACTTTCCGATCGGTCGTCTCAAGGCATTGTTCGAGAATGAATAAGTAAGAATCAATTAGACCTATAATCGTCTCCTCTTCAAACCAGTTTGCATTGTAAGTTAATCCTCCTTTAATCTCTTGATTGACTTTGAATAAAGTGAAAAATAAATCTATATCTGTCGGCAATTTGCCCTCGATCTTCGTAGCCTTAAAATTAGAATGATTTTGAGCATTTTCGCCAAAATCAATATAGTCAAAGAAAAGCTGAAATAAATTCTTATATTGTTGATAAGTGTGGTGTTCAACAAACTCTGCTACATAATTTAGAGGAATATGTTGATTAGCATAAGCTTCTACCATAACTTCTTTGACTCTGGAGAGTAATTCCTTAAATTCCAAATGCTCATCAACCTGAGTCCGCAGTAAAATAATATCAGTAAAGAAACCAATAGCGGATTGAAGCTTGGGATGCACTCTACCTGAAACGGGCAAACCAACAACAATATCCGACTTCAGAGAATACTGAACTATCAAGACATAGAAGACTGACAGAAAGACAACGACAGGAGTAATACTGTACTCACTACTTAACTGTTGAACCGCAGACCAGGTACTAGCAGATATTTGAAAAGATTTGTGGTTACTTTCAAAGCCCGATGATAGTTGCAAATTATCAACGGGTACTGGATATAAAGTCGAAACACCAGTTAGCTGCTGTTGCCAATAATTGAGTCCTTTTTCTAACACCTCTCCCTGCAACCACTGTCGCTGCCAAACAGCATAATCTCCATATTGAATATCCAAATCCGTTAAAGGAGATGGTTTTTTCTCCAAAGAAGCATCGTATAAAGTTAGCAGTTCCTGAGTTAATAAATTAATGGATAAACCATCACCAATAATATGATGATACACTAAAATCAAAGCGCCATCCGTATCGCCAAACCGGAGCCATTTCAAATTGAATAATGGAGCTTGAGCTAAATCAAAAGACCGTCGAGATTCTTGGGCAATATTTTCCTCAATCAGATCTTCTATTTCAGATTCGCTTAAATTTGAATTATCTTCAACAACAATACTCACCTCTAGCTTAGGAATAGACACCTGAACTAAAGCCCCTTCAACTAAAGCAAAACTCGTTCTCAGTATCTCATGGCGATCGATAATTTGCTGCCAACTATTTTGCAGCAATTGAATATTGATTAAACCTTGAAGCCGCACTGCTTGACATAGATTAAGCGTTACATTGTCTGGCATGAGTTGGGCTACAGACCACAGACGCTCTTGCTGATAGGAGAGAGTAAAGTTTCTATCCCTATGAACGGGCACTAAAGGTATAGAGTTAACATTAACACTACTACTTCTTTGCTGTAGCAATTGTAGTAACTCAATCTTATTTTGGGATAACACCTCTCTAATTTCTGCTGTTAAGGAACCCTTGGGAGCATTAACTTTTAGTTCATCACCCTCTGCCCAAACTTTAATACCTTGGCTAGAGATTTTATATAATAATTTTTTAAGATTCATAACTTAAGTATCTCCCATTTTTTATTGTTCAAATCAGCTTTTTTGTAATTTCGTCTTTATCAACTATAAAGTGATTTCTTCTCGCTCTTCGTCTCGATCTATATCTTGAGCCTGCGAACTATTTAAAGCCGTAATTTGTTCGAGCAAAATCTTCTCTCCAACTAAGTTTGCTATTTGGACAATACTAATGCCATCAATTATCCTTTCTAGAGGAAGATCGAATTCTAGTTCTCTCAGCAATAAGTTTCGCAATTCAACCGCCATCAATGAATCAACACCCATACTCGTTAGAGGTTGCTTGATTCCTATTTTAGCAGTAGTCATGCCCAAAAGAGAAGAAGTTTTATCGATGAGATAATTGAGTAAGATTTTTTCTCCTTCCTCTGGTGGAGCAGATTTCAACTCTTCTAGAAGTTGTTGTGTATTCTCAGTTTCTGTTACTGATGAAATGAAAGCTTCCAAATAGGGAATTTTTTGCCCAGCCGGTAGCTCCCTTAAAAATTTTGACCAGTTAACGGGGAATACCCCGACTTGGGTTTGAGCGCCAGATAACAATGACTCCAATACTTGCATTCCCTGTTCTGGTTTAATAGGAACTATACCAACCGTTTCCATTCGATTCTGATGTTCGCTGGCTAAACGAGCTGCCATGCCTCCTGCTGCCCAAGCTCCCCAGTTGATACTCAACCCAGGTAGTCCCATGCCACGACGATAGTGAGCGATCGCATCCATAAAAGCATTGGCAGCCGCATAATTACCTTGACCAGAATTCCCCAGCATCGAAGCCATTGATGAGAAACAGACAAAGAAATCTAAGGGTAAATCTTTGGTCAGTTGATGCAAATGCCAAGTCCCTTGCACTTTAGGTCTCATCACTTTAGTGAACTGCTGCCAACTGAGGTTTTGCACTAAGCCATCATCCAATACTCCCGCAGCATGAATCACTCCTTTGAGCGGGAACAAGGAAGTCTGTATCTGCTGGAAAATTTGAGCTACATCTTTTTCAGTAGAGACATCACCTAACAATACCTTGACTGATGCTCCTGCTGTTTCTAGCTCCTCGATAATTTTTTGTGCAGTTTCATTGGGAGATCTACGCCCGGTTAAGACAATTTGCTTGGCTCCCTCGGATACCACCCATTGGGCGACTTCTAAACCTAAAGCGCCTAAACCTCCTGTAATTAAATAACTTGCGTCTGGTTTGATCGATTTTTGCTCTTCTCCAGTCTCTGGCAAAGAAACGACCACTTTCCCGATATGCTTGCCTTGTTGCATATATCGGAAAGCTGCTTTCACTTCTGTACTTGGGAAGACTTGATAAGACAGTGGCTTAAGTTTTCCTGACGAACACTGTTGGTTCAATGCTTCTGAAAATTCCGCAATTAAACCAGGTTGTTGTTGGATCGTCACTCCAATATCAAAAGGCAAGTATTCAACATCTGGCCGCGTCTCCATCACCTTTTGTTTTTCCCAAATTCCGATTTTGCCAATTTCTACAAAGCGTCCTTTGTTCCCTAAAACTGCAAAACTCTTATCAATGAATTCTCCATTGAGACTATTTAAAACAATATCTACACCTTTTCCCTGAGTCAGACTCATCATTTCATCCGCAAACTCTAAAGTACGGGAATTCATAATGTGTTTGACACCCATAGACTTGAGAAATTCCCACTTGGGAGGACTTGCTGTAGCGAATACTTCGGCTCCTGCTTGGAGGGCAATTTGAACTGCTGCTTGCCCTACACCCCCAGCCGCAGCATGAATTAATACTCGCTCTCCTGGCTGAATTTTAGCCAAGTGTTGTAACCCATAATAAGCTGTGGCAAAAGTCAAGGGTAAAGTAGCTGCTTCCGTAAAGCTCAGATTTTTCGGTTTAGCCATGACTAACTCAGCAGGAGTCGTAACAAAGCTACTAAAGCCATTGTGAACTATAGCCATCACTTCATCTCCCACCTGCCACTCAGAGACATTTTTTCCGACAGATGCAATAGAGCCTACACATTCTAAGCCAAAGTTAAGTTGAGCTACGTCAGTAATACCCAATACCTGAGCATAATAGTCTTTCAGTAAACCCAAGGAATTGAGGACATCTCGGAAGTTTAAACCGGCGGCTTTGACTTCAATTTCTACTTCATTTGCTTGTGGAGGATGGCGCTGCATGACCTGCCAGTTGAGGTTGTCTATCAGTCCATATTCAGACATCTTCAATTCCACGGGTTGACTTTCTAATCCTAATGTTTCTTCTGAGCTAATTTTCGGCTTTTGTTGTCGGATTAATCGGGCTACATAACGAACTCCCTGACGAATTGCTATTTGGTCTTCATTATTTTGAGAAAATACTTCATCTACCAAACTGGGGAGCATTTCGGAAAAATTAGATTTGGGGTCTAAGTCTATGCGTCCACACCTTAATTCTGGGTGTTCTAGACTCATCACACGCCCTAGTCCCCATAAACTTCCTTGTTGGGGTTGCACAACTTCTGCTGCATCCAATACACCCTGAGTACCTTGAGTCACTAACCACATCGGCGTTGTATGGGTTAATCCAGCTTTCGTCAAGGCTTGCAGTAAATGTAATGCTGTTGCACAACCGAGTTGTTGAGCTGTTTGTAAATCTACGGTTCCCGATAAATCAGTTTCATTGATACTCCATAAGTGCAAAATGCCCTGAATATCAGAATGATCTTGGAGCAGTTTGGAGAAGTGTTCAGCAACAGTGGGATTAATTTGATAATGTTGAGCCTCTAACTGCTGATATTCTAAACCTGGGGATACCCAAATAGAGCTAAGTCCTCTCTGTTGTAAATACTTCCCGACTGATTCTACCCATTCATCAGTCAGGGAAAAGACTAACCATTGACCTGAGAGATTTCCATCAGATTTTGTAGTTTCGGTTAAAGGTTGAGCTTCCCAGTTTATTTCATAATACCAATCACTTAAATCTGAATCTAGACTCTTCAGTAAAGTTTCGGGATTAGCTTTCCTACCCTCAAAACCATTGACCTCAGCTACTAATTTTCCAGTTTGGTCAAATAATTGTATTTCGGCTTTGAGCAGTTTTTCTTCTGACAATCCTTCTTTCAATCCACGGGTATAACACCAAAGCGAACTATTCTCAGGGCGTTGATAAAAAGTAAACTTCTCGATACTGAAAGGAACAAAAGTTTCATTTTGGTCATCAGAAAGACTGAGGTTAAGTGCAGCTACTGACTGAAAGCAGGAGTCAAGTAAGGCGGGATGTATTTGGTACTTAAGAGCATCTAATATTGTCTCAGGTACTTTCATTTGACACAGAATTTCTCCCTCTCCTAACCATACTTGGTCTATCCATCTAAAACTTTGTCGTAATTGGACTTGTCTATCCCAAAGATTCTGGTAAATTTCTGTGCTTTCTATTTTTTCAGGACAACGATATTTAATTTCTTCTATGGTTTCTAGAGACTGTTTTTGCGAAGCATTAGTAGGAGAAATTTTTCCTGTAGCATGAACAGCCCAAGAATCACTATCATGAGAGCTGTCAAAACTAATGACTTGAAATGAATAGTCGCTTTGCTGTGGAGTTAAGGCTACCTGAACATTTCGTGCCCCTTGTTCGGGAATGGCTAAGGCTTGGGGAAATAAAATATCTTCCAGTTGACATCCGGTTGCAGAAAAGGTTAGAGAGGCACTTCCTAACAATAAGGAAATGTGACTTGCACCAGGGACGACAACTTTTTCATATATTCGGTGGTCTGCTAAAAAGGGTAGAGCATGGGTGCTAAACTCAGATTCAAAAAAGATATCTTTTGATAACGGAGATTGAAATTTTCGATCGATTAGAGGATGAAGTTTGGTTGTAGAGATGGCTTGATACTTTCCAGTTTCTACCCAATATCTTTCCCTCTGAAATGGATAGGTTGGCAAGATGACTTTCTGACGAACATAATCTCGGTCAAACCCTGACCAATCTACTTTAGCGCCCCGTACATACAACTGTCCTAAACTTGAGAGTATCTGTTGCCATTCATCTACTCCAGGACGTAGGGATGGTAACCAAATACCGTTATCTTCTGGTAAACATTGACGACCCATTCCTAATAATATGGGCTTTGGGCCAATTTCTAGGAATAATTCATATCCTTGCTCATTTAGAGTGTTCATACTCTGGGCAAATTTTACGGGTTGTCGGACATGATTGACCCAATATTGAGCTGTAGTCATGTCTGAACCTACTTTTTGACCGGTGACATTTGATATGATGGGTATCCGAGGCTGACTATAGGTGACTTCTTGAGCGACTGCTTCAAATTCTGCTAACATTGGTTCCATGAGTGGGGAATGGAAAGCATGGGAGACCTGTAGATGCTTGGTTTTAACGCCTTGTGCTTCTAATTTGCTGCAAAGGGTTGCGATCGCCCCACCATCCCCGGAAATTACTATACTCTTTGGCCCATTTATAGCTGCAATTGTTACTTGTGAATCATACTCACTTATAGCTTCTTTGACTTGAGATTCTGATGCTAACAAAGACACCATTGCACCACCAGGGGGTAATGGTTGCATCAACCGTCCCCGCATGGCGATTAATTTCAGACCCTCTTCTAAACTGAAAACTCCTGCTAGAGTTGCTGCCACATATTCGCCTACACTATGACCCATTAAAGCATTGGGTTTAATTCCCCAAGATTCCCATAACTTCGCTAGGGCGTATTCTATGGCAAACAAAGCCGGTTGGGTATAAGCGGTTTGGTCTAATACACTTGACTTTTGTGCGTCTTTAGGGTATAGGACTTCTAATAGAGGAACTTCTAGATAAGCTTGTAGAATTTGGTCGCATCGATCTAAAGCTTGACGAAACGTTGGCACAGTTTCATAGAGTTGCCTGCCCATATTCACATACTGGGAACCTTGACCTGTGCATAGGAAAGCGATTTTCGGACTTTGGCTACTCCCATCAAGTTGCCCAGAAAATACGCCAACGACTTCTTTCTGAGTTTTCCAGTCAACGAGTTTTTCTGTTAATTCCTTTTGCTCAGAAGCAAGAATGGCTAGTCGATGATTAAAGTGCGCTCTGCCTGTATTAGCCGTATAACAGATATCTGCGAGGGGTAAGTCTGAATAATTTTCTAAATGGTTTTGATAACGACTGACTAAATCTTCTAAGGCTTGTTCTGTTTTTGCTGAGAGCGTCAAGAGATGGAAAGGACGTTTTACGTCATCTTCACTGTTGTCTTTTCTTGGGGCTTCTTCTAAAACAATATGAGCATTTGTGCCGCTAATGGCAAAAGAGCTTACTCCTGCTACTCTTTTCTCCCCTGATGAGAGCCAAGGGGTGAGTTGAGTCGGGACTTTTAAGGGGATATTCTCCCAATCAATATAGGGACTAGGATTGCTAAAATGCAGATTAGGGGTGATTTTTTGATGTTGCAGTTGCAAAACTACCTTGATCGCACCGGCAATTCCAGCAGCAGCTTCTAGATGACCGATATTCGTTTTAACTGAGGCTATGTGCAATGGGTTTTGGCGATCGCGTCCCGGCCCAAACACGCTACTTAAAGCTCTCACTTCCATCGGGTCTCCCAGGGACGTTCCCGTACCATGAGCTTCCACATAACTCACGCGATCGGGTTCTACTTTGGCTGCTTTCAGAGCTTGCTCAATCAGTTTTTCCTGAGCGAGTTTATTGGGCACAGTCAGTCCGCTACTCGGCCCATCATGATTAACAGCAGAACCTCGAATGACTGCCTGGATATTGTCCCCGTCCTTGAGTGCATCCGACAAACGCTTCAGCACTACAATGCCACATCCTTCTCCCCGACCATAACCATCAGCAGCAGCATCAAACGTTTTACACTTGCCATCGGGTGATAGAGCCTTTAATTTTGAGAGTGCAGTGGTCACTTGAGGAGAAAGGATGAGTTGGACTCCTCCAGCTAAAGCTAGATTAGACTCACCCTGACGCAGACTCTGACAAGCTTCATGTATAGCAACCAAAGAGGATGAACAAGCTGTATCTATTGCCATGGATGGGCCTTGCAATCCTAAAAAGTAAGATAACCGACCTGCTGCAAAACAAAACCCATTTCCGGTTGCATCATAAGGGCTAATCTTTTCAACTTGGCTCAAACCCAAGTTCGCATAATCATTTTGACCCATACCCAGAAACACTCCGGTCTGAGTATTTTCTAATTCCTGGGGATTAATACCCGCTCTTTCTAAAGCTTCCCAAGTTACTTCTAAAATAAAACGTTGCTGTGGGTCAAGGCTGTGTGCTTCTTTGCCAGAGATCCCAAAAAATTGCGGATCGAAGCGATCGACCTGCTCCACTAATGCTGCGTGCCGGATATACATTTTCCCCGGAGTCTCAGGGTTGGGGTCGTAGTAAGATTCTATATCCCAACGGTCTAAGGGAATCTCTCTAACCGAGTCTTTACCATTGGATAACAAGTCCCAGAATAGCTCTGGTGTGTTGGCATTGCCTGGAAACCGACAACCGATACCGACGATCGCGATCGCTTCACTTTTTGATAGCTCCATCCTCTCCAATTTAGCTTCAGCTTGTTTTAAAGCTAAAAACATCTGTTTCGATAATGAGAGTTCCTCTTTTTTCGCAGTCGGTTCCATAAAATATTAGCCTTAACTGATAGGGTTAACTTTAGAGCATATTTTTCAGTTTTTCTAGTTGTTGAGCTGCTAGGGCTTCAAAATCTTCTTCTGAAATATCTTCAAGATCTGGGACTATATCCCCCTCTATTTCCGATTTATCAGGTGGACTCAGTTGATCGGGGAATGTCCCCTTTTCTGTTCCTTTCCCTTCCATTAACTCCTCTATATATAGGGACAGCTTGGCAATTGTCGGATATTCCATCGCTACGGTCTCAGGTAAATGAGTTTCCAGTTGATTTTGCAGTCTATTTTTTAATTCCACCGCCATTAAAGAATCCATTCCCATTTCCATAAACCCTACATTGACTTCTGGTAATTGGGATGAACTTAAACCTAATACCTGAACGACTTGCCCTCGAATGTGTTCGATTAAAATTTCTTGACGTTCCTCTGGGGATGCTGCCTCTAATTTTGCTAAAATCTCTACTTTGACTTTCTGCTTCAGTATATCCTGTTCTACTAATTCCTCTTTTTGTAATAATTCTCGTAGTAACGAACTTTTTTGAAGACCACTCCAATGCTCTGCCAATACCGACCAGTTTACAGCTATTACACCTACCTGACCAGGAACAGCGCAGCATCCGCTGACTTCCCCCTTTCTAAGGGGGACGGGAGGGGGATCGATAGATTGATTTGCTAACAGTAAATCCAAGGCATACATTCCTTCTTTGGGGGCAATCTCACTTACCCCACTGCTCTGGATGCGATTTTGATGTTCCACTGCTAAACGCGCAGCCATGCCCTCAGATGCCCAGGCTCCCCAATTAATCGCTAGTCCTGATAATCCTATGCTCTGACGATAACCCGCTAAAGCATCCATAAAGGCATTGGCTGCCGCATAATTTCCTTGACCAGGGGAACCGATTAAGGACGCGATTGACGAGAAACAGACAAAGAAATCTAAGGGCAGATTTTGAGTTAATTGATGTAAGTTCCAAGTTCCTATTACTTTGGGCGAGATGACTTGGGCAAAACGCTCCCAATTCATCTGCTGTATTGTTCCATCATCAAGCACTCCTGCTGTATGAATGATTCCTTTGAGTCTTGGCATTGAGGTCTGAATCTGTTCCAGAATTTTGGCTATTTCTGCTTCACGAGAAACATCCCCTAACAAGACTTTAACTTGGCATCCTACTTCTTCTAAGTGTTGTATGGATTCTTGGACTTTTTCTGAAGGCGGGCGGCGGCTAGTTAAGACAATATTTTTAGCTCCCTTTTCTGCCAACCATTGGGCGGTGTGTAATCCTAACGCTCCTAATCCTCCTGTTATTAAGTAACTCCCCTCTGATGATAAGGATAGGGGTTGAGGTAATTCTGGAGGTTCTTGGTTTGCTAGACGAGCGACATAGGTCTTTTCTCCCCGTACGGCTAGATTATCTTCTTCTGGTTCATTCGCTAATAATTGCCACAGCATTTCTATTTCGTCTGCTGCTGCGGTCGCTTGTGGATCTAAATCTACTAATCCTCCCCATAATTGGGGATGCTCTATCGACATTGCTCGACCTAATCCCCATAGGGGTGAAGCGGCTAGTCCTGTAATATTATTTTCGGTTGGGGATAAGACTGACTGAGAGCCACGGGTTACTAACCACAGTGGGGAGACGCTGGCGTTTTTCAATAATGTTTGTACCAGGTGCATGACGCTGCCACATCCCCATACTTGGGTTTCTTTTAGAGTGTCAAGGGTTAAGTCTTTGGATGCTGGAGTGTCTAAACTCCACAAATGAATTAACTTTGATAAGGGCAGTTGATTCTGGTCTTGAACTTCTTGATACAGTTTGTCCAATTCTTCGGGAATAGAAGGATTGAGTTGATATTTTCCGGCGGCTAGTTTTTGATAGCTCTCTCCCCGATAAACTAAGCTGTATTGATGACCCTGTTGTTGGAGTTTTTGGGCTAATTTTTCAGCTCTCCCTGTGCGATCGGCAAAAATTAACCAATGACTGGGTTGAAGGTTTGTTGTTGAGCCAGATCGATCTAAAGGTTTCCATTGAATTTCATAGAACCCATTTCTGAGGGTTACTGCGGCTAATTGTTCTTGATGTTGTTTAGCTAATACCTCTAATAGTTCGGGTAACAGTTTAAGCTGTTCTGGTGAAAATTTTCCTGCTCTTTCCAGTTGTTGAGCGATCGCCTCTGTTTTTCCTTGAGTAAGGAGTTTTACGACTGAAGTCTCAGTAATATTCCCTGATTTTTGAGGTTCCTTCTGTTGATCTATTTCTACCCAGCAGCGTTCTCGCTGGAATGGATAGGTGGGCAATGCTACTTTCTGACGAGTATAATCTTGGTCAAATCCTGACCAATTTACGGTTATCCCTTTGACATACAATTGTCCTAAGCTCGATAGCATTTGTTGCCATTCTTCTACCCCAGGACGTAATGAGGGCAACCATACTCCTACATCTTCTGGTAGACCTTGACGGCCCATGCCGAGCAAAACGGGTTTCGGCCCGATTTCTAAGAACAGTACGTTTCCTTGCTCGTGTAACGTTTTTATACTTTGATAAAACTGTACGGGTTGTCGGATATGATTGACCCAATATTCTGCCTTCGTGACTTCATTTCCTGCTTTTTGCCCAGTTACATTTGATATGAACTTTATTTTCGGTTGACGATAGGTGACTTCCTGAGCGACTGCTGCAAACTCGGCCAACATTGGCTCCATCAGGGGTGAATGAAAAGCATGGGATACCTGTAGAGGTTTGGTTTTAATACCCATTGCTTCTAATTTACGGCAAATGGTGGCGATCGCCTCACCTGCACCAGAAATCACCGTACTTTCCGGCCCATTGATCGCTGCTATGGCTACTTGGGAGCTATATTCTGCGATCGCCTCTTGCACTAGAGATTCTGATGCCATTACTGCCACCATCTCTCCACCAGAGGGCAACTGTTGCATCAACCGTCCCCGCATAGCCATTAATTTCAGGCCCTCTTCTAAACTGAACACCCCTGCCACAGTTGCTGCCACATATTCTCCTACACTGTGACCCATTACCACAGTGGGTTTAATTCCCCAAGATTCCCATAACTTGAATAAAGCATATTCAATTGCAAACAGAGCCGGTTGCGTATAACCGGTTTGGTCTAACCAATTAGAACTTGACTTTTTTCCCTCTTTAGGGTAAAGCACCTCTAATAGAGGGACTTCTAGATCGGGTTGTAAAATTTGGTCGCATCGTTCTAAAGCTTGACGGAACGTGGGCTGAGTTTCATACAATTGCTTACCCATATTCACATACTGAGAACCTTGGCCTGTGAATAGGAAAGCTATTTTAGAACTTGCGCTACCGCGATCGAATTCCCCACAAGATAGGCCAACGACTTCCTTGCCTGTTTTCCAAGCCAATAGCTTTTCTGCTAATTCCTTTGGCTTAGAAGCTATCACTGCTAGTCGATGCTGAAAATGTTCTCTTCCGGTATTAGCCGTATAACAGACATCGGCTACTGCCAAATCTGGATCGGTTTCTAAATGCTTTTGATAACGATCGACCAAATCTTCTACAGCCTTTTCTGTCTTAGCTGAGAGAGTCAAGAGATGAACTGAACGTTCTACGTCATCTTCACTGTTGCCTTCTCTTGGTGCTTCTTCCAAAATTATATGAGCATTCGTGCCACCCATCCCAAAGGAACTCACCCCCGCTATTCTGGGTTTTCCCTCGTCAGACCAAGGCATTAATGAAGTCGGAATTTTGATCGGTAATCGATCCCAATCTACATGGGGATTTGGTTCTTTTAAATGCAAATGAGCAGGGATTTCCTGGTGCTGAAGAGCTAAAATCACCTTCATCAAAGATGATACACCGGCTGCTGCTTCCAAATGCCCCAAATTGGTCTTGACCGATCCCACAATTAAAGGGGAATCTGCCGGACGTTTTTTGCCGTATACTTCTGCCAGAGCTTCTATCTCAATGGGGTCTCCTAAAGACGTTCCTGTACCGTGAGCCTCCAAATAGCTAATTTGATTGGGTTCTAACTTGGCATTGGTCAAAGCTTGTTGAATCACCTTTTTCTGAGCCATTCTATTGGGAACGGTCATCCCACTACTTGGCCCATCATGATTAATAGCAGAACCTCGAATAACGGCGGAAATGAGATCCCCATCACTCACTGCATCAGACAAGCGTTTCAAAACTAGGACACCACATCCTTCTCCCTGACCATAACCATTAGCAGAAGCATCAAACGTCTTGCAACGACCATCAGGAGATAGTGCCCTCAGTTGGCAACGACCAATCGTGCTGAAGGGCGATAAGATTAAATTAACTCCACCCACTAAGGCTAAGTTGGATTCTCCCGATCGCAAACTCTGACAGGCCAAATGGGCAGCAACTAAAGAACTCGAACAAGCTGTATCGACCTGTATATTAGACCCTTGCAAACCCAAGAGATGGGAAATACGACCGACACCAATACTCCTATTACTGCCAAGAGTCGGGTAACTTTTGGCTTCTTTGAGAATGACAGCAGAATAGTCATCTGTGGAGATGCCCATGAAGACACTGGTCTGACTATTCTTCAGGTTTGTCCAGGTTTGCCCAGAATTTTCCAGGGCTTCCCAGGTGACTTCCAAAAGTAATCTGTACTGGGGGTCTAAACTCACCGCTTCTCTTGGAGCAATACCAAAAAACAAGGGATCGAACTGATCCACTCGATCGATAAAGCCCCCTTGTTTGGTGTAAGCTTTCCCTGGAACTTCTGGATCGGGATCGTAATAAGCACTGACATCCCAGCGATCGCCAGGAACGGGGCTAATGGCATCTATGCCATCATGCAACAAACTCCAGTATTTTGAGGGGTCATTCGCTCCTCCAGGAAATCGACAAGCCATTCCCACAATGGCGATCGGTTCGGTTTTGGCTTTATTGACGGCTTCAAGCTTACCTCGCATCTCCTTCAAAGTTTGAAGCACTTCTTTGGATATGCTCATTTTAGTCTTCCTCCAGTAAAGCTTGAATTTCTTCTAACTCTGAAGCGATCGCACTATCAATTTCTCCTTCAAACTCCGTTTCCATCTTCTGGGGAGGAGTTATCTTTTCACTCTCTTCAACCCCAATGTCTTCATCTTGCTCTTCTGAGAAAATTTCTGCAAGCAAGTAGTCCGCTAAATCTTTAATATTAGACTTTTCAAACAAGGTTGCTGTACTGATCGAGAAACCAAAAGTAGCAATCAACCTATTTCTTAACTCAACCGCCATCAAGGAATCCATTCCCATTCTGAAAAATCCTAATTCGGGATCGGGAAGTTTAGATTTCGATAACCCTATAATCTTAGCGACATCAGTTTGCAGATGCTCGATCAGTATTTCGAGCCGTTCGCTTTCTGGCGCTCGATCGAGTTCTTGTAATACTTCCGATCTCTGTTGAGAAGCCCCTTCTCCATCTGTTGCTTCTGAGTCTCGTGAGATTTTCGACAGAAATGCCCCTTTCCCTCCGAGTTCATAGAGTTCCTTAAATACATCCCAATTGATATCTGCGACTACGGTTTGAGGACTATGGCTGGCTAATACTTGCTCCAAAGCCGCGATCGCTTTTTCAGGCTCTAGAGGTTTTACGCCCATTTGGTTTAACCAATTCATGGACTCTCCTGCTGCCATTCCTCCTCCTGACCAAGGCCCCCAATTGATGCTATAGGTTGGTAATCCCATAGACTGCCGATAATCCGTTAATCCATCCAGAAAATGGTTAGCTGCTGCATAATGAGCTTGACCTTTAGAACCCCATACTGAGGCAATGGAAGAGAAATTCACAAAAAAGTCTAGCTCAAGCTTCTGAGTTAACTGATGTAGCACCCATCCTCCTACTACTTTGGGACGCAATATGGTTTCAAATTGAGAAAGTTCCAACTCCTGAATCAGGTCAGATCCGATAACTCCTGCGGCATGAATTACTCCTTTCAGAGGTGGCCTGGTTTCTTGCACTTGCTTCAATGCCTTCTCCATATCTTTTTGCACAGATACATCGGCTTGAGTTACAACCACCTCTGCTCCTTGCTTGCGTAAACTCTCAATTCTCAATTGTGCTTGCTCTGATGGCTGAGAGCGACTGATTAATACTAGATGTTGACATCCTTTATCTACCAACCATTGAGCTATATTCAAGCCTAATGCTCCTGTTCCCCCAGTAATTAAATAACTTCCTTCCTTACTCAAGGATACGGGTTTAGATTCTGCTAAGAGTTGTCTTTCTAAACGAGCTACATAGATTTCTCCATTACGAATCGCCAGTCGATCTTCTTCTTGTTCTTCTTCTAGGAGCTGTAGGAGTATTTCCGCTTCATTCGTGGAAGATTCCCGATCTAAATCTATTAATCCTCCCCATAATTGAGGATGTTCCAGAGATAGGACTTTTCCTAATCCCCAGAGTGGAGTTTGGGCTATTGCCACTTCTTCTGAAGGCAACACAGA
Source organism: Roseofilum halophilum BLCC-M91 (assembly GCF_030068445.1). Classification (GTDB taxonomy): domain Bacteria; phylum Cyanobacteriota; class Cyanobacteriia; order Cyanobacteriales; family Desertifilaceae; genus Roseofilum; species Roseofilum halophilum. The sequence goes on along the minus strand of NZ_JAQPOK010000079.1, from coordinate 18,027 downwards.
CTGGGAAGCTTTGGTGATTAACCACAGTTGCGGTGAGGATGATTTCCAGTATTTTTCCATAGCTTGCACCAGATGCAAAACACTACCACAACCATTCTTTTGTGCTAACTCTAAAGCAGACTGACTGAGTTGTTGAGAAGGTGTCGCTTCTAGGCTCCACAAGTGAATGATTCTCGGATTTTCCCCCACAGTTGCCTTTGCATCTTGGCAAAAACGCTCAAAATCGGCTGGATTAGATGGGTTCAGTTCCCAACTTCCTGTTTCTTTGTGCTGGTATGTTTCCCCCATAAATACCATGAAAGAGCGATCGCCTCTTTCTTCCCAGATATTTCTCAGCCTTTCCCCTACACCCTCTTGATCCTGGTCACTGAGCGAAGCCGAAGTGCTGAAGATGATCCAAGTTCTGGGCTGTAGTCTTTTTTTCTGCTGTTTTCTAGCGCCTACCTTTTGCCATTCTATGCCATAGAAAAGCTGTTGTAATGAAACATCAGAGTAACGTAGGGGGGTTTGGAGAATTTCTTGGTTCCACTGGTAAATTTCCTCTACTGACAATGAGTCTTGCTTTTGGGCTGTCATGACTACATAGCTCACTAGCCCCCTACGCAACATCTTGTAGAGGTTGTCATAAGATTGCAGCCCGACTCTGGCATTTTCGTTTAAATTACCTTTTCTACATACATAGTCGAGATTCTCTGGGAAATTAGGATCGTCTAAACCATTAGCAATCTCGTTACTAATATCTACATAACGGGTGATTTTGAGATGACTTTCTGATAATAAATATAGCCACTCTTGTTCAGTTATCAGATAAGATGAATGAGCATCATAATCAATGTTAAATGAGGCATTAGAAATAAAGTCTGATATGACGAAATTACCCTCATCATTTAAGTGATTTTTGATATTTAAAAAGAGTTCCTTTTTCTTTTTGATGTGACAAATAACTTCAAATCCGTATATCAAATCGTAACGATCTGGAAACTCATCCTGAGAACTATCCCCATTAACTATTTTTACCCGTTCTTCTAAATTTAATTGACTAATTTTTTTGTTTCCTAATTCTACTTGCCCTTCTGATATTGTATAGCCACAAAGGTCTAAGTGATTATACTTCTGACCTAAAGCCATTAAATCAGTTCCATGGCCACAACCAATATCTAGAACTTTACGACAAGCAGAAAAATCAACTTGCTGCCAAGCTATATTTCTAATCTCTTGTTGGGCTGTTGATGCTAATTTGTGATATTTCTCTTGTGTTTTTAATTTGGCGAAAAATAGAACCCATGAAAATCCTTTGATAATCCCTGGTAAAGGAATGTAGTTCAAAATGGCTTCTTCATCTGTCAACGCAGCTAACTCATCATAAAAGTCACCCACTACATCACCTCGATCTTGCAGATGCTTTTGATACTTAGCTCTCAAGATATTTAACAACTTAGGTAATAACTTCTCTTCCTCTTCGGTTAATTCTTCCGATAACTTCAGCTCTTGAATTAATTCCTCTGGATCGCCTATATTGAGTAGATTTGAACTTTGATGGCTAGTATTTCGGTCTTGATTTTTAGTCTTTTCTATCCAATATCTTTCTCTCTGGAATGGATAAGTTGGCAATTCTACTTTTTGATTGGTATAATCGCGGTCAAATCCTGACCAATCTACATTGAAACCTTTGACATAGAATTGCCCTAAGCTTAATAGCATTTGCTGCCATTCTTCTACTCCCGGACGTAAGGACGGCAACCATACTCCCACATCTTCTGGTAAACATTGCCTTCCCATTCCTAACAATATGGGTTTGGGGCCAATTTCTAAGAAAACTTTATACCCTTCTTCATGGAGAGTTGTCATACTCTGGGCAAATTTCACGGGTTGTCGGACATGATTGACCCAATATTGAGCCGTAGCCATGTCTGAACCCACTTTTTGACCGGTGACATTTGATATAATGGGTATCTGAGGCTGACTATAGGTGACTTCTTGAGCTACTGCTTCAAACTCTGCCAACATTGGCTCCATCAACGGGGAATGGAAACCATGGGAGACCTGTAGATGCTTGGTTTTAACGCCTTGTTCTTCTAATTTGCTGCAAAGGGTGGCGATCGCCCCACTTTGCCCGGAAATTACTAGACTCTCTGGCCCATTTATAGCTGCAATTGTTACTTGGACACTAGACTCGCTTATAGCCGCCCTAACTTGAGATGCTGATGCCATCACTGCCACCATCTCTCCACCAGGGGGTAACTGTTGCATCAACCTTCCCCGCATGGCGATTAATTTCAGACCATCCTCCAGAGTAAAAACCCCTGCCACACAAGCTGCCACATATTCTCCCACACTATGACCCATCACCCCATTGGGTTTCATCCCCCAAGATTCCCATAACTGCGCTAGGGCGTATTCAAGGGCAAACAAAGCCGGTTGAGTATAAGCGGTTTGGTCTAATAAAGAAGAACTAGGCTGAGAATAGATCGCTTCTAATAGAGGGACTTCTAGATATTCCTTCAGAATTTCATTGCATCGATCTAGAATTTTCCGAAACGTTGGCTGAGTCTCATAGAGTTGTCTTCCCATGTCTACATATTGAGACCCCTGCCCTGTGAACAGAAAAGCAATCTTTTTCTCCTGACTTTCTGCTTTTCCTCTCACCACTCCATTGCTCTCATTACCCTGAAGCAAATCTGCTAATTTTTGCTGTAGATCGCTGTTTGATTCGGCTACTATTGCCAGTCTTTCTTCAACATGAGTCCGCCCTGTATTCGCGCTGAAGCAGATATTTTGTAGCGCTGCTTCAGGTTTTAACTCTAAATAAGTTTGATATTTTGTTGCTAGTTCTCTTAGGGCTTCCTCTGTCTGAGCTGAGAGGGTTAAAATCTGTTGCGGACGCTTTATAACCCTCTCAATTTTGACTTCTTCTAGGGGTTCTTCTAATACGATATGAGCATTAACACCACCGATACCAAAAGAACTTAAACCGGCACGTCTAGGAATCTCTTCTCCTGATTGATTGGTTAATCTTTTCCACTCTTGATTTTCCTCTAAGATATAGAAAGGAGTATCTTTCAGACTAATGCGCGGATTTAATTCTTTGAAGTTGACAATTTTGGGAAGCTTTTTGTGCTTCATTGCTAATAAGACTTTGATTAATCCCGCAATTCCTGCTGCTCCTTCTAAGTGCCCAATATTGCTTTTTACTGCTCCTATACCACAGTAGGGTTTCTCCGTTTTTTCCACTCCATACTGGTGATAAAGTTGTCTGTAGGCTCTTTTCAAAGCATTCATTTCTATCGGGTCTCCCAACGGTGTGCCCGTTCCATGGGATTCTATGTAAGAAACTGTATTCGGAGAAATATTGGCTCTGCTATAGGCTGAACGAATGACTTGAGCTTGAGCATACACATTGGGAGATGTGATCGTTCTCGCTTGTCCTCCGTGATTAATGGCACTCCCTTGAATTACACCATAAATGCGATCGCCATCTTCTATTGCCTTTGTCAAAGGCTTTAATAAAACAACTCCTGCTCCTTCTCCCCTAACATAACCATCTGCATCACTACTAAAGGTTCTACATTGTCCGGTTGGAGATAACATTCCCAGTTGACTCATCTGGATGTAGGTTGTTGAGGTGAATAACACGCTGATCCCACCGACTAACGCCATCTCACATTCTGATTCTTTGAGGGATTTAACCGCGTAATGAAGAGCGACCAGTGAGCTTGAACAAGCTGTATCTATTGGAATACTTGGGCCGTGTAGATTAAAAAATGAAGAGATGCGGTTGGGAATCATACAAGTCCAAGTTCCCGTGCCACTATGACCTTCTACATTCTCTTGATTTTGGTTCATTAATAGAATAGAGTCATAGCTACATGCCCCGATAAAAACACCTATATCTTTTCCTGAAACTTGAGAGAGCGAGTAACCCGCATCTTCGACACAAGACCAGCTCAACTCCAGCATCATTCTCTGTTGAGGATCTATGTTTCTTGCTTCTCTAGGGGAAATCCCGAAAAATTGAGCATCGAATTGGTCTATATCTTCTGTTAACCCTAACCATTTACTGATGGTTTTGTTGGGAGTTTGGGGATTAGGCGAGTAATATTCTTTAATGTTCCACCGATGTTCAGGAATTTCTGTAATGCTATTGATTCCTTGCTCTAGGTTTTGCCAGAATTGATGGTAGTCTTTCGCGCCAGGGAAGCGACAAGCTATACCAATAATTGCGATCCCAGCTATATCCTTCTTTTCAATGGAATATTGCATAAACCCAACGGATTCCTGATGCAAGGAAAAAACTCTTGGAACTTTTAACTTGAAGTCACACTACCACAAGGACTCCCTTCTAAGCAATGTCTTAACAAAATTTAACTATTAATTGTCAAGAAGTATTGACAGAGACTAGAGATTACTGAATTTCAAGGCTAACATGGAGTATTTGGGATTAACTTTAGGGTACTGATGTTACTAAAAATCCCTTGATAATCCTGTGTCTTTTTGAGCTAGAGGAAACAACTGTGAGTCCAGAAACTTTAACCCCGACTGATGCACCCCAGGTTACAGAGAGTGCTTACGATCCATCGGAGTTTAACCAGTATGTGATGTCTACTTATGGGCGGTTTCCGATCGCCCTCAAACAAGGAAAAGGTTGCCTGGTTTGGGATACTCAAGGTCGCGAATATTTGGATTTTGTGGCCGGTATTGCCACCTGTACCTTGGGTCATGGCCATCCTGCTTTGGTGGAAACAGTAACTCAGCAGATTAGCAAGCTCCATCATGTATCGAATCTGTACTATATCGAAGAACAGGGGGCGTTAGCGAAATGGTTAGTCGAGCATTCCTGTGCCGATCGCGCTTTTTTCTGTAATTCGGGTGCAGAAGCTAATGAAGGGGCGATTAAATTGGCCCGCAAATATGCCCATACGGTATTGAATATTGAAGACCCGGTAATCCTGACGGCAAAAGCCAGTTTCCATGGTCGAACTTTAGCCACCATTACCGCAACTGGCCAAGCTAAATATCAACAAGGGTTTAGTCCCCTGGTTCCGGGCTTTGCCTATGTGCCCTATAACGATTTTGAAGCCGTCAAAGAGGCGATCGCCTCCCTGGATAGCTCAGAACGGCGCGTAGCGGCTATTTTACTCGAACCCTTACAGGGTGAAGGCGGCGTGCGTCCGGGAGAATTGGAGTATTTCCTACGCTTGCGTCAGTTGTGCGATCAGACCGGAATTTTACTGATTCTGGATGAGGTGCAAGTGGGAATGGGACGCACGGGCAAACTTTGGGGCTACGAGAATTTGGGTATTGAACCGGATATCTTTACTTCAGCTAAGGGGTTAGCGGGGGGTATTCCCATTGGTGCGTTGCTCTGTAAGCAGTTCTGCGATGTGTTTGAACCGGGAAATCATGCCAGCACGTTTGGCGGTAACCCCTTTGCTTGTGCCGCAGCGCTGACGGTGTGTCAAACGGTGGAGCAGGATCGGTTGCTTCAAAATGTACAAGAGCGGGGCGAGCAATTGCGGAAAGGCTTGCGGGCGATCGCCGCTAAATATCCCCAACTGATTTCTGAGGTGCGCGGATGGGGCTTAATTAATGGTATGGAACTGCAACCAGAGACTCCGTTAACTTCCATTGAAATTGTCAAAACCGCCATGGCGCAAGGGGTGTTATTGGTTCCCGCAGGGCCCAAGGTGGTGCGGTTTGTGCCTCCGTTAATTGTGTCTGCGGAGGAAGTGGATCGGGCAGTGGCGGAGGTGGAAAAGGCGATCGCCAGCCTTTCCGAAGCCTAATCACCCGTAGGGGCGAAGGACTCTTCGCCCCTGATGATAGCAAGTTTAAAAAAAAATCCTATCAGTGCTTATGGAAGAACTACCAAAAATTAAATTTCTGCAACAACCCACATCTGAAGCTTGGGTAGAACAGGCGATCGCCAACCTGAATACGATCCTCCTCGATCATTCCCACTGCGAGCGCAAAGCAGCCGGAGTCGCTCTCAACCTCATGTTCCGCTATCCCTCCAGTCAGGTGTTGGTGAGGAAACTAACGGCGATCGCCCGCGAAGAACTCGAACACTTTGAACAAGTCAATCAATGGTTAGAGCGCCTCAATATTCCCCTGGCTCCCCTGTCTGCTGCTCCCTATGCTGCCGGATTAAAAGCCCAAATTCGACCCTCTGAACCCGAACGAATGCTCGATTCTTTGTTGATTTCTGCCCTCATTGAAGCCCGTTCCCACGAGCGTCTGGGACTGCTCGCCAACCATCTCCCCCATCCAGAATTGGGGCAATTTTATCGCTCTTTAATGGCTTCTGAAGCTCGCCATTATGGAGTCTACTGGATCTTAGCCACCACCTATTTCGATCCGGCGATCGTCCAAGAGCGCCTAGACGCTCTGGCGCAAGTTGAGAGCGATTTACTCTCGAACTTGCATTCAGAGCCAAGAATTCATAGCTAGTTGATTATTCTATGCCTAAAATTTCCATGGCTTTTTCTAACAGCTCATCAGGATCGAACGGTTTCGTCATATATAAATTTGCCCCCACTTCTTCGCCTTTTTTCTTATCAAACTCTTGACCTTTTGCCGTTAACATGATAATGTAGACACTCTTTAAGTCCAGTTGCTTTTTTACTTGATAACAGACATCAAAACCGTTCATCTTAGGCATCATCACATCCAAAAAAACCAAATCCGGTTGTTCTGCTTCAATCAAAGTCAAAGCCGTTTCTCCATCTCCTGCGGATAACAACTCTACTCCCTCATCCTCCAACTCTTCTAGGGTTTGTTCAAGAAGGATTCTGATATGGTGTTCATCATCTACAATTAAAACTTTTTTGTCCATAATTAATATAAAACCTCAAAGACTTCGATCGTGTGCATTTTTCCTTTGACATTCACTAATCCTACCTCCTTAAAATCAAACTGGTCGATTGTACGATCGTAAATGGTGCGATCGACTAAAATCTGCCCTCCTTTGGCGATCGCCTGCAATCGCGATCCTGTATTTACTTTATCACCAATTGCAGTATAATCGACATGCTGGCGAGCGCCAATATTGCCGACAACAACCTCCCCTGAACTAATTCCGATACCGGTTTTAAAGTTGTCCCGAATCCAAGGAACAGGTATAGATTGTAAACATTCTTGCATAGCGATCGCCGTTTCAATCGCTTTCTTTTCACTCTCTTCTAAAGGAGCAGGTGCGCCAAACATACAGACAATCATATCCCCCACAAACTTATTTACCGTTCCCCCATAACTAAAGATAACATCGACCATATGGGTGAAATAAATATTTAAATATTCTACAATTTTTTCCGGCTCCAGCATTTCGCAATGGGTCGTAAAATTGCGGATATCTGAAAACAAAATCACCAGATCTTTTTTCCCAGTTTTTAGCAAGCTTTCTTCCTTATTATCAATAATCGCTTTAACCAACTGGGGAGACATATACCGCTCTAAATTACTTTTAATTCGCTCCTGTTGCAACTGATAATTATGAAAGCGAGCATTTTCCATCGCATTAGCAGTTTGAGAAGCTAGTGCTGTCAAGAGTTTTAAATCTGCTGCTCGATAACTCGTGAGTTGAGAATGCCCTATCCAAATCACCCCAAAAGCCTCATGGCGACTTTTGAGAGGGGCACAAATCAAAGCTCGATTGAAGCGTTCAGTGTCACTTAATCGAGGATCATTTTCCACATCATTAATGACTTCAGCCACCCCCGTTGATAACACATAACCGACGATCCCATCATCAATTGCTAAATCTCGTGAAGGAGAATCACCGAATTGAGCGAGAGTTGTAAATCGCTGATGTTCAGGATCGACTAATAAGACTTCACCCTGGGTAGAGTCAATAATATCTCGTGCTTCTTTGAGTACCAATTCGGCAATCACTCCCATATCCAAGCAAGCACTCATCTCCTCAGAAATACGATATAAGAGATTAATTTCTTTGTATCGCTCTAAAGTTTCATTGACCAGCGCTTTTTGAGAAAGACTCTGATTAACCAGATAATTTAATAAACTAGATACAGCAGAACTCCCTTCATCTCCACGCACCCATCCAATCACTTCTCCTTCAACTTTTATCGTATATTCTTGAGGGAAGAAAGGAGCAGTACGACCCATTAACAAATTTCTGTTTTTATCGAAAATTCCTACATTTCCGGGAAACAGATCGAGCCACTCTTGAATTATATTTTTAAGAGTTGACTTATTAATTAATGACTTCAGTTTTATTTTCATTCTGCATAGGGGGATTCTCTAATAACAAAACAATGACTTGATCGTTACCTTTTTGAAACCTTAAAGTTTTTACTAATCTAGAAGTATTAGATATATTCACATCAGTAATAACCAAATCAGGATTCGCTGCAAATAGCGCATCCTCCGTATTCATAGTTTTCATTTGATATCCTTGAGATTGGAGGATTTGCGCTAGGGTTTGTGCATTTGAAGATTGTTGATCGAAGACTAACACTCGTTTAGATGAGTATTTTTGATCCAGTAGCGTCTGCACCCTCTGTAAAAATTGTTCCGAGCTTATAGGTTTAGTCAGATATTGATCCACACCAATACGATAACCTCTTTCGGAGCGATCGTCAGCCGAAATCATCAGAATGGGAATATGCATGGTTTCTGGATCGTGTTTGAGAATCGCAGTCACATCCAATCCATTCAACTCTGGCATCATCACATCTAAAACCACTAAATCGGGTTTTTGCTGCTTAATTTGGGCGATCGCCTCCTGTCCATTCGCCGCTTGTCGTACATCATACCCTTCCATATCCAAATGTTGAGTCAGGAACTCTCGAATATTCGCATCATCATCAACCACCAAAATCACCCGTTGTCTTTGCTCTCCATTCCCCTGGTTATCAACAGGAGAATCAGTTAATTTTTGCACTAACTGATTCCATCCCATATCCCCAGGACTTTCTGATATGGGCAACCAAAAGGCAAAGGTACTCCCCACACCTATGTCACTTTCGACCCAAATATGGCCGCCATGATGCTCAATAATTTCCTTACAAATCGGTAATCCTAATCCGGTTCCTTTCGGTTTATTAATCAGGGTATCCCCCACTTGCTTAAACTTCTCGAACACTTTAGGTAAATCTTCTGCGGACATCCCAATCCCTGTATCTATCACTTGCACCACCACCGTTTCACCTTGTTTTCGTGCCTTACAGGTGACCCTTCCTTGCTCCGTAAACTTAACAGCATTAGAAATCAAATTAATCACAACTTGCATTAATTTGTCTTCATCTCCGCGAATGATCGGTATATTATCTTCTACTTCAACCACTAATTGAACTTGATTCTGATTAAACAAGGAAGTCGTTGCTACCGTAGCTCGTTCTATCAGTTTCTCGATCGCCACCGGTTGATCTTTCCAATCGACTTTACCAGCTTCCATTTTGGCCAGATCTAACACATCATTAATTAAGGCCGTTAACCGCACGCCTTCAGAAACAATAATATCTAAGTTCGTACTTACTTGATTGACTGCCCGTTGGACTTTCTGATCTGTGATATCTACTCTAGGTAATAGCACCTCTTCTAGTTTTTTCCTAATCAGTTTGGCAAACCCTAAGACCGAAGTCAAAGGCGTTCTCAATTCATGAGAAACCGTCGAAATAAACTCAGTTTTCATCCGATCGACTTCCTTATCTGCGGTAATATCTCTCACCAAGAAAACACACCCCAAAAATTGTTGGCCTAACTGGGGATCGGTTTTGGAAACTCCTGTGGCCACAATTTTGCCAATCCGATTTTCTGATAAGTCAATCTCTGACTGAAAAATGCTGTCGGTATTTTGTTTAACCTTGATTCCCAATTCAGAAAAAACACCGCCAAAAATATCTTCACTCTTTCTGTTGACCAAACTTCCCGTTTCTAAGTCAAACAACTTAAATAGGGCTTGGTTTGTTTGCGTTATTATTCCTTCTGTATTCGTCACCAATAGACCGTCAGCAATATTATCAATAATTGAAGTTAAGTTTGCCAAGGTTTCTTGTAAAGATTGAGTGGCAGATTCCACCTGATTTTCTAAATCATTTTTGGATTCTTGCAGTTGATTAATCATCTGGTTAAACGCTTGTGCTAAAGTCCCGATCTCATCTTCGGTCAGCACGGGCGCTTGAGATTTTAGATTGCCATCACTGACCTGAAGAGCTGTTTCTGTAATGCCCAAAATCGGTTGAGTGATGCGACGGGAAATAAGATATATAATAATCAATAAAAATAAAGCCGCACTTAACCCGATTTGCAAAATTTCCTTCAACAGTCTTTGGGCGGGAGCAAAGGCTTCTGCTTGGTTCATTTCTGCTAACAAGGCTAAATTTTGATTTTCCATCCAAACATAAGCTCCAATTACTGGAGTTCCTTTATAATTTCTATAAAGGCCTAACCCATCAATGCCTTCAGTTGCTTGCTCAATCCCAAAGCTATTGACTTCTGTTAATTGCTCTGGATTTTCCGAGTTGCTACTCTCTTCTTCTGCTTCAAGACTTTGCTGAGAAATAAACACATTGCGATTTCCTAAGCGGCCAATCAGATAGGTTGCACCGGTTTCACCTAAGCCGGTTTTTTCGCGAATAATATCATCAATCCCTTGGAGATCGAGATCGACAGCTAAGACTCCCAGACGTTGACCGGAGCGATCGAGGATAGGGGTGGCAAAGGTAATGGCTGATTGTCGGGTAATGGGAGAGGTATAAAAGGTGGGAACGACTCTGGTGGATTGATCTTCTGTAAAATAGGTTGTGGTTGTCCCTAATGGTTGATAGGTTTTCTCTTTGGTTTTATTGGTCGATAAGGCGACAATTCCTCCTGTAGTTAACAAAGAAATTTCTTGTAAACTGGGTTTAACCTCAGCAAATTTTGCCAATTCTTCAGCAATACTTTCATAGGCAATTAAGGTGTTGAGAGCTTTTAAGGTTAAGGGGGTATCCGGATCTAGGTTTTGATCGTTCTGAAACTCGGCGATCGCTGCTTCTGTGCCACTGCCATAAATACCGTCGATCGCCCCTTGATAATACCCCAACTTTTTTAACTGCTCTTGGGCAATAACGACATCCTTGGGATCTGAATCGGTGATGAGGATGGGAGCTTCAGAGCTTGAACGGAGTAAATATTGCCCTTGGTTGAGAAGGGTGGGAGATTTAGCCAGTAATAGCACATCTTGATACTGGGTTTGCACCCAATCATCCAGTTGATATTCTTTAAGGGACGTAGCCACTTGCAAGCGATTATATACTGAGTCTCTCAAGGAATCTCTTGCCCTAATATAGGCAGCGATCGCCACCACACTAACCGTCACTAAAGACAAGAGAGAGAAAGAGGTCACCAACTGAGACAGGAGACTTTTTCGGAGAAACTTGAGCATAACACTTGCCTCAAAGAAAAGTAGGATTAATGTACCTATGTACCAGGAAAGTTACTGCCAATCCTGAAAAATGGTTTTAATCGCTGCGATCGCCCGATTAGTGGCATCTTGAGGTGACAAATCCTCACTCACCATCTCAGCAATCACTTTCCCCCAAACATTTCGGCTTTGCACCTCACTATAAGCCGGATTCAAAGCTTGTGCAAATGGACGAGTCCGATAAAATTGTTGAGAAGCTGTTGAAATGTGCGGATCGGTAGAATCTTGCCAAAACGGATCTTCCAACAGTTGAGGCATCACTGGGAAAAAGCGCCCTTGAGACCCTTGAATATAGAGTTTGAGATTGTCTGGTTCAATCAAATAGGATAAGAACTGCTTCGCTTCATCCTTATATTTTGAAGATTCAAAAATCACTACTTGTTTAATCGAAACCACTGAATCCATCGGATCGCCATTTGGTTTATTGGGCCAAAGAGTCGTCAACAGTTGTTCCTCATAGGTGATTTTATCTTGTCGTTGCGAGCCAGGGATAGAGAGGGTCGGATTAATGGTCATCAATGTGGAACGACTCAGAAAAGTCACATTATTATCCGCATTTCCCCAGTTAATCGCTTCTGGAGGAACATATTGTTGTTTATAAAACCGGGTATAAGCCTCTAGTGCTTGTATGATTCCCTCACGGACTTGGGCGCTGTCTACTTGCAAGTCCCCCGCTTGATTGACAATTTCCACATCAAAAGCCGCCAAAAATTGCTCGAACACAAAGAAGGTATCCGAGGCTGAAGCAGACATGGGTAACCCCATACTATAAAAATTACTTTGCCCTTGATTCTTGATGGGAGCTTGGGCTGATTCCCAAAACTCCCAAAATGCATCCCAATCTTTAGGAATCGCTTCTTCTCCTGCACGAATAGAAGAGAGCAACGGTTGCCAATAATGGATATGATTAGTGGTTTGAGTGATGGGTGCAGAATAATAACTCCGTTCTCCCGTCGTTTCGTTTAAGTATTTAACCGCATTCAGAACGGTGGGAGTATAGAAAGATTGGGCGGCTTCAATCACATCGGAAACATCCGCCAACTGATTATTCCAAGCCAGTTTAGGAATAAAGGTTAAATCAGCATCATGACTATACAGAACATCGGGAGGATTGCCAGCAGCGATCGCCCGTTCCGCCTCTTGCAGAATATCCCCTTCACTATAAAGGGTCAGTTCCACAGGTAACCCACTATCGGTCTCCCATTGCTGCACTAACTGACGGATAGCTTCCGTTTCCTCTGGATAAAAGCCTTGACTCCACCAAATCCGAACACTCTCCCCGCCGCTACTGGTTGTCGTCTGAGACTCTGGCCTTTGACCGCAGTTTGCCAAAGTCAGGCCCAGTAAAAATAGAGATAAATTTGTAAACTGCCGCCGTTTCATAATTTAATATCCAACACTACTCATGCATAGGCAAGATCGATGCCATCATAGCGTATCATGCTCGCTTCAAAACGGCTGATGGTCTGTCTGTATACAGATCTCTATTTTCTCTCCAATTTTAGCTATTCTTTATACTGGTGAAATCCGAATATGTATGATCAACATTGAGCGGTAATCGATAAGCGATAAACTGAAGGATTGTTATCAGGATCAATGATGTAAAATAAATCTTTTTTTGCTGTCTCATCTACTTCCCTAGCCGAAAAAGCCAGACGGAAAAAATAGCTGTTGCCAATCCGTTGAGCAGTTACCATACCCAATAAAGCGGCTTCGGCTTTATCAAGAGTCACCTGGATCTGGTGATAACGATCGCCTAAAATCACTGTTCCCTCCGTTACCCCTAACCCACACATGGAAGAAACCATTGAAGAAACTGTCCGATGGTGATCGAAAGACTTATCGTCTAACCGAAACGTTTCTAGCTGGTTTCCACCATTATGAGTCGCAAAAAATAAACTGTCTAATTCAAAGGCCTGGGGATTTAGCATAACATATCCACAGCGTAAATAACCCATGATATCCTTCGGAAAGTCCAACTCATACCCTAAATCGACTTGCTCAGACGTTAGCCCGATACCCACTTGTTTTTGAATCGTTCCTAATTCAGTTGTTATCCGACCTGTCACCCAGATTTTTTGCTCATCTGCATCAAATTGTATTATTGGATCGACTGGTTTTAAATCATCAATACACCGACTTCCAGGAGACTGAAAGATTAAATGTCCACAAAAATGCTCATCTACCCAATCAATATCATCATAATAGCCATGGTGTAATGTGCCACATAACCAGTGCGACGAAACCCCCTTAAACCATAATCGATCGATGCATAATCCGCGATCGCAATTCAGGCGTAGTTTAATCTTCTCTGTCTCCAACGTTAACCACCGATTTCGGCGCTCTACCTTTAGCTGAGGAGGTAGAGAACGATTCCAATTTCCAGACTTTAACTGAGGAGTCACAAACACGACTCCTAACTCATCCGCCAGAGTTTTTAACCTCTGTTCATAATCTATCAAGCGTTTAGCTGTAATATGAGTGCGAAAATCGCTACTCCATAGGTAACATAACTCCTGCCAAACTGGATCGGTATAACTGACTCGACCTTTGAGATAATTGTAAATTGACCAACATTGGCTATTAATCTCTAAATCCGTCCCCGTGACTGCCCACCGGGTAATATTATACTTTCTTTGTTTCTTGACGGGAATTGGATCTTCTGAAGACTCCAAGGATAAATCATGACCGCCTAGGGAGGATGATAATCGCTCTAATACGTTGCTGACAGGAATAAACTCAAATCGACCATCTGCTTGTAATTTGTTGACTAAATCATAGATTTTTTGCCATTCATCAACTTTAATGCTCGCTTCAGTGGCGTACCGACCGGGACGGAAATTAAACACTTCGGCATCATTTCCATATAACATCAATACTCGGTCTTTGGCTTCTAGATGACTAAGCAAATATTCATCCACATATTCATACCCTTCCAAGTCTCCATGAATATATTGCTGGAATTTTTGAAACGCGATCGAATTATTCCAAATCACGGGAATTCTTTCTCCCATTTGACTACAGGCATATTGAGGATAATAACGCCATTCTGGTTTCCATTCCCTATGATATCGATAGGGATTATTCCATTCCATAACGATCGCTTGATATCCTGCCCTTAAGTAGTGAGAAACCAAACTTGCAGAATAAGCTTGTTCGTTGACTAAGGCAATTGTGGGCCGAATTCCTAAGAGCTTCTGATATACTTGATGACCCCAATAGAGATTGGCAGTATTCACTTTATCTGGAACGATGGGGCCAATAATTTGGGCATATCCACTGCCAATTAATTCACACTTGCCTTCATGAATTAAACCCCTTAATCGATCTACCCATCTAGGATCGAGTTCAGCCACCACTTCTAGAGTGTAACCTGTCACTTCAATGGCTACAGGTAGATTCAATTCAGATGCTAATCTGAGAACTGGCCAATAGCACCGTTCCACCACTAGGGGACGCTGCTCTATCTCAATCGATGAGAAGGCAAGATTGAGATGGAAGAGAACCACCAAGGAGAGACAATCAGAAGACTCTGCTGGATTAGAGGTTAAAATATCTGTAGGCGATCGCTTCGAGGGTTCGGAAAGCATAGTTTGTTTCTATACGGAAAAATAGGGAGGATTGGCTAATGAGAAAGCGTTAAATAGAGTCCCATCCTATCATGCAGTTTCTTGTTGCCTATTATAGCTTAATTATACGGTTGATTTCAGAATAATTCCGGACATTTTGTATCCTTAGTGCTATCTTAAACAACATAATCTTTAGTCCTCAATTTTTATGGCTCAAGTTTCTATCTTTCGGTTAGCGATTATCGGATTGGGTAACGTCACCCAGTATTATTGGCCGGCCTTAGCTAAGGTAGAAGGCTTGACGGTAGTTGGAGTGAGCGATCGCGATCGCCAGAAAGTCGATACCTGGAATCATCATTATCCCTATTGTCCTGCTTTTACAACTCTTCATGAATTGTACGAGCAACTTCACCCTGATGCTGTTATCATTGCTACGAGTTCTCCCAGTCACTATACCGTAGCGCAAGAAGCCTTATCCTGGGGTAAACCCATCCTCTTAGAAAAACCCGCCACCCGTTCTAGAGAGGAGTGGGAAACCTTAATCCATCAGGCATCCCAAGCTCAGGTTCCCTTGGCGATCGCCTTTCATGCGGCTTTTGGCGCTGAAATCTTGTGGTTTCTAGACCATCAACCCGAATTAGAGACAACTTACGGCCCCATAACGGGATTTTTTGCCCATTTTTATGACCCCTATTGGGTCGGAGCCTTAAAGCCTCATGCCCATAGTTTAATTTCGAGTTGGATGGATTCTGGAGTCAATGCCTTAAGCGTAATCAATAAACTGATTCCTGCTTTAGACCTGACCCAATCCCATTTTACTCTAGAGTTCACTCACCCCCATGTAGATATTCATAGCCAAGTCGGATTCAAATTTGCTACAACAGACGGCCACTGCGCCGGTCGAGGATGGATTGAAACCCACTGGGGCTTAGGAATTAAGAGTAAAACGACTCACTTACAGTTGGCAAAAACGGGCTATGAACTACTTTTAGACCACGATCTGCAACGACTCATTTTAACCGATCCTCAAGGAAAATCCACTATTCTTGCTGATTGTGCCACCGAAACTCCCCGGATGGTTACCCATTATCAAAGGGTTTTTGAGGACTTTAGGAACCATTTACAACAAGGAACCGATAATTTAGAATTTGCCCAATCTGTCCATAATTTATTATATTCGGCTTACGAATTCCCCTACAATATTCAAATGAAGCCGCCTCTCTAAGCGCCAAACAACCACACCCAAATGGGCAAGGTACATAACAAAACGACAGAGCCAAGGGCTAAACTGGTAACGGCCAAATCCTGGTCTAGATGGTAGGCTTGGGCAATCACCAAAGTAGCAAACGAAGGAGGCATCGACATCTGTAGCACCATCACTAATCGCGGAGGCCCATCAATACCAAAAAACATTAATCCTGTGCCCACGACTAGGGGAACTAAGAGCATTTTAATGAGTAAACAAGTAGAGGCTTTTTTGAGCTTACCCAGGGTTTTGAGTTCACTGAGCTTAATGCCAATTAACACCAAAGAAATCCGCACAACCGTCCAAGCCGCAT
Source organism: Roseofilum halophilum BLCC-M91 (assembly GCF_030068445.1). GTDB lineage: Bacteria > Cyanobacteriota > Cyanobacteriia > Cyanobacteriales > Desertifilaceae > Roseofilum > Roseofilum halophilum. The sequence goes on along the minus strand of NZ_JAQPOK010000079.1, from coordinate 1,477 downwards.
TATATAACGTGGTTTCGAGGGTATCCGGAAGGGGAACATAGCGAAATCCTAAGCCAAATAAGAGGCTCCAAAATGCAGGATTATTGCGGGTGGCTTTGAAGGTTCTTTGTAGAATAGATTCCTGTTGCTGATCGCTGTTGCCAAAATAGGAAGCAAGGGCAACCCCAACCACATAAACGGCGATCGCCGATCCCAGCAAATCGTAAAATAAAGCCCAGGCAAAATAATCTTCTCCCACCAACCCTAAAACACAAGGAAATCCCAAGTAACCCGTATTGCCACACATCATCGCCAGCATAAAACTGCCTTGGGTGGGTTCACTCCAGTTACTCTCGGTTACAGCCGCATTTTGAGGCCCTTCTAGGGCAGGATTTAACCCCCGTGCAATCGATCGCAAGCGCTCATCACTGACTCCCAGATCGATCCAAGTCCAGGCAAAGGCTGCTCCTACTGCGATCGCGATCCAAGCCGTTAACGGTGCAATCCAAATCCCTCCTGAAAGATCCGTTTTCCGCAGAAATGCCACAATACTAATGGGCACACCAAACAGAAATAATCCTTTCCCTAGATAAGGGCTAATATTTTTGGGTAAGAGAGTACCAATCAGAAATTTGCCAATCCCCCATCCTAATAGTGTCCAGCCAATTAAAGGAACATAGAGCTTGATTAAGTTTTCAACTAAGGGAGTCATGATCGCTTAAAATTTTGGTGAACATATCAATCTATACAGCCGTGAGACAGCTTTACCGTAATTATTTAATTCGAGATTGGCAACCAGGCGATCGCCAAGGCGTTGCTACCCTCATCAGCTCAGTTTTAGCCGAATATGGCCTAACTTGGGAACCCCAACACACCGATCGCGATGCTCTAGAAGTAGAAAGCGCCTATCTGCAAACCGGGGGAGAATTTTGGGTGATAGAATCGGATCGCCAATTGGTTGGCACAGCAGCCTATCATCCCATCTCCAAAGGAGAGAAAGCCGTAGAAATTCGCAAAATGTATCTTTTACCCTCCGTGCGCGGACAAGGACTCGGCTCTTTCCTGCTGCAAACCTTAGAATCCAGCATTCAAGCTCAAGGCTATCAACAAATTTGGGTCGAAACCGCCTCCATTCTCCAAGAAGCCATTTGGCTCTATGAACGTCGGGGATATACAAGAGCAACCGGAGTCCAAACCCCGCGCTGCGATCGCCTCTATATCAAAACCCTCTTGACCTAACTTAACATTCTCCCAGTCCCCCATCCGGCAAAATAAAAAGCTGTACATTCTCTCTTAAACATACCTTTATGACTACAGCCGGACTCACTTCTACCCTCATTAACAGTATTCTCTCCATTACAGCGTTTTTCGATGTTATGAGGTACAGTAATCGAAATGTTCCTTGAGAGTGTTGTCCCATGAAAAGCCTGAAGAATGGGCACGCATAGCGTAAAAAATGGTTTTCCCATTACCTATTACCCATTACCCATTACCGCGC
>NZ_JAQPOK010000078.1 GCF_030068445.1 Roseofilum halophilum BLCC-M91 | reverse complement strand
TCGATGTTATGAGGTACAGTAATCGAAATGTTCCTTGAGAGTGTTGTCCCATGAAAAGCCTGAAAAATGGGGATTATAGCGTGAAAAATGGTTTTCCCATTACCAATTACCCATTACCCATTACCGCGCGAAGCGCTGTATCAACACCGGAAACGATTAAACGGTGCTTTGACATCTGGTTGAGAATAAAGATAAGACGGTATGCTGACCAATTAGGCGGTCAAGGGAAGCATATTGGCAACGGAGAGAGAGGGATTTGAACCCTCGGAAGGTACTAATACCTTCAACAGATTAGCAATCTGCCGCTTTCGACCACTCAGCCACCTCTCCTAGGTAAGCATTAGCCATAATAACAAATTTAGCCCGGATGGGCAAGGGGATGGAGAGACTTTTTTTCAGCAAAATCCTCGCGCTATCAGATGCTCTTTCCAGTTCCAGTGGTGGAGGAAAAAGTCTTTGGTGTGTTTGTATCCTAAGCGATAGAGTTTGGCCTTTTTGGCTGAACTGAGGGAAAATTCGGTGGTGGTGACCTGGGCATCGCTGACATCAATATTGATCACCCGGCCTTGATCGCCGTCACGCAGGTGGTATCGGTCTCTGGCATTGGCCATGGCTCGCAGGGATGCGGTAAATAGGTCAAGGGCGTTGTTAATTTCGGGAGGATTTAGGTTTTGATCGATTAAGCGAAAACCAAAGGTGGGCCATTGAGGAGGGTTGAGGGGGTCACTGGAAGGACGGTCATAAATCCACAAGGGAAAGTTACTGAGCAAACCGCCATCGAGAATATAGGCATTACCAAGTTTTTCGGGTTTGAAGAAGAGGGGAATACTAGAGGATAAGCGTACCGCTTCAGCAATGCTAAAGTCTTGATAGTCGCTGAGATGATGTTGTTGGAGGATGGCTTGACGACGATCTTGTTGTTCTGAGTTGAGTCCCTGGGAATTGGGGTTGAGGTCGTCGGGTAGGACGAGCATTTCGCAGTGGGTGATATTGGAGACGACGACCTTGAGTTCTCGTTGAGGATCGAGGCGTTTGACATCGGCAAAGGTTTGAATACCGGTTGGTTTAATCGTTTTAGCGATCCAGTGGCGGAAAGGGTTGGAGTCATATTGACCGAGTTGTTGGGTCAACAGTAAGGACAAGATCATCCATAAGGGTGCTTGCAGGTCGTTGCTGGGATCGCCGTTGAAAATGAAGGGGCTGGTTTTTTGGGATAGGATGCGATCGTAGTTGATGGTACTGAGGATTTCTTCGAGTTCATCGATCGCAAAATTGGCGGCTAAAAAGGCTGCGGTTAAGGAACCAGCCGAGGTTCCGGCCAGTTTTTTCCACCGAATGCCTAAATCTTCGCAGCAGCGTAAGGCCCCTAAGAGGGCAATTCCCCGCACTCCTCCCCCTTCAAAGATAGCATCGGCGCAGTGACCCTCTATGGGTTCGGGAAAACGGCTCCAAATCTCTTCTTTTTGTGCTTTGGTGAGTCGGAGACCTCCCTTATCTAGGAGTTGGGGATTAATTTTCATGTAGGATGCCATGTTCACTTTCGGAGATCGCAGATTTAATGGTGTTGCAAAAATTGTAGACTGCGATCGCCCGGTTCGGCCTTGTTTTTGCTTCACGATTGCTTCTGGTCATATTATTGACACATCGAGGGGAGAGGATTCACAATAAAGACAGTATTTAACCAGGAGTTACAGATGGCCGATTCCATTATTGAGTTACTCGACGAATTACCGGCAGATAACTTGACGGTCAAGATGCTCAATTCTCTGGATTTTGTAGTCCCTGGAGAGTGGGATAATACCATTGGTTGCGACCATACCATTGAAGTGGTGACCGGGGAAACCGACGGCGATCGCATTCGCGCAATCCGCAACCGGGCGATCGAGCGGTATAACGATAAAAGTAACGGCTATCAAAGCGCCATTTGGTTCTACCAAACCATCGACAATGCAGACCGGGCACTGGGAGCGGCTGCCCTAGCCAATAAAGTGGGCGAAAAAATTGGATTATTGGGATTTTTAAATAAACTAACCCCCAAAGCCGATACCACCCAATCCGTGGATTTATGCTTAAAATTAGTCGTAGAATTAATTGCCTACAGCAAGTTGAATGGTCTAGATGTTCTCAAACCTAGAGAATTTGTCACGGAACTGACTGAACATTATCAAGGGGCCTCTCTGATGCGGATGGCTGCCCTCGTCTCGGTCGATGGATTACTTCCTCTAGGCCCGGACTTTTTACAAAAAGTTCACGGCACTTTAGATAATCAAGGTAGAAGTGCCTTTCAAGGTAATCCTGCTTTTTCTGCTATTTCTGGATTTATTCCTGGAGATGACAAATTCGGCTTTATTACCAATACCTTTAACGCCGTAGAAGGATGGATGAATAATTTAGTCGGTTCTGTTGGTTTAACCCCCCAAGGTGTTTATGAACATATCGGCGGATTTATTGAATTTTCTGATGATAGTTTGGATTTTGTAGCAGCGTTTATTGACCAAGCAACAGACTACTATCGCCATACCGGAATCCAAACAGTTGCCCGTAAATTATTCCTGGATGCAGCGAAAGACGTTTGATAGAATTCTGCTTTCCTTCTCCCACGGGAGAAGGCTTGCCCTGAGCGTAGCCGAAGGGGGCAGGGGGATGAAGGACACAGGGTTTAAAATCAGTTAAAAACACGATATAACCCAACTTCACGGATTAACATTCCATGGAAATTTTATCGATTAGTCTAAAAAATTTTAAGTCCCACGCCGATCTTTATTTAGAGTTTGAGCCGGGAAGTAATGCCATTTGTGGCGAAAATGGTGCCGGAAAAACCTCTATCCTAGAAGCCATTGCTTGGGTAATGTTCAACTCCTGTGAGTATCAGCGAGAAGAGTTGATCCGCAAAGGAAGTAAAAGCGCCCAAGCAACAGTGCAATTTATTTCTAATCAAGATGGCAGAACCTATCAAGTGAAACGTTGCACCCGGCGCGGATATGAGCTTTACGATCCGCAGATTGGTAGTAAACTCGACCCGACTAAAGTGAATGATGTGGTGCTATGGTTACAAGAACACTTAGGAATTCCTAAAGATGCGGATTTAGCGAAAGTCTTTTCAGATGCCATTGGGATTCCTCAAGGAACATTTACCGTTGATTTTCTTAAAAAACCAGGAGAGCGCAAGGCAGTATTTGACCCAATCTTACGAGTTGAAGAGTACAAAAAAGCTCAGGAAAAATCTAGGGAGTTAGATCGGTTTGCAGAAGATGAGGTGACAACCTGCGAGCAACATTTAGAGCGATTCGATCTGCAATTAGAAGATTGGCAATCCCTGCAAGATCGCCATCAAGAAGTTAATGCAGTAATAGAGAATGGGGAAGCAGAAAAAAAGGCGGTGATTGAGAAACTGAAAACCCTGGAACAGCGCCAAAGCGAGTTTAAGCAACATCAGCAACAGGTGGAAGAATGTACCCAAGCTCTACAAGGGTTAGAGGCAGAGTATCAACGGGTGCATCAAGAGTATGATCATCGAGAAAAAGCCTATCAAGAAGCCCAAGAGAGTGCCCAAAAGTGTGAGGAAAATAAAGCTAGTTATCGCGCCTATGAACGAGCGGAAAGTGAGTTAAGGGAACTGGGAAAAAGTCGGAAAAGTCAACAGCGACTGTTGGGGGAAAAAGAACAACAGGGGAAAGGTTTACAACGCTTGCAGCATCAGTTAGCTAAACTGGAGGCACAACGGGAAAGTTGTCAGGATGCAGAACGGAAAATTCAAGCATTGGTTCCTGGGGTAGAAGAGCAAAATGACTTAGAAGAGAAACAGCAAACGGTGCAAGTTCAACTGCAAGCTGTGCAAGATTACAGGCGCGAACAGGAGGGCACGGAGCAGCAGTTATATAACTGTTTAGAGCGGTTGAATGAGGTGAAACAAGAGGCCGATCGCCTGCAAGAGTTAGAAGCTTCTGTGGCGCAAATTCCCCAGCTAGAGGAAGAGTTACAAAAATATCAAGCTCAACTCAGTAGGGTGGCGGCTGCCCAGCAGTTTGCCCAGGAGATTGATACGTTAATCAATTTGGGGGAAGAGCAGCAATCCTATTCTCAGCAACTCCAACCCCTGTTACCCTCCCTAGAGCCAAAGGTACAAACCTTGATTACCTCCGGGAAAAGTTGCCAAGATCGGAGTTTAGAGCGACTTTACCAGATGGGGGCTGACTTAAAACAACAGGTGAGCGAACAGGATTTAAGGGTAACTTGTGAAGAGTTAAGATCGCAATTGGAACTTGCTTATCAATGTCGGGCAGAGTTAAAAAACTTACCTAGTAAACGGAAACAGGAAGCCCAACTGAAGCAGGAAGCGCAGGCATTACGAGGGCAGTTAATTGCCTTAGAGGAGAAACTGGAGGGGGAAGACGGGTTAACTGGGGAGTTACAAGAAATTGGCGATCGCCTGAAACAGCTTGCTAACCCTAAAGGGCAACGTCAGTTCTTAGAGCAACAACTAGCCAGCGCCCCTGATATAGCACAGGAATGGCAACAGTTGACGGAGCAACAACAAAAAATTCAGCAAGCTCTAGATACTCTCAATGAGCAACTCAGGGCTTTTGAAAACCTTGAAGCGGAAATTACCAAGGTAGAGCAACTTAAACAAGAGCATTCTTCTGGGTATTTGCTCTATGTTCAATCTGAAAAAGAGGCTCAAACCTTGGAAGAACGGCAACAGAACCTTGAGAAAATAGGCGCTCAACGGGATCGACTGCAAACTGAAAAACAGCAAAAGCAAGCTGAACTCGATGGTCTGAGTTCTACCTATAGTTTAGCCGAAATCCAACAAGTAGAGCAAGATCTACAAAATATGAATAATCGCTTGGCACAACTGGAGGCGACGCTTTCTTGGCAACGACAACAATTAACTGATATCTGTCAATCTTTAGTTAAAAAAGGAGAAATTGCGAAGAAGCGTGAGAAAACTTTAGTCGAACTGCACAAAGCGCAACAAAATTGGCAATTTATTAAGGATGCTCGGTTCTTCTTTAATCAGGCTTCTCCTCGGATCACTAAATTTTATCTGGCGGAAATTTCCCAAGAGGCAGATACGATTTTTCGAGAATTGATGAACCGGCAAAATGTGGCTCTGGAATGGACAGAAGACTATGATATTGTGGTGCAAGAAGAGGGTTATAAGCGCAATTTTAAGAGCTTGTCTGGTGGGGAACAAATGTGTGCGGCTCTGGCGGTGAGATTGGCAATTTTGCGGACTCTATCGGATTTGGATATTGCCTTTTTTGATGAACCGACGACGAATATGGATCGCCCGCGCCGTCAACAGTTGGCGGAGGCGATCGGAAATCTAAAATCGTTCCGGCAATTGTTTGTGATTAGCCATGATGATACGTTTGAAAATATGTCGAATTTAATTCATATTCAGCGCGGTTAGAATGAGCAATGAGTAAAGTGTCTTAATTGGATGTTGGATGAGATTGTTGGATAATCGGGCAAATAATGGGGGTTTCTAATTGATCTTCTAATTCATCTACATCAGGAGGGTCTTGAACTAAATCGAGTAATTCTTGTTTTAATTGTTTTAATTCAGCAATCCGATGGTCTATATCGGCGACTTTGAGGTCGATATTGTGGCGTACTTGTTCGCAGGGCAGTTGACCGCGATCGTGAATGGTCAAAATCTGTTTAATTTCTTGGAGACTAAAGCCTAAGTGTTGCGATCGCCGGATAAAGGCTAACCGGGATAAGACCTGGGGCGAAAATAGCCGGAACCCTCCGTCTGTGCGATCGACAGACTCAATCAATCCCAATTGTTCGTAATAGCGAATGGTTTTAATCGGAACACCGCTTTGGGCTTTGACTTGTCCGATCAATAAGCAGTCAGATTGGGATGACAACATAGGATTTACCTTAATTCCCTTGACTCTCCCCTTGACTAGAGAGTTTACCATAGCATCGAGATCCTTACCCTCAATGCCATGACCTTGACTCTGCTTGCCCATGCTGGGCATTCCCATGACCGCCCCCCTGTGGAACCTGAACCAACTGCGAAAGAAGAGATCCAACCCTCTCCTACTCCCGTGATGGTGCATCAAGAAATTGCCCCTGGGATAGATCCCCCTCCTGCCTATCCCATGCTCGATGTGGGAACATTCATGGTATTTGCTTTAGTGGCCACACCTATTGTATTAATTACAGCGAAAAATAAGATGAATGAATAGAATCTATATCCGTCGCTTGCATTTTTGGTTAGCACCGATCATGGTGTTCCCCATCTTCCTGACCTTAATTACTGGATCGCTGTTTCAGGTTGCAGTGGTTACCGGAAAAGCTAATGATTTTTTATGGCTTTTGGAATTCCATCGCGGTCACTTTGGCCGCATTAACCTAGAACTGATTTATCCCTTTGTCAACGGCTTCGGATTACTCCTCTTAGCCAGTAGTGGTATCGCGATCTGGTTTCAATCTCGTCCCCGTAGAAGAGGATAAGCCAGAATGCACAGATCCCTTAGACTTGCGAAAACAGCCAATCATAGATTTTGTCGAGTTGCTCTAAGGTGATCAATCCATACTGCCACAAAGTCATTGGCAACAGAGTGGGATTACTATCATGGTGGCGCAACGCTAGGCGAATGGAGGTGGCTGGCAGTTCTAGATCCCGTTGCAAGAATTGAATCATGGGTTGGAGGGTGGTGGTGGGAGTAAACATGATGGTTAAGGCAGCACAACTGAATTAATCGATAATCCTATCTTCGCCAATTACCCAGCATTTGCCAGTGACAGCATCACTACCTATCTTGTGAGCTTAGAGATCGTCTACAGGTGATCTCAACCGACCCTGAGATGTGATAGAGATCGCGATCGCGGCACTCAAAATTCCAGAATGCCCGGATTGGTGGCATGAGCGATCGCAAGATCCGATAATATAAGTCTTTAATCCGAGACTGAGGCAGTGCTTTTGATCGAGAGTTCTTGGGAGTAAATTGATGATCACACAACGTATCCGCTTGGCTGTATTGGGATTGGCGATCGCCCTTGTGCCCCTTGCTCGCATCGTTATTCCTCAACAGGCATCCATCGCTCAAAGCTGGAATTGGCGATCGTCTTCCAGTGATGCTTGTAACCTAAACAGCCGATTTGTTTTTGTTCAAAATACCCAAGATCGAGATATAGCAACTATTAGCCGCCTCACCGGAATTCCCAACGATCGCATAAAAGCGTGTCATTTATTTCAACAATCAGGCAGCCAACTAGAAACAGTAGAAGGCTTGCAGGCACTGACCTATCAGACGAGTATGGCTTCTATTGTGCCCCGATTGAGGAACCAAGGATATCAAGTCTTTTCCCATTTTGCCATTAGTTCCAGTGGCGTAATTCCCAACACAGGTAACTTCACGGCGGCTCGGTTACCCAGCCGACGCTTTCCCCAACCCTCTCTAGAGAGACCGAATCCATGGGACAATCCCACAGAAAACCCCCCAGAGAATTCCCCACCCAATGGCAATGGGGAGGATTATCGCCCTTGGGTTTCTCCGCCCTCTACCCTAGAACCCCCCGCTCCTAACCCAACCACCTGGCTGTATCCCCTACCCAATGCTCCCATTTCCTCCGGTTATGGATGGCGTACGACCCGCAGATGGGGCCGAGAACTCCATGCAGGCGTTGATTTTGTGGCCCCCATGGGCAGTCCAGTCAGGGCTGTAGCAGATGGCAAAGTGGCGTTTGCTAACGAATCGGCTGGAGAAGGAGGCTTAACCATCACCTTATTACATGCCGATGGTACGCGCACCCTATATGGTCATCTGTCGAAAATTGTAGTTCGTGAAGGAATGCAAGTCCGTCAGGGAGATACGATTGGTTTAGTCGGCAGTACCGGACAATCAACCGGCCCTCACCTACATTTTGAAGTTTATCCTCCTGGAGTCTATGGACAACCGGTCGATCCTTGCAGTGCAGAATATTTGAATTGTAATAATGTGGCTTCTAGGGGGAATGGGGAATAGGGAATGGGGAATTGTCGGCCAATCGGTTAAGATGCCGTTATGGTTGATTGAATGGTCTGGGTGTGGCAGTAGTATCAAATCCCAAAAATCACGCTACACATCAATCTCCGCGTCCCCCTGTCTCCGCGTCCCCCTGTCAATCATCTGTAGCAACTATGTAAGGATTTGATATAATGAAAGGCTTCTTGGTTTCTCGGTTTCTGTTAAGTATCTGTCTGGTTGGGTTGCTTACGGCTTGTAGTCTGCCTCAAGTGAGTGCCCAAGAGCGGTTATTTTTGCCCTTGTCTTTGGAATGGGTAGGCGAGTTCAGCCTATCGAAAAGGGAGTTTCAGGGAACAACCGTAGGGGGCTTATCGGCGATCGCCTACGATCGAGTCCGCAATCAACTTTATGCCCTTTCCGATGACCGCAGTTTTCACGGCCCAGCTCGCTTTTATACCTTTAATCTTTCCCTCGACCCCTTTCAAGTCAATCTAGAAGCGGTAACGCCCTTAAAAAGCCCCGAAGGTACGCTTTATCCAGAAAATACCCTCGATCCAGAAGGACTAGCCATAACTCCCAACCAAAGCCTCTTAATTGCCAGTGAAGGTATTGCCGACCCAGAGATTCCCCCTGCGATCGCCGAATATGACCGTCAAACCGGACAATGGTTAAATCAACTCCCCATTCCCCGGCGCTATATCCCCGATTCTCCAGGAGAAGAGCAAGAAAAAGGAGTACAAAATAACTTAGGATTTGAATCTTTAACCACTAACCCCATCGGCTCTGTACCCACAACAGGCGAACCCTTGCGGGTATTTGTCGCAACAGAAGCCGCCTTAACCCAAGACCAAGATCCAGAAGCCAAAGAATTAGTGAATAGCAGAATTCGGTGGATGCATTATCTCCTCAGTGAAGGGCCCCCTCTGCTGGTTTCTGAACACCTGTATCAACTCGATCCCCCTCAATCGAAAACAGTATTTCAAGGCTTAACGGAAATTTTTGCCCTAGATGAACCAGGACATTTTCTCACCCTAGAGCGCTCTTTTGGCTTATCGGGCTTTCAGGTCAAACTCTTCCAAGCAGTGACTGGAGCAGCAACTGATATATCTAACGTTCAATCTCTCAAAGGTAACCTGGGAGACTTGAAAGCCATTCGCAAACAATTGCTTTTCGATTTAGATCGGTTAGGGATTACCCTAGATAACTTGGAAGGCATGACATTTGGCCCCCATTTTTCTGATGGTAGTCAGAGTCTAATTTTGGTCAGTGATGATAATTTTAATTCCCATCAACAAACTCAGTTTCTTTTATTTCGTCTGCTGAGTTGATGGGTTAACTAGACAGACAAAGAACTTGGCGCATGTGCCGCAAATTAGCCGGTAATTCAATCTTCAAGGCTTGTTCAATTAAGGGAGCAGGCATGGGAAAATTGGGAGTGGCTTGGACTGCATAACTGATCAGGGTTCCTTGTTGATAGTCTTGAAGATGAAGATAGGCGAGAAATTCAGAGAATGACCCTTTAATGAGTTGAAATTCTATGGCTTGGTTCAGCGTTTCTCGAACTTTGAGATAAACTTCTACTTCGGCACGAAACAGAATAAAGTCTTTAACCCCAGTTTGATAGATGTGCTGAGTATTGGGTAAAACTTTACTCTGGGTGAGATCGGGGAAATAGTTCACCCATTGGGGATAGTTGGTCACGTTGTGCCAGCATTGCTGACGATTTAGGGGCAGATACAATTGAGCGATCGCACTGCCTCCCCCCAACCCCCAAGGTTCCGTTTTCACAAAAATCTGACCGTCGATCACAGATACAGACGGTTGAGTGTTGCAAGCTTTGGTAATGTGATTAACCCATACACTGGTTTGATTCATACAGATAAGACCTGGATAACAGAGTTAAGATGGGGAGGGGTTGGGAGTGCCAACAATTTGTCGGTAGTATTCCGATTCACTGATTAAATCTTGGGTACTTTCCACGCGATCGATAAAAAGTTTCCCCTCTAGATGATCCCATTCATGTTGGATAATACGAGCCACAAAATCAGTAAATATTCGGTGCTGACGTTGACCGGTGGGATCGATATATTCAACTTCAATTTCCGTAAATCGGGGCACGAATCCTCGGATTCCCGGTACACTTAAACAGCCTTCCCATCCTTTGATTTGGGTATCAGAATGGCTGATAATCTGCGGGTTAATCAGTGGGGTAGGTTCCATCATTGGAGCATGGGGATAGCGTAGATTAGGGCGAGAGGCAACAATGAATAAACGGTAAGGTTGTCCAACTTGGGGAGCGGCAATGCCAACCCCGTGACTGGTTTCTGTTGTCGTAATTAATCGATCGATGAGTTGTTGAATCTGTGGATCTTCTGGGTTGGCAATGGGTTGGGCGATGGTTCGCAGAAGGGGATGACCAAGTGGGTAAATGTTTAAAGGTTCTGTCATAACCGTTGACTGGATGACACTTAAGGGTAATATAGCTGAAACTAATATAAACGAATGTAACAGGCGATCGCCTCAATGTCCCTCAATTGAAGACAATGTAAATAATTGTAAATAAATTTTAATCAATCTTGTGCTAGATACGCACAAAACTTAAAATTCTTTAAGAAGCTTATGCAGTATAGATAGATCCAATCCCTATCTACCCATCAACCCTTAGAACTCTTAGGAGTATTTTCGACTATGGCATTCCTGAAAAATTTATTCGGTGGCAAGAAAAAAAGTGATAACTTTCAAGTTCAATTTGATGACACCCCAAAAACCGAAACCCAACCTGTAGCCTCTCCTGCACCAGAAGCCCCTAAAGCCCCTGAAGCTCCTGCTCAAGCACCCGCACCCGCAGCAAAAACAGAAGCTCCTGCCAAGACAACTGCGAAAAAAGAAGGGAAGAAAACCAAAACGTTCAGAAAGGCAAAACAGAAAGCTGCCCCCGAACAAGCTACCCCTGCGGCCAAACCCGTTGCTCAACCTAAAGTTGCGGCTGTGGCTAAACCGGCTCAACCCGTTGTAGAAGAAGGGTTTGCAACCAAGTACATGAATACGGGATTAGGGCAAAACATGAGTCGCCGTCGCCCCGGCCCCAACATGAAAGGCTTTTTAGAGATGGCTCGTAAAGCTAAAAACTAGACCCTTTCATGAGTTAAGAAGCGGGCAAGATACCCGCACTCCTGTTTCGGCTGTCGCCGACCTGCTTCAAGTTGCCGACAGCCGAAACAACCTTGAGTTGCAAGATTAAAAAGAAATAATGCTATTACCCCTGGTCTAGTTTAGCTCTGACTCCGCTAATTTTAAGCAAATCGCTTAAGGTGGGGCAATAGGTGGTTAAGCCAAAAGTAGTCGGATTGACAGGGTTTTGATAGCGAAAATGGCGATAGCGCATACAAAACTGATCCCAAGCTGCCATTTCAATTTTCACGCCAACCAACCGCAAAATGCCAATCAGGGTGTCAGCTAAAGCAAGGGATAGGGGAATGCGAAAATAAATTTTTTTATTCAAAAACTGGCAAATTTCTTCCACAGCCTCATCAATGGTTATTACAGGATTCCCTAAAACGAGATGATGGGCAAATACAAAATCTTCTTTGGGGTCAGGAGGGAGGGGATAATCTACCAAATGGGTAATAATTTGGGCAATATCGTAGGCGTGGAGAAAATGAAAACTACCATCGGCTTTCAAAAACCGAGCTAAGTTAATCCATTTGGGAATTTCTGAGAGTCCAGAGGACAGATGGGAATAGGGTTTATTCTCATCGCCACCAAAGACTAGGGTGGGAAAGATGACGGAAATGGGTGGAGCGCTGGCGAGTTTACTCAGTTGCTGATAACAGTCGTACTTAGAGCGAATATAGTCGGTTCCTAACTGTCCTGCTTGGGGTAAAGGTTGGTTTTGTTGACCTAAAATGCTGGCGGTAGAAAAGTAGATGACTTGGTTACAAACATTCGGGTCTAATGCTTTAATGAGTTGAATGGTTTTGACAACATTAATATCAAATACTTCCCTTGGCCCGCCCCAAGCGGTGGCGGCTAAAATGGCCCCATCAACGGTACTCAACAGATCGTTATATTGGCTAATCTCGCGCAAATCGCCTTCTAAAATTGTGATACCCGATCGCGCCTGATAGTCGAATTTGAGTTTTTCTGGTTTTCTGACGAGCAAAAACAGCTCATGACCGGTGTTTTGAATCAGAGATTCAGCGATATAGTGGCCAATGCAACCGCTTGCACCGGTCATGAAAATCCGTTTTTTTTTCGGGGTTGATGGGGTTCGGGTCATAATCGATTAACAGGTCGCCAGCAGTTGATCCATTTGTTTTGCGGTTTCAAAGAAAAACTGAGCATTTTCTTCGGGTGTTCCTGGTAAAATCCCATGACCGAGGTTGAGGATATGGCGTTGATTGCCAGCTTTACGAACGGTGTCGATCATGCGATCGCGGATAAAGTCTTTCGATCCAAACAGCGCACCGGGATCGACATTGCCTTGTACTCCCATGGTTTCGGGCAAACGAGACCGGGCATCCTTCATATCCACCGTCCAGTCTACACTAATGATATCGACTCCCGATTTGGGCATCAGGTCAAACACCCCCGCACTGCCGCTAATGTATAGAATCAGGGGCGTATCGGGATATTCAGCTTTGACTTGCTTAACCACCCGTTGTTGATAGGGTAGGGCGAGAGCTTCATAATCAATGGGACTAAGGTTACCGGCCCAAGAGTCAAATAATTGTACGACTTGAGCGCCATTTTTAATTTGGTATTTGACGTAAGTGGCGATCGAATCTGCCACTTTACCCAAGAGTTGGTGTAGAATTTGTGGCTCACTAAAGGCCATGCGTTTAATGTTGCTGTAGGTTTTGGAGGTTTTACCTTCAATCATATAAGCGGCTAATGTCCAAGGAGACCCCACAAAGCCTAATACAGCAGCCTTATTGCCGACTTCTTGGCGTAACTCCCGTAACACCTGGCCCACAAAGGGGAGGGACTCTTCTGGGTTTAAGGGAGTCACTGCTTCCACTTGTTCTAGGGAGCGAATGGGGGGGTCAATGATCGGCCCTTTGCTTTCCACAATATCGAAGGGAACCCCCATTCCCGGTAAGGGGGTGAGAATATCAGAAAACAGGATGACCCCATCTGGTTCAAAGGCGCGATAGGGTTGCAGAGAAATTTCTAGGGAGAGTTCGGGATTTTCGGAGCGCTCCCGAAAGCTCGGATACTTATCTCGCAGGTCGCGGTAGACTTTCATATAGCGTCCTGCCTGCCGCATCATCCATACGGGGGGACGAGGGAGGACTTCTCCACGGGTAGCGCGTAATAGATAGGGGATCTCAGTTGATTGAGTCATGCTTCAGGGTTTTATAGGCCAAGGGCTGGAGATGAGTGCAAAAATTGGGGATAGGGAAGTCTGGTAGCTCAGTTCGTTGCTTCTTTGGGCTAACAGTTGAGGACAAGCCAGTTCACTTCACCGATCCAGACAACCGGCTGCGATCTTCCGGATTGCCTCCCCTATCATCTCATAAGATGCGATCAAACGGTTTACCTATTACCAGCGCATTCATGTTCGCGATCGCCCAAAGCACTATAGAATAGAATTTTGGCTTTTTTCCAATACTGACGCTCAACTTGTGGAGATAGCACGACGGTTTATTGACATCCTCATCGCCCTAGAAGGACGGTGATTCCTAAATCTCACAATTTAGGTTTCTGCTTCATAGCAGTTGCCTTCACAGATTTACTCTGCTCTGGTCTTACACTCGCTCCACAGACTGACACCGCAAGTCCTGCGGCCAAGATATTACAACTGGCATTTATATCGCGATCTAAATGT